>CAJMSZ010000017.1 GCA_905216215.1 uncultured bacterium | reverse complement strand
TGCTAACATATCCTTGTAAACATCCTTTGTGTTGTTAGTACAGAACCAAAGCTTTTCGTCCTGCTCAAAGCAGAACATGAATGGACGGCATTTTGCCTTTCCATCTCTTCCGACGGTTGCTAAGTACTGAACTGGATTTTTTTGTAAAAATTCTACTACTTTCTGCATTTTAAAATTACCTCCTTAATTTGATGTAACATAATTGATTACAACACATGCTTGTACTATAGCATTTGCTTAATGTAATGTCAATGGTTACAACGAATTTTTTGTAACTTTAAAGGCAGGATTTGTAATCGAGGGTTCAGCGTATCAGCTTGAAACCCGTATCGGTGTGGGAACATTTTACAGAATGATACGAAAATAGAAGGACAGAAAATTTTTAAAATAATTTTCAAAACCCGTTGAATTAAGTTTATTACTATATTATAATTGATTAAATAAAAAAAGAAATTGTACCCATAAAGGCGTTGATGAAGAAAGTAGTGCAGTCAGGTTCTGACAGAGAGAGAAACATTTGCTGGAAGTTTCTTGAGGGCGGATTACATGAAGACCACTTCGAAGCTGTGCGTAGAAGGATTTGTTCCGAAGCGTTACCGTATTGCCCCGTTATCGGCTGTAAGAGTTAAAAATTAAGGTGGAACCGTGTGCAAGCACCCTTAGATTATGAATAAATCTATGGGTGCTTTTTCTGTTATTAGGAAAAAGAAGGAGAATAGAAATGGTTAATTTTAAAGAAGACGAGAGATTAAATACGCTCAATCATTCTTGTGCCCACGTTATGGCGCAGGCAGTGCAACATCTTTATCCAAATGCGAAATTCTGGGTAGGACCTGTTGTAGCAGAAGGATTTTACTATGATATTGATCTTGGGGAAGACGTAATTCGCGATGAAGATATCGAAAAAATCACAAAAGAAATGAAAAAGGTTATCAAATCCGGAAAAAAGATTATCCGTCGTGAAATTTCTAAGGAAGAAGCCTTGGAAATGTTCAAAGACGATTCTTATAAACTGGATTTAATTGCAGATCTTGAGGATGGAAATATCACTGTTTATGACCAGGGCGATTTTACTGACCTCTGCCGTGGACCACATGTGGATAATGTAAAAATGTGTAAATACTTCAAGCTGCTCCGTCATTCCGGTGCTTACTGGAAAGGTGACAGCAATAATAAGATGCTTCAGCGTATTTATGGTGTATGTTTCCCAACGCAGGAAGAACTGGATGCACATATACAGTTATTAGAGGAAGCCAAGGAAAGAGACCACCGGAAAATCGGTAAGGAAATGAATCTGTTTATGGTAGATGATCTTGTCGGACGTGGTCTTCCAATGTATATGCCAAATGGATATGTCATCTGGCAGGAACTGGAAAACTATATCAAGGATAAAGAGAGAAAACTGGGATATCGACATGTTATGACTCCGTGTATCGGTACGATTAATCTTTACAAGACTTCCGGTCATTGGGATCACTACAAAGAGAATATGTTCCCACCAATGGAAATGGAAGGAGAGTCCTTCGTTCTCAGACCGATGAACTGTCCGCATCATATGATGATTTATGCAAACAAAAGACATTCTTACAAAGATTTGCCAATCCGTATCGGTGAAATTGCGCACGACTTCCGTTTTGAAAGCAGTGGTACATTAAAAGGTATCGAACGTGGCCGTCATTTCTGCCAGAATGATGCGCATTTGTTCGTAACACCAGAGCAGATTAAGGATGAATTTACAAAGGTTGTTAATCTGATTTTTGACACCTATAAAGATTTCGGTATCACGAATTACCGTTGTGTTCTTTCCCTTCGTGATCCTGAAAATAAAGAAAAGTACCACGATGATGATGAGATGTGGAATGCTGCTGAAGATGCACTGCGACACGTTTTAAATGACATCGGTATTGAGTATACAGAAGAACTCGGCGAAGCTGCCTTCTATGGACCGAAACTGGATGTAAATGTTCAGCCGGCGGTTGGTAATGAAATTACACTTTCTACCTGTCAGTTGGATTTCTGTCTGCCGGCTAAATTCAATTTGTATTATATTGACAGCAATGGCGAAAAGAAGACACCGGTTGTATTGCATCGTGCTATCTTAGGTTCTTTGGACCGCTTTATGGCTTATATTTTGGAAGAAACAAAGGGAAATCTGCCAACATGGCTTGCACCTGTTCAGGCTTGCGTTATTCCGGTAAAAACGGATGATGACGGATTAAATGCTTATGCACAGGAAATCGTTGATGCATTAGAGGCAGCAGATGTCCGTGTAGAACTTGATAACCGTTCTGAAAAGCTTGGTTATCGTATGCGTGAAGGTCAGGTACAGAAGATACCTTATCTGTTAGTTGTTGGATTTAATGAAAAAGACGACCGCAGTGTTTCATTCCGTCTTCACGGAGAAAAAGAAACCAACGTTCTTCCGTTGGATGAATTTGTAGAAAAGATTAAGAAAGAGATTGCCGAAAAATCCAGAGAACATATTCACTTAAATTAATACGTGTGTTATAAAAAAATGCCTGTCATATGGTTAGTAAATCATATGACGGGCATTTTTTAGTCGGTTCGATTTTTTGGTACTGGGAATTAGGAAGCTGTCATATTTTTAATACATTGGATAGAACATTCTATCAATTTTTTTGTAGCAGGGGATGCATCTTTTATAGAAGGAACTGCGATTCCCAATTCTATAAATTGAGGTGGAGAAAATGGAACTTGTGCAACTACATTGCAGTCCCATTTTTGCGCAATAAGCCGTTGATTAAAGCTGATTCCTAACCCAGCACTTACCATGTTGTAGGTAGTAAAGCCGTCTCTTGTAGTAAAACGGGTTTGTGGGTGCAGTTGCAGGGCAGCTAATAAGCGGTCCTGATCGGTATCATGGTCAGGGGAAGTATGAATAAATGGTTCCTTTTCTAAATTTTCAATAGGAAATGAGTCTGCAAATGCAAGTGGGTGGTTTTGTGGCAGCCATGCGACCAGTTCATCCTGATAGACTGGAAGCCAATCGCAATCCATAGAACGTGGTTTGGCGCAAAAGCAGCAGTCCACAGAATTTTCATGCAGCCATTTTGACATTTCCAGATTTCCACCTTCCTGCATCTGGATGGATACGCCTGGAAAACGATTGCGGAATTCCTTTAATATTTCCGGCATCCACATGGCAGAAATGCTATAATAGCAGCCAATTGTCAAAGAACCTTTTATGATACCACATATATCTGCACTAAATTGAAGGGCATTTTGCTGCGCGTGGACAATTTCACGGAACAGAGGAAGCATTGCTTTTCCATTTTCTGTAAGCTGTACCCCCTTTTTGCTGCGTACAAACAGGGAGAAACCAACTTCATTTTCCAGACTTCCCAGCATTCTTGTGATACCGGATTGTGTATAACCTAATCGTTCTGCGGCTGCGGTTAAGCTGCCGGTTTCTGCTGCGGTTAAGATTGCTTCACATTTTGTTGCATCCATTTTTTTACTCTCCGATTAATGATATAGTATCATGTCAATAATGACAAATTGATGTTTGTGTCATAGATAAGGATATTTTATAATGATGTTAACAATATGTCAATATCATAGATTTCATACGGAAAGAGGAAAGATATTATGAGTAATTTTTTGTCTTTTTCATGCGATTATATGGAGGGTGCGCATCCACAGATTCTGAAGCGTCTTATGGAAACCAATCTTGTTAAAACACCGGGATATGGTCTGGATGATTATTCTAAATCAGCTAAAGAAAAAATTCGTGATGCCTGCAAGGCACCGGATGCGGAAGTATTCTTTTTAGTAGGAGGCACACAGACTAATGTCACGATGATTGATGCTATACTAAAAAGTTATGAAGGTGTCATTGCTGCAGATACTGGACACGTCAGCGTGCATGAAGCAGGTGCGATTGAGTTTGGCGGGCATAAAGTTCTGACACTGCCACATAATAACGGGAAAATTAATGTCAGACAAATCGAAACTCTTTTGGATGACTATCAGAATGATGCAAATCGTGATCACATGGTTATGCCCGGAATGGTTTATCTCTCACACCCGACAGAATATGGCACACTGTATTCGCAGGCAGAATTGAGAGAAATTAGTGCTTTATGCCGTTCACGTAACATTCCGCTTTATCTGGATGGAGCTCGGCTGGCATATGCACTGGCATGTCCACAAAATGAAATTACATTAGCAGACATCGCTGAGTTATGTGATGCATTCTACATTGGTGGAACAAAGTGCGGTGCATTATTTGGCGAAGCGGTTGTTATTCCGAAAGCAGGGTGGCTTCCACACCTTTTCACGATTATCAAACAGCATGGCGCATTACTTGCCAAAGGACGAATGCTTGGAATACAGTTTGATGAATTATTTACCGATTATTTGTACGGAAGGGTCGGAGTACCTGCAATTCAGGCAGCAGACCGGATTCGGCAGATACTTATTCAAAAAGGCTATACGTTATGTTTTGATTCCCCGACAAATCAGGTTTTTTGTATCATTGAGAATACAGAGATGGAACAGTTGGCCAAGAAGGTAGAATTCGGATTTTGGGAAAAATATGATGATTCTCATACGATTATCCGTTTTGCCACAAGCTGGGCAACGAAAATGGAAGATGTTGAAGCATTGTGTACAGTGTTGTAACAAAAGATATCTATTATTTCAGGGAAAAAATATGTAGAAAAAGAAAGCAATCATAAGTTTACTATATGTAAAGAGTTGATTTACATGAAAAGTAAGCGCTTAAATCTCCTCCTCGTAGGTGCTATTAACATCACCTACGAGGAGATTCTTTTTTAAACAGAATTTTATTGCTGTAAATCAAGTTCTGCTTGTGTCAATTCATCTAAAAATTGTTTGGATTCATCATCTACCAGTTTGTAAGAATATACTTCATTTTCCAAATATGCGTTATAGTAGTCGTTTGGATTATCGTAGATAGTATCTTTTATTGTATCACTTCCTGCCGCAAATTCATCGTATTTTAACCGATACAATTTAAAATAGTATAATTGGTTTGTTATATCGAGATAATAAAGAATATTCTTGTTTTTTACAATAATATCTTCCCAACTTGTGTGATATTCTGCTAATAAAGGTTCATAATCCTTAACATTATTGGCATTAGAAAGTCTTGAAATCCATTGTTGCATAAATTTATCGAACTCATCATCGGATGGAGTGATATCTAATCGTTCAGCTTCTTTATATAATTTCCATTTTTTTACCAGTCTTGCTTTTTCTTCGGATATGGCATCTTCTTTTGAATATCCTTGATTTTGCATATATTCTACTGAAAATAGAAAATAATTTTTCATATTCATTTGCTCTGAATTATTATATGCTTTTAAAAATTGCTCCAAATATTCCAATGGGATAGTAATACTAAATTCGGAATTAGTAGATAAAATTGCATCTTTATCTTTATAGAGTGAGTCATAGCTCTCTTTACCAATATAATTTATTATGAAATCTACGTTAGAATATAGATTACCATTATGTTCTAAATACCACTTTCTATCCCACTTAAAAAATGAAAAAATATTTTTTTCACCATTTTCATAAATAAAAGAAATATACATTTTATTATCATTTACAGGAACTTTTTTTGCTTCTGTATCATCTAGTGGAATAGCATTCTCCAAGTCTTTAATAAGATTTTCAAATTTATTAGATGGGTACTCCGTTTTATCCATTTTATGTGCATGTATCTGAATTTTGCTTATTTGTTCTATGTTTTCAATTGTAATTATAGGGGAGGAATTTTTCAGAGTACTCTTACATCCTGTAACTAGAAGAATGTTTAAAGCCATCATCATCAATGTAAGCATATTTTTTCCCATTTTTTTCATATAAATTTTCTCCTCTCTAAAAATTGGAAGTAGACAAAATATTCATTTCTATTATATATTCTGCTATAAAGTGCTTAAATTGACAAGTGCAATTGTGTTGCTTTCGGGAAATAAATGATTTACATAGCTGAAAAAAACAAAAAATATATATGAATTTTGCGCAGATTTCAGTCCTTGGTCAAGATTTGGCGCAAAATAAAGCAAGTCTTCAGGAAATTTTAAAGCTCAGTGATGAGCAACTGACAGCTTTCACTGCTGATTTTGAAGCAAGACTGCCGAAATATCTGCGTAATGCACTCCATCCAGAGACTGTAGCGGCATTTAGTTGAATATCGGATTATCTTCGATTGACATAGACTCTTAAAGAGTATATGATTTATGGAAATAATATGGAAATCATAAGAGGCAGGAATAAACAACATGAACTACACATACATAGTAGAATGTAGTGACGGTACATTATATACCGGGTGGACCAACAATTTAGAGAAGCGTCTGGAAGCCCACAATGCAGGGAAAGGCGCCAAGTATACGAAGACGCGCAGACCGGTAAAATTGGTCTATCAGGAGCAATTTGAAACAAAGGAAGAAGCAATGAGCCGGGAATATCATATCAAGCAGCTCAGCCGGAAAGAAAAAATGAAGTTAATGAAAGAGAAAATTGACTTTTGAAATGGTTTTTAGTAAAATATAAAGATGTTATTTCACTCCTTGCACAGATGAGAAAGCAAGGAGTGTTTTTTGAGAGAAGGAGAGACGATGGAAGGTATTAAATTTGAAGATATGGGGCTTTCAAGTGAGATTTTGAAAGCAGTAAAATATATGGGCTTTGAAGAAGCTTCGCCAATTCAGTCCAAAGCAATTCCACTGATTCAGGAGGGACACGATGTAATCGGCCAGGCGCAGACCGGAACGGGAAAAACAGCAGCGTTCGGTATTCCGCTTCTGGAGAAGATAGACCCGAAAAGCAAAAAGCTTCAGGCAATCATCTTGTGTCCGACAAGAGAGCTTGCAATTCAGGTTGCGGATGAGATTCGTAATCTTGCAAAATATATGCATGGCATTAAATTAGTTCCTATTTATGGTGGACAGGAGATTGTAAAGCAGATTCGTTCTCTGAAAAGTGGTACACAGATCGTCATCGGTACACCGGGGCGTGTCATGGACCATATGAGAAGAAAGACAATCAAGATGGACCACATTCACACGGTGGTGCTTGATGAGGCAGATGAAATGCTGAACATGGGATTCCGTGAGGATATTGAATTTATTCTGAACAGTGTTCCGGAGGAGAGACAGACGGTATTATTTTCCGCAACAATGCCAAAGCCGATTATGGAAATCACAAAGCAGTTCCAGAAAGATGCACAGCTTGTCAAGGTAACAAAGAAGGAACTGACTGTTCCAAATATTGAGCAGTATTATTATGAAGTAAAAGAAAAGAATAAGGAAGAAGTACTCGCACGTCTGTTAGACATTTATGCACCAAAGCTTTCTGTGGTATTCTGTAATACCAAGAAGCAGGTTGACCTTTTGGTACAGGCGCTTCTGGGCAGAGGATATTTTGCCGCAGCTCTTCATGGGGATTTGAAACAGGAGCAGCGTGACCGTGTTATGCAGGGCTTCCGTTCGGGAAAGACCGATATTCTGGTTGCGACGGATGTGGCTGCAAGAGGAATTGATGTTGACGAAGTAGAAGCCGTATTCAACTATGATCTTCCGCAGGATGACGAATACTATGTACATCGTATTGGAAGAACCGGACGTGCAGGAAGAGAAGGAAGGGCCTTTTCTTTTGTAACTGGCAAAGAAGTTTACAAGCTAAAAGAAATTCAAAGATATTGTAAGACAAAAATTTATTTACAAAAAGTTCCATCTATGAATGATGTGGTAAATACAAAGATGGAAAAACTGCTGGATGAAATTGAATACATGATTGAGAATGAAGATTTAACATCTATGATTAATGCAGTAGAGGCAAGACTGAATGAGTCAGATTATACAGCTATGGATATGGCAGCCGCATTTTTGAAAATGTGTTCCGGACAAAATGAATCTGCTGAAAAAGAAGAAGAATTTGATTTTGGTGATACCGGAGCCGGAGAATCTGGCATGGTACGTCTTTTCATTAACATTGGAAAGAAGCAGAAAGCAAAGCCGGGAGATATTCTTGGTGCCATTGCTGGAGAAACCGGATTAAATGGTAAAGTAGTAGGAACCATTGATATGTATGATAAATACACATTTGTAGAAGTTCCGAGAGAATATGCCGCAGAAGTGCTGAAAGCAATGAAGAATGTTAAGATTAAAGGAAAGACTGTTGCGGTAGAACCTGCAAACAGAAAATAATATTTAACAGAATGATAGAACGAAAAAGGTGTGGCTCACGTGGAACCACACCTTTTCATTATGATTAAGAAGTTTCTATATGTTTAATAGGAAATACAACAGACAAATTTCCTATTTTGATAATGTCGAATTATTTCATGAAAATATTTATAATGTATTTTTCTTTTTTAATAAGATATCTTTTCTGGAGATTCCAGGCTCTGTCATATGTACCGGGTCAAGAATACTGTCTAATTCTTCGGCTGTCATCAGATTTTCCTGAAGAATCAGATTGCGGACCGGTTGTCCGGTTGCAAGTGCCTTTTTGGCAATCTCAGCCGATTTCTTATATCCTACGTGAGGGCAGATTGCAGTGACAATTCCCACACTGTTTTCTACCAGACTGCGACATCTTTCTTCATTTGCCGTAATTCCAGATACACAGTTGTCAATAAAGGTCTGCACGGCATAAGCCAGTGTATCGATAGACTGGAACATGCAGTAGAAGATAATTGGCTCAAATGCGTTTAATTCCAACTGTCCGCCTTCAGCAGCCATAGTGATAGTGACATCATTTCCAATAATATTGAAAGCCACCTGGTTCACTACCTCAGGAATAACTGGATTTACCTTACCCGGCATGATGGAAGAACCATTCTGTCTTGCCGGGAGATTGATTTCTCCAAATCCGGCTCTTGGACCAGAAGACATCAGACGTAAGTCGTTTGCTATCTTGGAAAGTGTAACCGCACAGGCCTTTACCGCACCGGAAACGGATACAAAGGAATCAAGGTTCTGGGTAGAGTCAATTAAGTCAAATGCCTGAACAAGCTCCATATTCGCCACCTCGGAAAGATTTGGAACAATCCGTTTCAAGTAAGTTTCATCGGCATTTATCCCAGTACCAACAGCCGTGCCGCCCATATTTACCGTCCGCATTTCATTCATAGCGAGGTCCATTCGTCGGATATCACGCATAATCGCCACAGAGTAAGCACGGAATTCCTGTCCGAGACGAATCGGAACAGCATCCTGCATCTGGGTTCTTCCCATCTTGATTACATGGTCGAATTCTTCTGCCTTTTTCTCCAGTGTATCGTGGAGACGGAGCAGTTCACTTTTTAAATTCTTCAGCAGACGAAGAGAAGTAATCTTTCCTGCTGTGGGGATAACATCATTGGTAGACTGTCCATAGTTTACATGGTCATTGGGGTGTACAATATCATAATCGCCTTTTTCGCCACCGAGGATCTCAATGGCTCTGTTGGCAATGACTTCGTTGGCATTCATGTTAAGGGAAGTTCCGGCACCACCCTGAATTGGGTCTACGATAAAATCATCATGGAATTTTCCGGCAATAATTTCATCACAGGCCTGAACGATCGCATTTGCAATTTTCTTGTCCAACAGGCCCACCTCGCAGTTGGTGATGGCACAGGCTTTCTTAATATAAGCCAGACTGTTGATAATCTCCGGGTGCATGTTCAGTCCGGTAATGTGAAAGTTTTCTGCCGCTCTCAAGGACTGGACTCCATAATATACGTTTTCCGGAACGTCCTTGGTTCCGATGGAATCGGCTTCTATACGATAATCATTCTTCTTTTCTACGCACATGTTATTTATCTCCCTTACAATAACAAACTTTAAACACTGTGTTTATTATAAAAAGGATATGTGATATAATCAAATACATATATTATTATAAATACTATAATTTAAAGACTATAATACAGGTCAAAAAGTCTAAATTCACATGAGCTTGCTCATAAGTGAATGAAAGACCTTTTGACTCATCCCGATATGAGCCTAAAAGTGGGATGTAATCCCACGATATGCGAATAGAGGGGCAGATTGTGAAAGTGCGTAGCACGGAACAATCTGTAGGCATTATAGTTACATTTCAACTACGGAGGAACAAAAATGTTTCAGGGGATGGAGTATGTATATGCTGTTTATCAGGCGAAAAGTTTTTCGAAGGCAGCAAAGGAGCTGTTTATTTCACAGCCATCTTTAAGTGCTTCGGTAAAGCGGATTGAGAATAAAATCGGCTATCCTATTTTTGACAGGAGCACGAAGCCTCTTCAGCTTACGGAATATGGAGTCCAATATATTCGGACAGTGGAACAGATGATGTCTGTGAAAAATGAATTTGTAAATTATATCAATGATTTGGGCGAACTGAAGACAGGAAGTCTGACCATTGGGGGCAGCAGTTTGTTTGCTTCACTGATTCTTCCACCGGTGTTATCGGAATTTGGAAAAAAATTTCCAATGATAAGGGTTGAATTAATAGAGGAAACTACAGTAAAATTGAATCAGTTTATTCGAAACGGAACCATTGACATGGTCTTGGATAATTGCATCCTGGATAATGAGATA
This sequence comes from uncultured bacterium, assembly GCA_905216215.1. Taxonomy (GTDB): domain Bacteria; phylum Bacillota; class Clostridia; order Lachnospirales; family Lachnospiraceae; genus Allocoprococcus. Next base: position 35,503 of record CAJMSZ010000017.1, on the reverse strand, counting down.
TTTGACTGGAGACCTTTTCGGGAGGAACATCTGATGCTGGCGGTGCCGGAGCAGTTTGCTATTAATGAAAAATTGAGAGAATATCAGATTTCACTGGAAATGATTCGAAACGGCACACATTTGGATGAGGCGGTAAAGGAAGTGAATCTTAAGGAATTTCAGGGACAGCCTTTTGTATTATTGAAAAAGGAAAATGATACCCGCGTGAGGGCAAACCATATTTGTCAGAGACAGGAATTCGAACCGCAGATTATGCTGGAGGTTGACCAACAGATGACGGCATACAATATTGCCAATTCAGGAATGGCCATTGCATTTGTCAGTGATACCTTGGCTATGCGTGTACCAAGGCAATCGGGGGTAGTGTATTATAAACTGTCGACAAAAGGCAATAAACGTGAGGTGCATTTCTACTGGAAAAAGGGAAGATATATAAGCAGAGCAATGGAAGAGTTTCTTAAGATAGCAAATAAATAATGATAGGAGAGAAAAATGAGTGCAATACTGACAACGCTATGTTACATTGAAAAAGATGAAAAATATCTGATGCTTCATCGTGTGAAAAAGAAAAATGATTTGAATAAAGATAAATGGATTGGTGTAGGTGGAAAGTTTGAACCAGGAGAGACACCGGAGGAGTGTCTTCTCAGAGAAGTGAAGGAAGAGACAGGACTCACGTTAGAAAAGTATCAGTTCCGAGGGATTATTACCTTTTTGTCGAACGAGTGGGAAATGGAATACATGCATTTATTTACAGCCAGTGAGTTCAGTGGAGACTTGATTGAGTGTAATGAGGGAGAACTTGTATGGGTAGATAAATCAAAAATCTTTGAGCTAAAGCTGTGGGAAGGTGATACGATTTTTTTACATCTATTGGAAGAAAGTCCAGATTTTTTTACACTGAAGCTTCGGTATGAGGGAGAAAAGCTGGTGGAAGCCAAGACAGAAATATATAAGGCAGAGAGGTAGGAGAGAACATGGAGATAAGAACAGCGACAATGGACGATTTGCAGGCGGTAGCAGCAGTGGAGGCAGAATGTTTCCCGGCTGCGGAAGCTGCAACGGAGGCGGAGTTTGCGCAGCGATTAAGGTATTATGGAAATCATTTCTGGCTGATGTTTGAAGGAGAAAAACTGATTGCGTTTGTGGATGGCTTTGTCACAGATGAGGCGGATTTGACAGACGAAATGTATGAAAAAGCAGAATTGCATAATGAGGATGGTGCATGGCAGATGATTTTCGGGGTGAATACCATTCCATCTCATCGCAGACATGGATATGCAGGTCAGCTTATCCAGCGTGCCATTGAGGATGCAAGGGTGCAGGGAAGAAAAGGGCTGGTGCTTACCTGTAAAGACAGACTGGTTCCGTATTATGCAAAATTTGGATTTAAAAATGAAGGTGTTTCAGATTCGACGCATGGAAATGTGGTCTGGTATCAGATGCGGTTGGAATTCTAAAAAAGAGTATGTTATCTCGCTATGTTGGGAGGTAACATACTCTTTTGCATAAAATTATGTTGATACTTTTGAACAGTTTTTCTATAATGTGTTTGTAGGAAATACAATATGCAAAGGTGGTCAATGTGAATGGATGAAGATATGCTCGATAAGCTCCAGAGCTATTGTTACAAATATAAAATTCCAGAAGAGTTTTTGTTTGATATATTGGAAGACCAAAAGGTAGTGCCTATGATTCGTGGGAAGGCTACGGAATATCAGGTATATAATTTGTTGAAAGGACTTTTGAATCCCCATGAGTGGGTAGTGTCCAAGCTGAATCTGAATGCTCAGAGCGGTATGCATGATGAAGATGTTACTATTACTCATCAGAGGACGGGTGTGATTATAAAAGTAGAATGTAAAAATGCAAGTCGTGGCAGTATGAAAGTTGGAACATCCAGAACACGCAGGACGGAATACAAGGATAAGGTATATTGCACCATCAAATGCCATAAGTCAAGGAGTGATCTTTCGAAAGCGGACACTACGAATGACCGGTATATGGAGGAAGATTTTGATATCATTATCTCAAATTTGTCAAATGCGGTGATTGCAGGAGCTACCTACTCAGAAAAATTTGAATTGATAAAAAATGAAAAAGTATTGGAACGTGTGACGGCATATTATCATTGTCTTAATGAGTATCAGTCTGTGTTTGACAGTGCGTTTCAGGATTGGCGCTTTGCGTTTTCTCATGAGATTGCAGAAAATGGGGTAATTACCAGGACACCGTATGTTATGCTGGAGGATGACCCTGTTTGGAAACCTATAGCAAAGATAACGGACTACCTGGAGGATTTTGCCAGAGCGAAGCGAAAACAAGGAATAAAAAGATAAAAAGTACCTTCCTGAGAAGGTACTTTTTGTGGTTATACTTGATAATTCAGGATGAATAGCTCTTTTCCCTTTTCGCGATTTCCCTTGTGGCCATCGGCCAGCTTTTTGTTATGCTTTTGGTCATCTGTCCGGCTGATACAATAATTCCATTCCTTGTCATACATGAAAGGCATAAAATCATATAATTTTCTGATTTCATCACAATTATCGTATGTAATGAAGAAATTTAATCGTTTCTTATTATCCTTAATACAATCTACTAATTGTAAGTGGTCTTCTCTGCTGAAATGTTTGGTGTAGAATTTGTCCTGGTCAGCATTGAAATATGGCGGATCTACAAATGCAAGGCTTCCGTCCGGCAAACGATCAATGACATCAATGGCAGTCTGGTTTAATATTTTTACACCTTGAAGCTTTGCACTGGTACGTTCAATATTGCGGGGCCAGTTCTTAGGTGTCATAGAATATTTTTCGCCATAGCCAAAATACATATTTTCAAATTTCATAATACCACTGTAGCTGATTCGGTTAAGGTAATACCATCTGACAGCCTTTTCTAATTCGTTTTTTGGTTTAAATTCATTTTTATAATAGGTGTGGGCCTCCTTGCTTGGTGCCGGAAAAGAATCCAGTAGTTGAATCATCTCCTGTGGATAATCTCTTATGGTTTTGTAAACCAATATTAACGCTTCATCCAAATCATTTAAAATATTAATTTCACTTTTCTTCTTATAAAAAAAGACACTTGCCCCTCCGGCAAATGGTTCGCAGTAGACCGTTGTGTCAATTAGATGCTCAGCAATGAGCTTTCTGGCATAGAACTTCCCACCGGCATATCTGAAGGGACTGTTTATGGCCTTGTCCACATCTACATTTGTCATTGTTTTCACCTCTCGTAAATGTTAGCATAATTTGGACGAAGCTACAAGATATTTTCACGATTACATATATGTAAAATAGAACCTTTTTGATTTTCGTTAAAAACTAAGGAATAACATTTTCGATTTTCGTATTGCTAATTTTAACAGTCAGTATCCATCTTTGAAAGAAGTAGGAAATTAAATATAATAATTATGATAGCCATTATGGGAATGAGAATTTCCGTAATGGCTATTTTTATGTCTACTAGGAGGTGAGAACATTGAAGATAAAAAAGGTGGATGATAAGCCTATGGTCATTCACACAAAGGAACAAGCACCATTGTGGAAGAAATACTTTTAAGAAATGGTGGGGAGTATCCATTATTTACCGGTTGAAAAAATGTTACAGAATTGTTACATTGTATTTGTGCTTAGCTAACACAAAAAGAAAACGAATAAGGAGGACGAAACTATGTGTTTTAACTTTAATAGCTGTTCCGAGTTATTTAATGCAATTTGCAATATCTTTCGTATCGGATGCTAATACATTTGCCCCATCAAATGGACAATTCAATCATTTTTGCCATATGTTTGGCGACTAAATACAGGGGATGCGGTGCTTGCTGCATCCCCTGAAAATATATTGATTGATAGAAAATATCAATTATAGGAAAAATAATTTTACAACAGAATATATTTTTGCTATCATCTTATTAAATGCCAAAAATGTGAATGAATTGCAAAATAAACCAGCTATAATGACGGATGGGCAGGATGGATTGTAAATGGAAAAGATGCTGTAAAAGGAAGCTATGAAAATCCACAGCCTGCAAAATAATACAAGTAATAAAATAGAAAGTTTTGAAAGAAAACGCTGGGGTCATTGTGGCCTCAGCGTTTTTGCGGAAGTATATGGGGTTTCCCCACTGGAATTCAGGCGGTTATCAAAATAAAACAAGTAGTTTCGGTTTTTATAAATGGCCAACAGACATTGATTTAAGTTGTTTGATATGATATGTTTAATCTATGTGGTTACGTTTTTAATTTTGGAGGTGCGAAATGGCACTAGAAAATAAATTAGGGCTGACAAGTTCTTCTGACCTTGCTCGTGAGGAAGAACGTATCAGCAAAAAAAAGGCTCTCACACTTTTTGAAAAAGGTATTTTTGATAATCTCCCTGCCGGCAAGTTTTCGACTTTGCAGGTAATCCATAAGTATCTCTTTGAGGATATTTATGATTTTGCGGGTAAAGTCAGAACGGTCAATATTGCAAAGGGCAATTTCCGTTTTGTACCTTTAATGTACTTGCAGATGGCACTTGAAAATATTGACAAAATGCCACAGTCAGGCTTTGATGAGATAATCGAGAAGTATGTTGAGATGAACATTGCTCACCCGTTCCGTGAGGGTAATGGAAGAAGTACCCGTATTTGGCTCGACCATATTTTGAAAAGTGAAATCGGTAAAGTTGTTGATTGGAGTAAAGTTGATAAAGGGGACTATCTGCTCGCAATGGAACGCAGTCCGATTAAAGATTTGGAGATTAAGGTGCTGCTCAAAAGTGCACTTACAGATGAAATCAACAGCCGTGAAATCTATATGAAAGGCATAGATCATAGCTACTACTATGAAGGCTATACAACTTTTAAGACAGAAGAATTGTAAGAAATATCCTGACGAATTCACAAGGTCAAAATCTTGTGCCCGTCAGGATATTGTTATCTGACACACGACAGAGGAAATGGTATTTTTACATTCCCGTTTGGCGAATAAGCAGTTCTAATTTCGCAACATTTTTACCTATATCTTTGATATTCTGTCCTGCGTATTCGGAGGCGTCAGCTTCCGTTACGGTCAGTGTCTGTGAAACACCATTCAGAGTATATTCATAGGTAAGTTCGCCCAGATTTTCTATTTCAGCTAATAAAATGTAGGCATAAGCGTGTAAATGTTCTTCTAGTTCTTCTTTTTGGGAAGCTGGAAAATCAGTTTCAAAAAACATAGTCCAACCATAGGGCTCGGTGGATGTTTGTAACTCATTTGTAAAGTTTCCGGTGTATCCAACCATATTCAGGGTAGAGACTAATTTTCCATTTTGCGGCATATTTCCTATATATGGATTATAGTTCTTATACAATGTCGCAGCGAGTGGTGAAATTCTTACTCCATCTGCCCAAACGATTTCATTTCCGATCCAAACTTGTTTGATGGCTTGTGAGGACTGGAAAGTTTCATCAAAGGACGGATTGTAGAACAGACTTTTTTCTACAACTTTTACTGTAATCTTAACAATACCATCTGATTCGTTGACTTGTACCTGCTTTATTCCGGAGCTCGCAGTGCTTTGTCCGCTAATATGGCATTCTTTTTCGGTTACATCTAGGGTATAGTTCAAGTATTCCGCATTTACATCATTTCCGATAATAAAATATTTAGCCATCACACCGAGAATAGCAATGAGGATAACAAAGGCAGATACTAGAAGGATTATCCTTTGATTATGTTTTTTTGTCCTTTTCAAGAAATCAATTTCTTTCTTATCTCGCACTTTTGAGTCTTTTTCTGCCATTGGATTTGTCATAGAAAGATATTTTTTATTACAGTTTTCACATGATTTCAAATGATTTTCAACGAGCGTAGTGGTGACGGGGCTCGTCAGATTGTCTATATATAATGGTAGAATGTCACTCACTACTTCACATGGAAGTGAGGTGTTTTTTTCGTTCTCAGACATTATGATTCCTCCTTTTTCATCATTTTTTCACGCAGTTTTTCCTTTCCTCTGTAAAAGGTTACCCGTGCCCAGTTCTCGGATTTTTCCATGATTTCACCAATCTCTTTAAAAGATAATTCTCCGAATACCCTTAAGTACAGGACTTCTCTATAAGGATCTGAAATGGAATGCAACTGTTTTAGCAGTGAGAGCTGGCTGGCTTTTACCAGATAGTCATTCTCTGCTGAGCCGGAAGTCAGCTTAGCCTGTTCCCAATCTTCATGAATATGATTTTTCCGGAGGTAAGCAGCCAGTTGATTTCTGGCAATGGCACACAGCCATGTTGAAACCTTACATGAGCCATCGAACTTTGAACTGCATCGGATTGCCTGATAAAAAGTCTCTTGTGTGATTTCTTCCGCAATATCTGCGTTTCTTATTCTTGCAAATATATAGCGATAAACCATCGATGCATATTGTTGGTAAATTTCATCCATAGACTGCATAGTGTCCCTCCTTTCTGCGAAAAATGACCTTTTAACCCTGGTATCATATTTATTAATGCATATTATTTTGTTTTCGTTACAAAGAACAGGGACATTTTAGCATTCGTTTTGTCACCCGTCAATCACAGAGCTATCTGCGGTTCTTCAAATACAATGGACATTTTTATTTTTTTTATGTTAATATGAAATATATGAGCATGGACGGAAAGAAAAACTGTATAAATTTGTGTTTTCCTATTGACCTTCCACCTTATGGAAGCTGTATAACAAAGGCACATCGAAACAGTTATTAGAAAGTGGAGGCTTGCATATGAAGATTAAGCAGGTTGAGGAGCTGGTCGGAATTACCAGCAAAAATATCCGGTTTTATGAAAGTCAGGGGCTTATCATACCGGAAAGAGCAGAAAACGGATATCGTGAATATCGACAGAAGAATATTGATACATTAAAGAAAATCAAACTTCTGCGAAAGCTTGGTGTATCTGTAGATGAAATAAAATCCGTATTAAGTGAATGTACATCACTGGAGGAATGTCTGGAGCGGCATATAGATATTCTGGAAAAAGAGCGGGATAATCTGACCAATATGCTAGCTCTTACTACTGCAATTTTAGAGAAAAAATGCACTATGCATACGCTGGAAACGGATGAATGGCTGGAAGAGATGGAGCGAATGGAAAAGGAGGGCATAGATTTTGTGAATCTGAGCAAAGTTGACATTCATATGAAGAAAAAAATGGGAGCCGTTATAGGCGGTGTGGTGATGATGATGCTTATGGCATTTATTATCGGAATGATTTTATGGGGAAATAGTGTGGACCCAATTCCGATGGGATTACTGTTGTTCCTTATCGGAATTCCAGCAGTGATAATTGTCGGTATCATCATTGTGATGCGAGGTAGATTAAAGGAAATCGAAGGAGGAGAAGAGGATGAAGCTGCTAAGTATTAATTATATTCCGGGAAAAGAGATTGAAGCTCTGGGAATGGTAAAAGGGACGGTAGTTCAGACGAAGAATATTGGGCGTGATTTTATGGCAGGTATGAAGACTTTGGTTGGCGGTGAGATTGTCGGTTATACGGAAATGCTGAATGAAGCACGTCAGATTGCTGTAAAACGTATGGTGGATGAAGCAAAAGAGTTAGGTGCAGATGCGGTAATTGATATTAAATATGGCTCTTCACAGGTAATGAGTGGGGCTGCAGAAGTAATCGCCTACGGCACAGCAGTGAAAATACTGGGTACGATGGAATAATATACAATGATATTGAGGTCAAAAGTCTATGACTCCATGATACCTACGGATTTCTCCGCGTTTCACGCTTGCGAAATCCTGAAAACATTCGAAATCCGCTCATTTTTCTACAAAAAATGGCTACTTTCTCATGTTTTGCGGGTCATAAGGTCATACTTTTTCATACAAGCATGAACAGCATGACCTTTTGACCCTGGTATCATATAGTTTAAGAAATGTTTAGAAAATAACCTCCTGTTTGTTTAATGTGGATTGTTAGTATCATTCCATAATCAGACAGGGGGTTTTTATATGTTAAAGGATGGAATTAATGGATTTTGTACGGCATTTGCAGACAGTGTGCCCGGAGTATCAGGTGGAACGATAGTTTTTATTATGGGATTGACATGCGAAAAAGGATGTACTATCATCTAAAAAGATGTAGGTACATCCTTTTTAAACTTTGTAAGACAGAAAATTAGAAAAAGGAGGGAGAGACTCATGGATGAGACAGGAAGAAAGATAACAAAAATAGCAAGGGAAGTAAGTAAATTTACCATACAGACTATGAAAGAGGAAGGTATCGGAACTGCGGAGTTTGACTTTGTCCATTTAATCAGGCATTCTCCGGGACTGACGCAGGCAGAAGTGCGGGAAAAATTGAAAATTGACAAGGGTGCTGCCGCAAGACGGGCGGCAAGACTGGAGAGCAAAGGATATTTATACCGTAAACCCAATCCGAAGGATAAGAGAAGCCAGCTTCTGTATGCCACGGAGAAAGCGGAGCAGTTGAAGAATTCCAAGGCGTATATCGAGAGTGTATTTTATGAGTGGCTACTGGCGGAGCTTCCCGAGGAGGAAAAGGAAAGCTTCTGTAAAACCTTAGACACGCTTTATTGGAGATCAAAGCTGCAAAGACGTGCAGGATTTACCGAAATATCGAAATATATGGAAAGCATAAGTGAACATACAGAACAAATGTCGGAAGACGAGGCGGATGAGTAGAATGAAAGAGAACAGTAAAATAGAACAAAGTAAGAATGTCGGATTTCAGGCAGACCACATTTTTTCTTATTTTCGATTAGAATGGAAGGCATTGCTTGTGGTTACCATTTCCGGTCTTATTTATAACCTGGGACTTTTGGCGGGACCTTGGTTCGAAGGAAAAATGACAGGCTGTCTGGTAAATATTCTGGAAAAGAGAGCGGTATTTCACGATATGCTGATGCTGGTGTTTGGCTATGTGCTTGCAATTGTGGTAGTTCAGGCCGCCAGATACATCAAGCGTTTTTATGTAAGATGCTTTGCAAATAATGTGAATCGGAGAATGAAGGGAATTCTTTATGCAAATCTGGTTCATAAAAGCAGAGCAGAACTGGAAGAAGAAGGCGTGGGAAATGTTATGACGAAAGCCATTCTGGATGTAGATGACTGTGCGGAAGGAATGAGAAAATTTACCACAGAAATCTTTGATACAGGGGTGGCGATGGCGGCTTATGCAGGCATGCTGCTTTACTATGACTGGAGACTGGCGGTATTAAGTATGCTGTTTCCACCGATTTCTTATATGTTAGCGGAGAAGATGAAAACCATTGTGCAGAGAACAGGTGCTGCCTATAAGCAGCAGGCGGGAGCTTTAAGTGCAGTAACCCTGGACAGAGTTTCCAACGCAATTACTTATCGTGTGTATGGATGTGAACAGGAGAGAAATGAGGCTTATGAAAAGAATCTTTCTGATTATGAAGAATCTGCAGTGAAGGCGACTATCTGGAGTGCAGCACTTCCGCCCTTATATCAGGTTATATCCATGGGTGGTGTGTTATTTATTCTGTATTTCGGAAGCAGAAATGTATTGGGAATTGGATGGGAAATGTGGGATGTGGCAACATTTACCACCTTTTTGGCATGCTTTACGAAGTTGTCCGTAAAATCTTCCCACGCAGCCAAACTTTTTAATGCGGTTCATAAAGCCCAGGTTTCATGGAAACGAATGAAACCTTTGATGCAGGTGGTGGATTCTGATGATGAAAGTCGCATACAGAATGCGGGAAAGCTAAAAGTTTCGGATTTAAGTTTTGCGTATTCCGGAGGAAATAAGATTTACGAAAATCTTTCATTTACAGCAGAATCGGGACAGATTATCGGAGTGACAGGAGCAGTGGCTTGTGGGAAATCCACGTTAGGAAAAACATTTCTATGTGAGTCACCTTACGAAGGAAGCATTACGTTTGACGGAAAAGAATTGTGGGATATGAAGGATGACGAGCAGACCGGGGTAATCGGTTATCTCGGTCATGATCCAGAACTATTTGATGACAGTATTAAAAATAATGTGCTGCTTGGTGATGAGGCGGACGTGTTTACCTATCTTAAGGCGGTGTGCTTTGATGAAGAAGCTGGGGCCATGGAAGATGGAGTTGACACGATTGTTGGAAACAGTGGTGTCCGGCTTTCCGGTGGTCAGGCTCAGAGACTGGCTCTGGCAAGAACGTTATGCCATCGGAAACCAGTGCTGATTTTAGATGACCCGTTTTCAGCATTGGATCGAAAGACGGAAAAAGAAGTTTTTCAGAACCTGAAGATGTTAGCAAAAGACAGCATTGTAATGATTCTTTCACATCGGCTTTATCTGTTTCCAGAAATGAATCAGGTAATCTGGATGGAAAATGGAAAGACCGTAGTAGGTACTCACGAAAGTATCAAAAGGGATTGTCCGGAATATGCAAGGCTCTATGAAGTGCAGGCTGATGAGAAAACAGAAACACAGGCAGAAGGCAAGAAAGGAAGAGGGGCAGATGCGTAGTCAGAAGAGCGTAAGAGGTGTTATATGGAAGACAGTAAAAAAAGAAAAATGGTTGTCTCTGGGTATTGTATTTGCAGTGATTGGTGCGATTGTGACAGCATTATTGCCACCTCTGATATTGGGAAATATCATAGATACAATTACAAATAGAAATAAAATTGTTTATATTGATGTTATATTGTATTTTGCTTTGCTGATTTTAACCGGTGTGATGGAAAGTTTACGAGAAGGTCTCCTGATTCAGTTTGGACAGAAAATCACCCATGCACTGAGAGGAAGGCTGATGGATAAATTTACCAACCTTACTGCTGATGTGCTTACAAAGCAGGAACCGGGAGCAGTTGCGTCGAGGTTCGTAGGGGATGTAGATACGGTGGAGAATCTGTTTACATCCGGGATTATCAGTATGGCGGCAGATACATGTAAGATTATCAGTATTCTTACCGTGATATGGTTTCGGAATAAGGGGCTTGCATTTGTTCTTCTGGTACTTCTTCCAGTTTTATTTTGGTTTACACGGGTAGTCCAGAAAAATATGCTGGCAGCACAGATAGAGAACAGGCGCGCGGTAAGCAGGGCATCGGGTCATGTACCGGAGACGCTTCATAACATCCGTACGATTCATAATCTGGATAAAGAGGGATATATGGCAAAGCAGTACGATAAATATATTGAGGACAGTTATCGGGCAGTGGAGAGAACGAATTTCTATGATGCCATTTATTCACCGGTGATCCTGATATTAAATGCGCTCGTTGTGGCGGTGGTCATGCTCTTTTCTGCATCGGGGAATACGGAAGTGCTGCGGATATTTGGAATGTCAGCAGGAACAGCTGTTGCGGTGATGAACTATATTTCACAAATCTTTACACCGGTAGAAAGCCTTGGAATGGAAATTCAGACTATACAATCGGCCTTTGCCGGAGTGCACCGGATTAATGAATTTTTTGGATTGGAAGAACTTCCGCATATAACGAAGCAAACAGAAAAATCGAATAATATAGAAAAATCGAATAATACAGAGAAAACAAATAAATCTGAGAAAACAAATAAATCTGAGAAAACGGACAAATTCGAACAAAAGCAACAAATGGAACAAAACGAGCAAACGGAAAAGAAGATATTAGTTGAATTTTTGGATGTGACATTTGCGTATGATGACTACAATATATTTGAAAATCTGAGTTTTCAGGTAAAGGAAGGAGAGCAGGTTACTCTTTCCGGACGGACTGGAGCGGGAAAGAGTACTATATTCAAGCTACTGCTTGGACTTTATTCGCCAAAGCATGGGAATGTACGAATTGGTGGTAAAAATGCAAGTACAATTCCAGATTCCGAAAGGCGAAAACTTTTTGGATATGTAGAGCAGTCTTTTCATATGGTTCCCGGAACAGTGAAGGATCAGATTACGTTGTATGATAAAAGCATTACCATGGATGAAGTGCGGGAGGCGGCAGCGATAGCAGGACTGGATGAAGCAATTGAGAATCTGGATGAAGGCTACGATACCGTGTGTACGCAGGGGATTTTTTCTCAGGGACAGTGGCAGCTTCTTTCTATTGCCAGGGCAGCGGTTGCAAAGCCGAAGCTGTTATTGCTTGATGAAATTACAGCCAATCTGGATGCACAGACAGAAAAAGAGGTTCTGCAGGCACTGAAGCGGGTCAGCACAGGCAGAACCGTAATATCCATTTCCCACAGAGTGAATGCGGAAACAGGTCGTTTAATTAAGCTTGGGTCATAAAGAGAAATCTGTTTGACATATCCAGGGTATAACGATAAGATGATTACGAAAAGCTGTGACTGTTAGATTTGCAGGAATTAGAGAAGGAGAGGAAACTATGCCAGTTTTTGATTTTAAACATACACCGGATGAAAAGAAACCTGCGGAATGTACATATGCCACATTCCGTTCCAATGAAACAGAAGCAACACCAGAGAAACCTATGTTGATTCTGGACAACCATATCAGAGCGTGGAAGCACCATTCCCACGGAATATTTACCAATCCAAACAGCAGAACGTCCTTTGAGTTTAATGAGGAAGAGGGAACTGTGAGTGCGGATATTCTTCAGGTGGATGCCCGCTTTGTGAGTCTGCTCAAATGGTTGGGAGAAAATCGTATCAATGTAAGACTTTCCGGTGAAAACAGGGAAGAGGGATATGCGGTATATAAGATTCGGGAGATGGCATTCGGCGGTTCCACGAAGCTTTCTGCGGAGGACGGATTTTTACAGTTTATGATTGAAAGACTTCTGGCAAGCAGCGCACCATCGGAAGATGTGATAGATGAGGAACAGGAAGAAGATGGGGACAGCATGAAGCTGACCAGTATTCCCAGCATCACAGATTTCATGAACTGTGCAGGCAGAACCCTTCCGGATAATATCCGTCTTTGGGCAAGAAGGAATCTTGCAGTTGCAAAATCTCATGAGGTATCACCGGAGGAAAGAAGACACGCGCAGAGAGCTCTTTCGATTATGATGAATATTCAGTGGAAAAATAATTATTTTGAGTCGATTGACCCAGACGAAGCGAGAAGGATTCTGGATGAAGAGCTTTATGGAATGGAACGGGTAAAACAGAGAATTATAGAAACCATTATTCAGATCAACAGAACCCATACGCTTCCGGCATACGGAATTTTGCTGATCGGTCCTGCGGGAACTGGCAAATCTCAGATTGCTTATGCGGTTGCAAGAATCTTAAAACTTCCATGGACTACACTAGATATGAGTTCCATTAATGACCCGGAACAGCTCACGGGAAGTTCCCGTGTCTACGCAAATGCAAAACCGGGAATCATTATGGAAGCCTTTGCGGCAGCAGGAGAGTCGAACCTTGTATTTATCATCAATGAGCTGGATAAAGCGGCGGGAAAAGGAAACGGAAATCCTGCGGACGTCCTTTTAACATTGCTTGACAATCTTGGATTTACGGATAATTATATGGAATGTAATGTGCCAACAGTAGGAGTTTATCCGATTGCGACTGCAAATGAGAAAGACCAGATCAGCGCTCCGCTTATGTCAAGATTTGCGGTGATTGACATTCCGGATTATACACCGGAAGAGAAGAAAGTGATTTTTGCTAAATTTGCACTTCCGAAAATCCTGAAGAGAATGAGTCTTAGAGAAAATGAGTGTATGATCACAGAAGATGGATTGGATACGGTGATTGAATTGTACTCAGGCACTTCTGGAATCCGTAATCTGGAACAGGCGGCAGAGCACATTGCAGCGAATGCGCTCTACCAGATAGAAGTGGAGCATGTAGAGCAAGTCGTGTTTGACGGAGAGGCAGTTCGGAAATTGTTGTCTTAAGCCTTTAAGAAACGGAAACATATTGCATAAGCAGAAAGTTTTTAGTATATTGAGCGCATAAAAAATGCAAAGGAATATCAAAAATGAAATATAGATTATGTGTGATTTTAATGGCTCTTGTCTGTCTGGCGGGATGTGCAGGAGAAGAAAAAATGGGAGCTTTGGCGGAGAACGGACTGACACCGGTAAATGTGGCTTCTGTGACAGAAGAGGGAAAGGCAGTATTTCGTCAGAAGACAGATGAAATAGAAGCTGAAAAAAGAGCGGAAGAAGAACAGAAAAAGAAGAATCCCAGGGGCAATTATCTGATTGCCATTGACGCGGGACATCAGGCCCAAGGGAACAGTGAGAAAGAGCCGATAGGACCAGGAGCTGCAGCGCAGAAAGCAAAAGTTGCAGGAGGAACAAGAGGCGTATCGACAGGAATCCCGGAGTATGAACTGACGCTTCAGGTTTCTTTAAAACTGAGAGATGCTCTTGAAGAAAAAGGCTATCAGGTGTTGATGATACGAGAAACCAATGATGTCAACATTTCCAATGCAGAGCGTGCGATCGTGGCAAATGATGCCGGTGCAAATGCATTTATCCGTATCCATGCAGATGGCTCGGAGAGCAGCAGCGCAGCAGGAATGATGACAATCTGTCAGACCCCATCCAATCCGTACAATGGAGCGATTTATCAGCAAAGCAGGGCTTTGGCGGACTGCATTTTAAATCAGGCGGTAGCCACGACCGGAGCTGCAAAACGGAATGTCTGGGAGACGGATACTATGAGTGGGATTAACTGGGCACAAGTGCCAACCACGATTCTGGAGATGGGATTTATGACCAATCCATCGGAAGACCAGCAGATGGCAGAGGAAGAATATCAGAAAAAAATTGTGGAAGGAATTGTACGTGGAATGGATGCATTCTTTGGAGTAGAATGATATGTAGAGAAGATGAAAAACAAAAGGCTGCTGCAAAGTAGATGGATATTCTGCTTTGCAGCAGTTTTTTTCGCGCTCAAAAGAGAAAATGGGTTTCTGCAATTCGGGCATTTATATGTAGTGATACCTGTTTCTTTGACGAACAAAAAAAGTAATGGTAATTGATAAGGTCAATAACTCTGCAATTGCTACGGAAAACCAGATTCCGTTGATGCCAAATATCATTGGGAGTACCAGTACACAGGCAAGCTGGAATACCAGTGTCCTCAGGAAAGAGATGGCTGCGGAAATGGGACCATTATTCAGTGCGGTAAAAAACGCAGAACCATAAATGTTAAAGCCATTAATCAAAAAAGCAAGGCTATACAGTCGGAAACCATGACGGGTCAGTTCAAACAGTTCTGGGTCATAGCCCACGAAGAGCGTTGCAAGTGGTGTTGCAATTAATTGAGCAAGAATGACCAGTGACAATGCCCATGTACTCACTAGGGTAATGCTTTTCCGAAGCAGATTTTTCAGCTCGGCATGGTTTGCAGCACCATAATGGTAGCTGACGATAGGCGCACTGCCGATGGAGTATCCAAAATAGATGGCAGCGAAAATAAAATTGACATACATAATTGTTCCATACGCAGCAACTCCGTTTTCTCCGGCAAATTTCATCAGCTGAATATTGTAGAGTGAATTTACAATGGAATTGGAAAGATTTGTCATTAACTCAGAAGAACCATTGATACAGGTTTGAAGCAATACCTTTTTGTAAAAATGTGTTCTTCCAAGCCTCAGCAGACTGGAGTTTTTCCGGGCAAAATAAAAAACCGGGAATAGTCCGCCAATAAATTCACCGCAAACAGTTGCAAATGCAGCTCCCGCTAATCCAAAATGCAGAACGGCTATAAAAAGAAAATCTAAAATAATATTTGTGACCCCGGCAATCATAATTACGCGAAGTCCAAGATGGGGTTTTCCAGCAGCAACAAAAAAACTCTGGAAAACATTTTGTAACATATAAGGAGTAAGAGAAATAAAAAGAATTCGTCCATATAAGATACTGTTTTCCAATAATTCACCACTTGCACCAAGTGCAATTGCCACGGGGCGTACAACGAGCATTCCTGTAATGGTAATCATAAGTCCACCGATAATGGTCACATAAACCAACATAGAGAAGTATTCATTTGCAAGCTCCTTTTTTCCCTCGCCTAATGTCTTTGCAACAATTGCGCTGCCCCCGGTTCCAATCATGAATCCCAAAGCACTGACCCCCATTAGAAAAGGTATCATTAGATTGACTGCGGCAAATGCAGTTTTTCCTACAAAGTTTGAGACAAAAAGCCCGTCTACAACACTGTAAATGGAAGTAAAAATCATCATAACAATGGATGGCATAACAAATTGTAGCAATTTTTTATAGGTAAAATGTTCTGATAATTGTATTTGCATAATTATAAATCCTCCCGAAGATTTGGTAGCCCTGCCCTCAGAGCATTGATATATTTGCTGTAGGATTCTAACATTTTTTGACATTCTTCTTCTGTCATAACAGAGAATGCATCGCTCTCGAGGCGATGAACAGGATATAGCTTCTGCTCAATCAAGGTTTTCCCAGTGTTTGTGAGATAAATATGCATATTTCGCCCTTTTCCTGGTTGAAGTGTTAAGTATCCCTCTTCTTCCAACTTGCGGATGGAAGAGTGGACAGTCTGCTTTGGAAGACAGGAAGCCTGACAAATGTCTTTTTGCAGACAGCCGTCACCCATTTCGGAAAGAGAATAAAATATATCAAAAATACTGTCTGACAAATGAAGTGTACGTGCAAGCTCATGGTAAAATTCAGTCATTTCTTTATAAATCCGATTAAATTCCCTGAGGGAAGGGGAAATTGGAGGCTTTTTTGGTGTAGTCATAAACTGGTTCTCGCTTTCTAATAAAATAAGTCCGAAATCGTACTTGTAAAAAGTATAGTACGATTTCGGACTTGTGTCAAGAGAAAATGGATGACTTCTTTTCGCTGTGGGCTGTCGCCTAGCAAAAGCCGCGCCAAGCCAGCTCGAATGCGCTACGCTACTTCTCGCTGTGGGCTGTCGCCCACTAAAATAGCAAAAATAAACGCCCATGCAAGTGAGAAAACGCCGAGCCATTCATAGACCTACGGTCTATTTCATGAGGGCTGTCGCCCAATAAGTCTAAAAAAGAAAAAGTATGGTTTGAAAAATAAATTTTCCATCCCATACTTTTTATTTTTTATCCTTACTCGGCTTGTAGCTTATCCAAAGTATCTCTTAAGCAGTCCTTCGAATGCTTTTCCGTGGCGGGCTTCGTCGCGGGCCATTTCGTGTACTGTGTCATGAATTGCATCGAGATTTGCTGCTTTGGCGCGTTTTGCAAGGTCGAATTTACCTGCGGTTGCTCCGTGTTCAGCTTCAACTCTCATTTCCAGGTTTTTCTTTGTGCTGTCTGTTACGACTTCGCCTAACAATTCAGCAAATTTTGCAGCATGTTCTGCTTCTTCGTATGCAGCTTTTTCCCAATATAAGCCGATTTCAGGATATCCTTCTCTGTGTGCAACTCTTGCCATTGCAAGATACATTCCTACTTCAGAGCATTCGCCTTCAAAGTTTGCACGTAAATCTGCAAGAATATCTTCGCTTACACCTTTAGCAACACCTACAACGTGTTCTGCAGCCCATTCTCTTTCGCCTTCTTTTACTTCTGTGAATTTCTCAGCTCCAACTCCACACACTGGACATTTTTCTGGTGCTGAATCTCCTTCATGAACATAACCACATACTGAACAGACATATTTCTTCATAGTTTTAATCTCCTTTTTTCTTATTATTATTTGTTATTTTCGCAATGCTTACACGTTCCGTGGAAGAGTATAGTGTGTCCATCAAGCTCTCCGTCAAAGAATTTAGAGGCATGCTTATTAAGCTCATCTAAATCCGGCATATCCAAATCATACACATTTCCACAGTGCTTACAGCAGAAGTGATAATGTGGATTAGGATTCCCGTCAAAACGATCTGCACCATCAGGTGTTGTAATTTTTATAGCTTCACCTAAATCAACCAACAGATTCAAATTGCGGTATACGGTTCCAAGACTGATATTTGGAAAATCTTCCCGTACATGCATGTATACAGTATCTGCTGTGGGATGTGAGGTGGTAGAAGCGAGGTAGGATTTGATTGCTTCTCTCTGCCTGCTATATTTTAATGCTGTTATTGCTGCCATTTCCTTCACCTCCACAATAAATAATGATAACTGTTACTGAAATTATAACGTAAGAATAGAATGTTGTCAATAGAATTTTATTATTTCTTTCCGCAGATAAAATTCAGATAAAAATTTTTGTATAATATTGGAAATGCTGGATATACTGAAAAATGAAGTGTAATATATTTGTAACAATTAAGATAAAAAAAGACAAAATATTTATAAAAAATATGTAAAGAAACTTAAAAACGAACAAAATTAGTTGACAAATACATTTGCCACTGTTAGAATGGCGAATGTAATAAGTGTAACAATTTTGTAACATTTATGAAAGACAAGAATTCATAAAGGAGGTTAAATTTATGCATTCGAATCTGAAAAAAGGTTTGATTCTTATTACACTAATGGGAACGATTTCCAGTCAGAGCTTCTCGGTTATGGCATCCGATGGGGAGAAAAATTTGGGTGAACTGGGACATGCTATGGGAATTGAAACACTGCTGAATGATGTATCCGAAGAAGTAAAGACGGATATTCAGGAGGCAAAAGATAATAAGGGTGAGTATTCAGATATGGCGTTTACAAACGTCACAAGCTTCTTATATGTAAGAAGTGAGCCGACAAAAGAAAGTGAGTATGTCGGCAAACTATATCCAGGGTCTGCTATGAAAATTACAGGAACGGTGGACGAATGGACACCGGTTGAAAGTGGCGAAGTCACAGGATATGTGAAGACAGAGTACATTATTTTTGGTGAGGAAGCAGAAAGTATTGCCGAACAGAAGGTAGAAAATGGTGAGGAATTTGTATATGCAGAATCTCGCCGGCAGGAAGAACAAAGGTTACAAGAAGAAGCGGCACAGGCGAAAAATGTAGGTCAGCAAGTTGTAGATTATGCCTGCCAGTTTATTGGAAATCCATATGTATGGGGTGGAACGAGCCTGACAAACGGGGCAGATTGCTCTGGTTTTGTCCAGTCAGTATTTGCAAACTTTGGTATATCGCTTCCAAGAACTTCATATGAGCAGCGCAGTGCAGGTGCCGGAGTTTCCTATGCTGAGGCAATGCCTGGAGATTTAATCTGTTATGATGGACATGTAGGTATTTATATAGGAAATAATCAGATTGTAAATGCCATCAGTCCTTCACAGGGAATTGATATTTCTTCTGCTACTTATGGAAATATTCTTGCAGTTCGCAGAGTTTTGTAAAAACAAATTGTATATACAAAATGATAAGTTTTCAGCTCGAAAATCCAGAAACATGTGTTCTGGATTTTTTTATATGCAAAAAAAATAGTTTTGTCTAGTGCGCAAAATAACTAAATTTGTCGAAAATTCAAAAAATGCCAACAAAATAGTTTTCCGAGTTATCCACACAAAAGGAACGAAAAAAGGTGGAAAAATCAACGAATCAGAAAAGTTTTCCACGTTATCCACATAAAAACATATGTTTTATGTGGAAAAGTGGGATGAAAAAATGAACAAGCGTTTTGGGTAAATTCCATAAAATTTGATTTTTGTCGAATTTTATCGAAAAAGGTGTTGACTTTTTTAAAGTCTAAAAATGATGCAAGATGTTTGAAAAATAAAGAGAATTCAGAATATTTAAAAATACAATTTTTAACAGGAAATGTTTTGAAAACATAATGGTTGCCAAGAATTGAATGTGGTATTATAATTAAAAAGTACGAAAAATAAAGGAGGTAATATACATGGCAATGCAGATTGATAAATCGATTATTATGGGAGAACTTCTTAGCAAGGCACCTGGTACAGCTGATATTCTTCAGGAAGAAGGCATGGGATGCATTTTCTGTCCATGTGCACAGGTAGAAGCATTAGACGAAGCTGCCGCTACTCATGGAGTAGATGTAGACAAGCTTGTAGCTAAACTTAATGCTTATCTTGCAACATTAGATTAATTATTGTTTGAATGAAATAAAAACGGATTCCATTGTGGAATCCGTTTTTATTGTGGAAATATTTTTTATAAAGTGCCAAGTGTCTGAACTGCGTTCTGAGACGCAATCACACTACAATGTTCTTCCAGAAATGCAAGCGTTGCACTATTTCCCTGTTCTGATAATCCGTATTCGGACAGCATGTTACAGATTTTGTTAAAATCTGAAGCAGTGTGTGCGGACTGACTCAGAGCCAATATATAGATATCGTTCGTCTCATCTTTATAAAGTGTATTTGAACCCTGATACATGCTGACAAGTAATCGAGAGGCACGAATAGCACTGTCCAGTGTGGAGAATGAGAACATCCGAATGGATGGGGCTTTTTCTTCTGACTCTTCTGGAGCTGTCTCTTCGGTCATGTCGGCAGAAATATTCTCAGGTGCGGCGGAAACCGCATTCTTCATCTGCTTTAACAGATTCAGGAATTCTTCGGCACCCTCCAGTTTCTTCAAATGATCAAAGACAGAAATATTCTTCTTGCCTGAAGAACCATTCTGTGGAGACGGAGAGAACTTCGCAAAACGGGTGTCAAGTTCCTCAGGGTCTTCTACCTTCGTAATAATAAGCACGATAGAATCGGGTGAAGTTGGGATAGCCTCAATCATGAGAGGTGTATCATTTGCTTCAAAGCCAAATTCGTGCGCAGCTTGTTGCATCATATCATGGAAAAGTGATTTCGCTTTTTCAGTTCCATAAGCTAATTCGCTTAACTTTAGCTGACGTTCTTCCAAATCAGCAGGCGTCAGCGTGCAGCGGATCTGGTTGTCATTGAGTTTTTCGATTTTCATGTATCATCACTTCCTTCACAATATAGTATAGCTACTCAGTATTAGTATAAACAAAAAAAGGTGGGATGTAAACAAAATTAAAAAATACTTGCAATAAAATTTATGATTTCATATAATAGCGGTACAAGGAAATAAAACCTATTTCAAATTAACGAGGGTGATAAGACCCGGCAAACGCATTTCGCACATAAGCGTTTCAACATTCTTGTCGTATCAGACAATTTATCAACAAAACAACAAGGAAAGCTGGCAGCAGAGTATTTTCTTGTCATCGGGGAAAATAGAATAGTATATCACAGGCACTTTCTAAGACTGTTTTTTGCCGTAAAATCTGTCTGCCGAAATAAAGAGAAAAGCAGGGAGAACAATGGAAAGAGAGAGCAAGAGCTATCAGGAATTATTTTCAGAGCTGACGGAGTATGAGAAGTCCGGCATTCGTATGCATATGGATGGAAGATTGGCAAGCCCCATGCAAATCGTTTCTGCGCATATGATTCGTGAAACCAATCATTATATGAGAGATTATGTTATGGATGAAAATGGAAAGCTGAAAGAACTCGATTTTTACGAAGTGGAAGAAAAGAAAGGGGTGGTGGAAAAAACAGAGACAGAAGAATAGCAGATTTCATTTTACAATAAAAAATCAAGTGGACAGACCTCACGTAAAAGATTTTAGATTGTATTTCTAAATAGTTAACGAATTTCATAAAGTATGTTATAATGGGCTAAATGCAATGTACGGAGGTGTAATGTGGACGAAAGACGAACAGGATATGAATCTGGAAGAACAAAGAAAAAAAGACGGAAAAAGAAAAAAAATAATAATAAAATCTTAATTGCGGCACTTGTTCTCATCATCATAGGAATGGTGGCTTTTGGAAGTATATTTTTATGGAAATATGGACCGACAAAAGAGAGATATGATTTGGACACATATTTTGGAATAAAGTCAGACAATGGCTTGGGAATCACCGTTAACAATGAAGTGATGGAACAGCAGGGTCTGCGGATAGATAATCATGTCTATGTACCATATGAAATTGTCCGTGATTATTTGAATGAACGGTTTTATTGGGATTCCAATGAAAACCTTTTGCTCTATACATTGCCGGAAGCTATTGTGAAAGCCGAAGTGGGAAGTTCCACTTATACAGTTGCCAAGACGGAGCAAAGCAAGGATTATGCCATCTTAAAGACAGAAGGAAGTGCAGCCTATATTGCGTTGGATTTTGTGAAAGAGTACACAGATTTGGATTATAATGTGTATGAAGATCCAAATCGGGTTATGATTGAGACTGATTTTGACGGAAGAACAGTGGCAACAGTAAAGAGAGACACAGAAGTGCGCTTGCGCGGCGGGGTGAAGAGCCCGATTTTAATTGATGTGAAGAAGGGTGACAAGGTCAGAACTATTGAGGAAGCCGGGGACTGGAAGAAAGTGTGCACACAGAGCGGTGTGGTAGGTTACGTGAAGACAAACCGTCTGAAAAAGGAAGAAAATGAAGTGATTTCACGTAATTTCCAGGAGGAAGAATTTACCAGTATTAGTGCGGATAAGACCATCAATCTTGCATGGCACCAGGTTACAAGCCAGACTGCAAATAATGCTGTACTGCAGATAATTGCAAATACAAAAGGACTCACAACAATTGCGCCGACCTGGTTCAGTGTTACCGATAACAATGGGAATATTTCTTCTATTGCCAGCACCACTTATGTGAATTATGCGCATCAGCTTGGCTTAGAAGTGTGGGCATTAGTTGATAACTTCAGTGATAACATAGACCAGATGGAATTACTCAGTCATACATCGGCAAGAGAGAACCTTGTGAATCAGCTGATATCAGAGGCATTGACTTCCGGTGTGGATGGAATCAATGTAGACTTTGAACAGATTCCAACGGATGTTGGGGAACATTATATTCAGTTTATCCGAGAACTTTCTGTAAAATGCAGAATCAATCATCTGGTTTTATCTGTGGATAATTATGTTCCGAAGGGATATAACGAACATTATCACAGAAAAGAGCAGGGAATTGTTGCGGATTATGTAATTATCATGGGATATGATGAACATTTTGCCGGATCATATGAGGCTGGCTCCGTGGCTTCTTACGGTTACGTGAAGGAAGGTATTGAGGAAACGATTAAGGATGTTCCTGCTGAGAAGGTAATCAACGCAGTTCCGTTCTACACCAGATTGTGGAAGGAAGTTCCGAAGACGGAGGAGGAACTGGAAGGGCAGAAAGGCACTGAGGCCGGACTTTACGATATGAAAGTTACCAGTGAGGCGCTTGGTATGAGCGCGGCTCTTTCCAGAGTAACAGATGCCGGTGCAGAGATTACATGGGATGACACTGTAAAGCAACATTATGCCCGGTGGGAAGATTCTGATGGCGCAACATATCAAATCTGGCTGGAAGATGCAGATTCTCTGGAAGCAAAATTGCAGCTTATGAAAGAGAATAATCTTGCCGGAACAGCAGCATGGAAACTCGGATTTGAAACTTCAGATATCTGGGATTTGATTTTGAAATACGTAAACTAAAAAGAGGATAGAATATAAGTTAGAATGGAAAGAACCCTTTCGTGCATATATTTACAGTATAGAATATATGTAAGGAGGGTTCTTTTTTTGATTGAAAAAATAAAATGGATTGGTGTATTGCTTTTTTTAATGGGGATTATTTATGGAAGCCACAAATTGAGCGTGGCTGTTGCAGCAAATCTAAATCTGAATCAGCAGCAGGAAGAGAAGCTGACGGTTGTCATAGATAGTGGACACGGAGGGGGAGACCCTGGGAAAATCGGAGTAAATAATGCGTTGGAAAAGGATATTAATCTTGCAATTGGAGAAAAACTGAAAACTGCGCTGGAAAAAGAAAATATTCAGGTTGTACTTACCAGAGAGACAGATGAAATGCTTGCGGAGTCTAAAAGTGAAGACATGAAAAAGCGGGTACAGATTATGAATGATGCAAAGGCGAAGCTTGTAGTGAGCATTCACCAGAACAGCTATGTTACAGAACGGGAATCGGGTGCACAGGTATTTTATTACAGCAATTCAGAAAAAGGGAAAGAACTGGCACTGGTTTTGCAGGAAAATTTTAAAAAAATAGATATGGACAACAGAAGAGAGGCAAAGGCAAATGATTCGTATTACATACTCCGGCATACGGATGTTCCGACTGTGATCGTGGAATGCGGCTTCTTAAGTAACTGGGAGGAGGCCCAAAAGCTGACTACGGAAGAATATCAGCAGGAATTGGCACAAGTGATCTGTGATGGAATTTTGCAATATATCAGGGAAGAATAATTTGCGTTGATTTATAGATAATGCTATAATAGGAAGCATGGAAACAATAGTAAAGAAAATCGACAGAAACAACATAGATGAAAGTATTATTCAGGAAGCAGGGCATATTCTGCAAAATGGTGGACTAGTGACAATTCCCACAGAGACTGTTTATGGATTGGGGGCAAATGCATTAGATGAAGAAGCGGCAAAGAAAACATATGCTGCAAAGGGACGGCCATCAGATAATCCACTGATTGTTCATATTGCCCATATGGAGGATTTGGACAAAATTGTTACAGAAGTACCAGAAAATGCAAGAAAAATTGCAGCAAAGTTCTGGCCTGGACCACTGACCATGATATTTAACAAAAGTGCCTGTGTGCCTCTTGGCACAACAGGTGGTCTGGAAACAGTGGCAGTCCGTATGCCGGACGATGAAATTGCAAGAAGAATTATTATAGCCGGGGGTGGGTATATTTCTGCGCCCAGTGCAAATACCTCCGGGAAGCCGAGCCCTACAACTGCAGGTCATGTAGCAGAGGATCTAGGTGGTAAGATTGATATGATTGTAGATGGTGGCAGTGTTGACATTGGCGTGGAATCTACAATTCTGGATATGACGGTGGAACCACCGATGATTTTAAGACCGGGTGCGATTACAAGGCAGATGCTGAGTGAAGTGATTGGTGAGGTAGCTGTAGATGAGACCTTGATAAGTGAACAAAGTGGGAAAGCACCTAAGGCACCGGGAATGAAGTACCGTCACTATGCTCCGAACGCAGATATGGTTATTGTGGAAGGTGCACCGGATGAAACGGTGAAAGCAATTCGTCAGTTAGCGTATGAGGATGAACGTCATGGTAAGCGGGTTGGTATTATTGCAACCAATGAGTCTCTGTCCCTTTATACAACGGGAATTGTGAAGAGCATTGGTTCCAGGGAGAATGAAAAGACGGTTGCAAGAAATCTTTATAAAATTCTTCGCGAGTTCAATGAAGAAGATGTGTCCTGCATTTACAGTGAAGCATTTTCGGAAGAAGGAATTGGAACTGCGATTATGAATCGTCTCGGAAAAGCAGCAGGACACCATGTGATTCAGGCAGATGAAATTACCAGATTGCAAAGATATCGAAGTATTCTTTTTGTAGGTGACAGTGGAAACTGTCATGCACCTGTTGCAGCAGAATTGCTTAAAAGAGAAAGGCTTCGTCAGGAATATGAAATTAGTGCCAGAGGACTGGTTGTATTGTTTTCAGAGCCAATGAATCCAAGAGCTGAAGAATTTTTGCAGAATGAAGGAATTTGTACTGACGGTTTTGAAACAACAGCTTTGACCGAAGAAATGTTAACAGAAGACACATTATTATTTACTTTCAATGAAAATACGAAACAAAAAGTGAAAAATGAATATTCTGAGTTTGAAAATGTATACACTTTGAATGAATTTATAGGAGAAGAAAAAGAAGTACCATCTGTATATGGACAACCGCAGGAAGTGTATGAGGAAATGTTTGCATTACTACAGAAGTATATAGAAAAACTGGCAGAGAAGCTGAATCAAATAAGTCAAATTATATAAAATCATATAAAGTAGGGAAACATTGGAAGAAAAGAATTGGATGAATAGATGTCGTGGGTCATGCGACATCTATTTTTTTGAAAATTGATATTGAAATCTTCGAATATTAAGTGTAATATAAACATATACTTAATGTAGTATTAAAAACTACATAGAATGGTTCGGAGGCGTATATCATGAATAAACAAAATAGACATATTAAAGACCCGGGAAGTGCGATTACTCATTTTATTGGAATGCTGATGGCGATTTTTGCAGCAATTCCACTTTTGATTCAGGCATCCAGAGAACAGGATTCTGTGTATTTGATTTCTCTTACCGTGTATGCTGTCAGCATGGTGCTGCTGTATGCTGCCAGTACCACATACCATACCTTTGATATTTCCAAAAAGGTCAATACGATTCTCAAGAAGATTGATCATATGATGATTTTCGTATTGATTGCCGGAAGTTATACACCAATCTGCCTTTTAGTCTTAGACAGAAAGATTGGAATTCCGCTATTAATATTGGTATGGGGAATTGCGATTGTTGGAATCTTAATAAAAGCATTCTGGGTATTTTGCCCGAAGTGGGTGTCTTCCGTTCTTTATATTGGAATGGGATGGACCTGTGTACTTGCTTTTGGACAGATGTTAAACGGCTTATCCAGAGCAGAATTTGGATGGTTATTAGCAGGTGGAATTATTTACACCATAGGTGGAATCATTTATGCATTAAAGCTTCCAATATTCAATATGAAACATAAGAATTTCGGAAGCCATGAAATTTTTCACTTATTTGTAATGGGCGGAAGTGCCTGCCACTTTGTAGTGATGTATCTGCTAGTATAAAGATAAAGAACGATATCGCACGGGATTGAATTTCTTGTGCGATATCGTTTTTTTATGCATTTTGTGACATATAGTCCGATAGGGAAAGAAGAAATTAAGAGATTTTTCTTCCCAGCATTTCTGGGTTGGTTGCATATTTTAATGCGGTTTCACCGGTAATCTTTCCCTGCTTATAGAGAGAAAGGAGACTGTTATCCATGGAAATCATATCCGGTTTGGCGGAGGAGTATATCTGAGCATCAATCTGGGGCACTTTGTTATCGCGAATCATGTTACGGATAGCCGGTGTCACAGTCATGATTTCCCAAGCAGGAATTACGGTTCCGTCTACAGCAGGAACGAGCTGCCGTGAGATGACTGCAGTAAGTACCATAGAAAGCTGCACCGCAATCTGGCGCTGCTGATTAGCAGGGAAAACATCTATAATGCGGTCAACTGTGTTGGCAGCTCCGATAGTATGCAGAGTAGATAAAAGCAAATGTCCTGTCTCGGCAGCAGTCATTGCGACATTGATGGTTTCGTAGTCACGCATTTCACCTAAGAGAATCACATCAGGACTCTGGCGCAGCGATGCACGGAGTGCTGAGACGTAGTTCTCTGTGTCAATCTTAATTTCCCGCTGACTGACAATGCTTTTTTTGTGCTGATGTAAATATTCCAAAGGGTCTTCCAGTGTAATGATATGCTTCTGCTGGGTGGTGTTAATCTGGTTAATCATACACGCGAGTGTAGTGGACTTCCCGCTTCCGGCAGGACCGGTTACCAGAATCATACCTTTGGAAGTGTTGGTAAGCTCCATAACGTGTTCCGGAATACCAAGCGATGTGTAATCCGGGAGCTCGAAGGTAATGACACGAATGACAGCGGATAAAGACCCACGTTGTTTGTAGGCGCTGACACGAAAACGGGATAAGCCCTGGATTGCAAAAGAGAAATCATCATCCCCCGAAGTGTGCAGCCGTTCCATATTGCGGTGTCCGGCCAGCTCGTAAATGTCATTTAACAGAGCTTCGGTATGTTGTGGAAAAAGTTTTTCTTCCATGACATGACCGATAACTCCGTTTGTACGAAAGGACACAGGAAGTCCGGCTACAATGAACACATCAGAAGCATTGGCTTTAATTGCTTGTTCTAAAATTGTTTTTATATTCAAATCAAGACTCATAATCATTTCCTTTCTAATTTTAAAATTTCTTGAACTATTTTTCAGAGACCTTCCATTCGAGTATTTTATAATAGTGTTCCGATTCCTCCGGGTCCGTGATTTGAAGCTTTACGGATAGAAGCTGGCCGTTTTTCATAGGAACCGAATAAGAGAGAACATCCAAATTCTCTTCGGTATTGATAGAAATGGAAGTGTTATCTATGTTACTAAAGTCCGTGCCGGCAAGACTCTGGCTCTGCTTTTGTTCTAATATAGCATCAATTTGTGCAAGGATTTCTTCGGCCTGAGAGGATGCCGCGTAGTAATCTGTCCGGTGGTCAGCAAGCTTTTTGCTTAAGGTATCATCACTCTTGGCAGTAGAAAGCGCCAAGAGAGCAAAGGTTGTCAGGCAAAGAATCAAAAATACAATCAATAAGGAAGATAAACCGATATTTGGGAATCCGTTGGATTTGTTTTTGCTACTCATGGATTGTCCTCCTTGGAATATGGTGCTGAGTCTTGAGTTCATAAATGATGGAATCATCGGACGAATCAAGAACCTGCATTTCTTCGGTCAACGTCTGTTCTTTCTCCTGAAGTGTTACGTGCAACTCGTAGTATTTGGAGGCTTCACTGCAAGAAACAAAGTCCTTATCAAAATATAGCGTCAATTCTGTACTTTGATTCGAACCGTTCTCAGAAAGAGAAGTATCTACAAAAGCATACTCCCTGCGAATTAATTCGGAAGCACCGGACAGGCTGTCGGAGGTCTTGCATATTTCAGCCACGGCGGAACATTCATTTACAGCATGGGAAAGCTCCTGAGAATGTTTGCTCAGCAGATGAGATTTCACAAAAAACTGTACACAGACAGCGCTGGCAATGGAAAAAAATAAAATTGCCAGAATTAATTCCATCAAAAATAAAGTGGAAGACTGAGGTCTGCTTTTACGAACCATAAGACACAATATCCTTTCTATGAAAATGAATTGTTTTATTATACAAGCCGATTATCATTCACTTTCTAATCCGACTATAATAGAAGCGGAATGCCCGTTCTTGTCAATACAGTTAAATTTTAACAGATTATCATTTAGCTGTGTCATCGAAAAAGATGTAACATCGAGAATGGATTTTCCGTTGGAAGCAGATGCATTTGCACCATCTTTTACAAACAGTTCTTTTAATGAGCCATCATGAACGTATATATAAGTGGTGTAGCTGTCACCATTGTAATCTTGCCTGATAATTAAGGAATCACAGTTATCAAAACTTCCCAAAGTGATAGAATCACTCATGTCGTTCTGGTGTATTTTTTCCGCAACATAAGAAAGTGCAGTGCGCGCAGTATCGTTCCGGGATGAATTTTCCACGGATGACTGATAAATACGGGCAGCAAACAATACAACCATTAAGGCAGATAATGTGAAGATAAGGAAAAGGGCAATGGGAAAGAGAAAATCTATCATGTGCCGTTTACGATTCTGAAATTGCATATTAATTCCTCTTTTCTATGATGGTCACATCCGGCATCAGGTTTGCACCGGTGGTGCGGTAGTCCACGTAAAACAAATCTTCGTTATAAGTCAGTCCATAATTTTCTTTCAGATATTCCAGGCTCTCCGGATAAACTCCTTCTACACTGTAGCAATAGCTGATGCTTTGGGTAATTGCATCTTCCAAAGCCTCTTTCTGACGCTTTGTTGTACTTTCTGACAAAGAAGAAACTCCAGAAAGAAACAAAAACATGACAAATAGGAAAACACATATTGAAATCAGAAGTTTTCCGGAAAAACGGGAGCGCTTCTCATATTCAAAACGATGCATAACAACCCCTCCTTATATACCTGACATGATTCCCATAAGTGGCAGCATGACAGATAACAAAATGACTCCTACAATTAAGGACAAGGCGATTACCAAGGTAGGCTCTAATACAGCCAGAGTATTGTTCATTCGTGTATCAATCTCTTCTTGATAAAGGGAAGCAATCTGGTTCATTACCTGATCCATGGCGCCTGTTTTGGAACCAATGGATGCCATACGGGCGTACATACCGGTGAAAATGCCGGAAGAAAACAGGGCAGATGAGAGATCTTCCCCTGATAGAATCCTGTCTGAACAGGAGTCAAGCTTCCGGAGAAAAAACGGGTCATCAATCAAAGCACGAACCAGCTCCATACTGCGGTCTGGATTCAGTCCGCTGCTTAAAGTAAGCGCCATGCCACTTGCAAAACGGCAGGCAGCGATTTCTTCGTATATTTTCCGAATAGAACCAATGCGATAACCTAATTTCCGGGAGAATGCTTTGCCGGAACGGGTGCGGACTGCGTAGAATCCGAAAGCTACAATCATCAGTAACAAAACAGATAAAAGAATGGCGTAACGATTGATGACAGTTCCCATGTTCATCAGTGCACGGGAAACTCCGGTCATTTCTGTACCAAGCTGGACAAACACCTGATGGAAAACAGGCATTACCCTGACTAGAAGAACAACAATGACCAAAATCATCATTCCAATCATAATCAAAGGATAAGTGACAGCGCTTTTGATGGTGCGTGCAATATCTGCTTCCCGCTCGTAATGAGATTGCAGTGCAGACATGACGTCGTCCAGTGTACCTGTTTCTTCTCCAATTGCGGTCATATGTACCATATAAGAAGGAAAAAGTCCAACGGATTCAAGAGCGTGAGGCAGGCTTCCACTCTCGTTCATATCGCTGAGCAAAGTCTGTAAGATGTTTTTTTCTTCTTCAGAAGAAGCATCCTCCAACATAATCGACAGTCCTTCTGTGGCAGAAATTCCGGATTTTAAAATCAAAGCCATTTGTCCACAGAAAGCAGATAATTCCATATGGGAGAAAGGTTTTTCGGAAAAGTTTTGTTCACTCATAAAAAGCCTCCATTTTGTTTGCTACATAAAGTATGTTAATAGGAATATTTAACGATATAGTTGCTTCCGTCACCAACATATTTTTTGACGGAATCTTCATCGTTGTTAGCTGCAAGGGTTGGGTCCATTAGTGACCAGTCCTTTCCATCAAATTCAATGATATTGTCTACCCAGCCTGCTTCGTCCAGATACACGCTGATCCATGCATGGTAAGTGGTTCCGGAGTAACCAACTACAAGCTTGGTCGGTATTCCCTGGGAACGAAGAAGGGCAGACATGAGAGAAGCATAATCAAAACAGATTCCCTTGCGTGTCTGCATGGTTACGTCGATATCAGGAATATAATCGGTAGGAATATCCTCAGCAAAATCTGTGTCGTAGGAAATATTTTGAATGACGTAATTGTAAACCTGCTCTACATAATCCAAATCATCTGCTGACTTCTGGGAAAGCTCCCGCCCATAGGTTACTGCCTCGCTGTCCTGTGTAAACCACACATACTGATTCGGATACAGGAAAGGCTTGAACTCATCACTGAGGGAGACCGAAATTGTCTGTGAAAAAGAAAGCGCATATTTGTTATCATATGCATGTTCATATACATCTATCTGATAAGAACCATCACCACCGGACAGGGGAAATGTCTCGTAATCACCAGGTACAAGACAATAGGAATACAGGGTGCCATCAGGAGTAGTAACCTGGATGCGGGACTTGTCGGCATCTCCCTGGTAACGAACCATAAAATAGCCTTCTGTCGTGTTAGAAGCATCAATAGAAACAGAATCATTTCCATAAGCCTCCAAGCCGGTTGCCTGAGGTGATAGAACTTCCGTAATTGTGGTCCGAGGGTTAGCCGGAGGAGAAGCCTCTTCCGACTTGGGAGAAGAGGACTGTTTCTGACATCCTGAAAGCGTAATTCCGGACAACAGAGAAAGAGTGAGAACGCAGGCAAGAGCATATCGCACAGGTGAAGCAACGGATATACGGTGCATAGGTTATCGACTCCTTTCTAATAACTAATGTATATTTAAAATCAAATGAAGTGTATTTCCTGCCTTATCCGGCACATAAACATCCAGATTCGTTTCCGGAGTGTGAAATACAACATACCCCTCTGCTTTGTTATAGGAGTAAGGAGAGACAGAATTGCCGTCGGTATCACCGGCAGTAATGTTCTCATAATCAATGCCAGACTGGTCATCGCTGACATACAGATAAATAAACTGTCCCTTGCGGGAACTGGATTCGTACACAGGATGGTTGGTGTCAATGGTATTGATTTCCAACGTTTCTGTGTGAATCTGATTATTAATCAGAGTGACGGACACCTGTAAAATTCCGTTTTCCGAAGGCTCAATAGAGAACGTATGATTCTGCCCCTGAGTAACCGGAACGGATTTGCCGTTTAACTCTGCCACTACACTTTTTACCGGAAATGCGGTGTCCAGCGCAAAAGTATAGACCGGTGGATAAGAAGAAATGGCATCCTGGGTCATGGTAAAATTCGGGTAAATGAATAAAAATGGCAACAAACAGAAAAGGACAAGAATTGCGCGCAATACATATTTCTGAAAGGCGAAACGTTCTTTTCTATAGTTACTGTATGAAATTAATACTTCCAAAGGAACAGAATTTGGCTCCGCCTGGCATGCCTCAAATACATTCCGCAGCATCTGACTTGCCAAATCCTGATTTAATTCAGGAATTCTGCTTTTTTTCATAAAAGGAAAGATCATAGCTTGTGGATGCCCCCTTTAAACATTCAAAATCTGATGAAGACGCTTCCGGCCAAGGTTCAGATACCGCCTGACGGAACTGCGGCTAATATGCATGAGTCTGGCGATTTCCCTATTGGTCATATGGTCTCCATATTTCATGAGGATAATCTGGGACTCCGTAAAAGGAAGATTCAGAATTCGTCTAATCGAATATTGGTTTCCATCAACCGAGACCAGAGCGCTTTCTGAGTCAGAAGAAACATTATTTTGTTTTCTACGCATATCAAAACATATCTTATATCCAATTTGATGCAATTGCGCTAAAAAGAGTGCAGCATCCGACAAAGTGCCGATTTCACGAAAAGACTGTATGTATGTCTGCTGAAGGGCATCCTGTGCCAGATACTCATCTTCCAGATATTGATAGGCAAATGCATACTGCTCCTGATAGGTGGCCGCGTACAATTCAGCAAATGCATCACTGCTTCCACTTTGAGCCTGAAGAACCAGACGGGAAATGTATTTGTAATCCAGTTTTGCCATATCTACATCTCCTCTTTGCCAGAATGAGCGTTTTCCCTGTGCGTGTCATTCTGATTGATGCGCTTGAAAGAAAGAGCAATTAAATCCGTGATGGTAGGGGCTGCACTTCCATCGTGAAATGCGATTCCATACTGATAGTGAATTGGGTGCGTCTTTTCCACCTCGTTGTGCTCTTTCACTTTCTGATTTACACGGGTAAGGAAGGTATTTATTTTCTCAAGGTCTGTGTCTTCAAACAAAGCAATGAATTTGTTGCCGCCATTGCGTCCTACAAAGCACAAATTCAGGGAAGTCAACCGTAGGATATTGGAAAAATCCCGGATAAGAATATTTCCCTGAATATGTCCGAAATTCCGGTTAATATCTGCGATATTTGTCAGGTCAAACATGATGCAGCCCATGTTTTCCGGAAGTGGTTTATCCAGATATTTTTCGATAAGAGCATCGCAACTGAAGCGGTTGGCGATTCCGGCAACCGGGTCAGAATGAACTGCATAGTTCAATTCACGAAAATCCTTTTTCCAGGAAGACAGAAGACTGAAATCCAGGAAGATAAAAAGAAAAGAAATAAAAAGCACCAGCCATAAGAGACCACAGATAAGACGGACTCTGGAATCTGCCCCAATCATATGGTAAAGCTCCGGGTTTAACAGAATGAGTCCGGCACAGACAAGTGCTAATATAATAAACACGATTAATTGAATTGTCTTGGCAATATCAAGCTTTTTCATGAGAAATACTCCTTGTATTTTAGTTTGCACCTATTATAGCATAAAAAATATATTTATGTATTATTTTGCACCAGAAATGTTTTCTAGTGTGTCGATGCTTTTGAGCCTGAAGTGAAAAAAGTTACAAATTTTTGCCTAAAAAAATTATCTTAGAGGGATGTAACCTTGACTTTATAAATGGGGTAAAGTAGAATTTAATCAAGGAAACAAAGTAAAAGATTAGGGTTATAGAATACGAAGTCTAATAATATAATGATATTAGGGTCATAAGTCACCTTAAGGAAAGGGATTTTGATATGAGTGAGCAGATGGAAGTTCTCAAGGCGTGGATGCTGGGAAGAGAAGAAGTCACCTACGGGGACAAAACAATTCTATTGGGACGTAACAGTACGACAAAGGCGTCAAAGCTTTTGCTGCTTCTTCTGCATTGCGGTGAAGAAGGAATCCCGAGAACAAAATTGATGGAAGAACTTTACGGAAGAGAGAATATGGTGGATGCTGCCAATAATCTCCGGGTTACTGTGCACAGACTTAAGAAAGCATTGGCAGAGGAAGGTCTTCCTACATATGATTATATCGTGTCAAAGGGCGGAATTTATAAATGGACTTCGCCCATGAAGATAGAGGTAGACGCTCTGGAATTTCGAAAATTGGTAGAAAGAGCAGAAGCCGAATCAGATGAAGAGGAAAAGGTGGAACTTCTGGAGAAGGCCTGCGAGATGTATCAGGGAGAATTTCTTCCCAGACTTTCAGGAGAAGAATGGGTGCTAGTGGAAAGTGCACAGTATAAGAAGCTGTATGTGAGAGCATTGGAATGGCTTTGTACTTATTTAAGGGAACACGAAGAATACGAGCAGGTTCTGGAACTTGTGGATGCAGCCTGCAGAATTTACCCATTTGATGAATGGCAAGCAGAGAAGATAGAATGTTATATAGAACTGGATCGTTACGAAGAAGCCATGAAGGAATATGAAGATACTGCCAAGCTTCTGTTTGATGAACTTGGTGTGACTCCTTCAGAGCGGATGATGAAGCAGTTTGATGCCATGAGCGAGCGGATTAGCAGCAGACCGCAGTTATTGAACGAGATTAAAGAAGGTCTTCAGGAAGCTGAGGAGGATGAGTCCGGCGCATTTTATTGCACTGCACCAAGTTTCCGTGATGCCTATCGAATGATGCGGCGGAATATGGAACGTAATGGACAGTCCGTATATATCATGTTATGCACTATCATAGATGGAAAGGGACAGTGCATGAAGGAAGGCACTAAGCTGGATCGGATGTCGGAGGTGCTTTTTGGAGCAATTAAGGAGTCTTTAAGAAAATGTGATTCCTTTACCAAATATAATCCGGCACAATTTCTGATTATGCTGACTGGGATTAACGAAGAAAATTGCAATCTGGTAGCTGAGCGTATTGCAAATGCATTTGCCAGAGAACACAAAGCATGGGCGAAACGCCTTACATGTACGGTGTCATCTTTGTATGAGTGCAGTTTGAAATAATAGAAAAGGGGGAGAATAATGGAACAACAGGAGTTACCGCGTATGAATATGTCTACCCCTAATCTGATTGTTGTGTGTGTGGATCAGATGCAGGAAGGTGATATCGGGGGAAGATTTTATCACTGCTATGAGAAAGAACCGGTGAAATTCGAAAGTATTGTAGAGCTTATGACAAAAGCAGATCGATTTTTTGATGAGATTGCGTTCCCACAGGCTTCTACGGAGGCCAGAAGTTTTACAGAAAAGAAGAAAGGATTAGAATCAAAAGCATATAATAAAAGGAGACCAGAGAGAAGAGTGGCTGTAGAAGAAATGCTTAGCCACAGAGGCGAAAAAGAGACATTTGCCGTTTCGGTAAAATTCCGCCAACGGTCTACCTGGCAGGGGGAGCTGCTATGGCTGGAGGAAAGTAAAAAAGTTTCTTTTACGAACATGTTAGAATTACTTGCACAGATAGACAAAGTATTATTATTGAGAAAAGATACCTGATAGTCCTCCGAAAGAGGGTTTTCAGGTGTTTTTTATTTACGCGAGCAACGAGCCAAAGTCCGTGCTTGCACGAGACCTTGGCG
>CAJMSZ010000016.1 GCA_905216215.1 uncultured bacterium | reverse complement strand
ATGGATGCGTTTGTAGTTTTACTTGGAACTATTCTGGTGTCAAAGGATATCGATAACCTGATTTATGGAGTGATTGTTTCCTATCTTTTGTCTACCGTAGTGGATAAAGTGATGTACGGAATTGACGAAGGGAAAGTGGCGTTGATTGTGACAGAACATGGTACGGAAATTTGTGCCAAGATTGATGAAGTACTGGAGAGAGGTTCTACGATTTTAAAGGGAATCGGAAGCTATTCTATGGAAGAAAAGGATGTTGTTATGTGTGCCTGCAATAACAAAGAGATGGTGATTATCCGCAGGTTGATTAAACAGGTTGACAAAAAAGCATTTTTAGTTATCATGGAATCTAATGAGGTCGTTGGGGAAGGCTTCAAAGAGGAGTAATGCCTGAATAAATACGAAAGAGAAGGATGAGAGATAAATACGAAAGAGAAGGATGAGAGATGAAACAAAATAATTGCGACATGAACAACATTTACCGGTTGGATGGCACAGTGCCCCTTGGCAGGGCAATTCCGTTCGGCCTTCAGCATATACTGGCGATGTTTGTGGCGAATCTGACGCCAATTACCATTATTGTAGGTGCTGCACAGCCATCGGTTTCGGGAAGTGAACTTGCTATGCTTCTGCAAAATGCCATGCTGGTGGCAGGACTGGCAACTTTGATTCAGTTATATCCGCTTTGGCAAATCGGTTCCGGTCTCCCGGTTGTTATGGGAGTCAGTTTTACTTTTGTAACTGTGCTTAGTACGGTAGCTGCCAACTATGGTTATCCGGCTGTGGTAGGTGCTGTTCTGGTTGGCGGTATTTTCGAGGGAACATTGGGACTGTTTGCAAAATACTGGAGGAAGATTATTGCACCGGTTGTGGCTGCTTCGGTTGTGACAGCTATTGGATATTCTCTTTTTAGTGTAGGAGCCCGTTCCTTTGGCGGTGGGTACGCAGACGATTTTGGCTCTGCTTCTAATCTGCTGTTAGGAACTATTACCTTGGCGGTATGTCTGTTGTGGAATATTTTATCCAAAGGATTTATGAAGCAGCTTTCCGTCCTTGCAGGTCTGATTGTTGGTTATATCGTAGCCATTTTTATGGGCAAAGTAGATTTATCCGTGATTATGGAAGATGGATTGATTGCACTTCCGCATTTATTGCCGTTTAAACCTGAATTTCATCCGGGAGCAATCTTTGCGGTCTGCATTATTTTCCTGGTATCAGCGGCAGAAACCATTGGAGACACCTCAGCTATGGTTGCAGGCGGACTTGGAAGAGATATAAAGGGGGAGGAAATCTCAGGTTCTCTGGCATGTGATGGATATGCATCGGTATTATCAGGTCTGTTTGGCTGTCCTCCGGTTACTTCCTTTTCCCAGAATGTAGGACTGGTAAATATGACAAAAGTAGTCAATCGTTTTACGATTATGACAGGCGCTGTCTGCATGATTCTGGCAGGACTTATGCCACCGGTTGGAAATTTCTTTGCTTCTCTTCCGGAATCCGTGTTAGGCGGATGCACCATTATGATGTTTGGAACGATTCTGACATCCGGAGTAGAGATGATTGCAAAGTGTGGATTCACACAGAGAAATATTACCATCGTAGCCTTATCCCTTTCCGTGGGAATTGGATTTACAACGGCATCCGAAGAAGGTCTTTGGAATATCTTCCCAAGTATGGTGCAGGATGTGTTTGCATCCAATGTGGTAGCTGTGGTATTTGTAATGGCAGTGGTGCTGAATCTGATACTTCCTGCAAATATGGATATCCAGCGTGTAGTAGAAAGAAAGGAGTTAAAACATTATGAATGAAACATTGAAGGTATTAGAAACGAGAAGAAGCTGTAGAAATTTTAAACCGGACATGATATCTGAAGAAGAACTTCAGGGAATTGTTAAGGCAGGAACCTATGCCCCGACAGGGATGGGAAAGCAGTCTCCCCTTATTATTGCTGTGACGAATAAAGAACTGCGTGACCAGATTGCGGAAGAAAACAGAAAGATTGGTGGATGGAAAGAAGGATTTGACCCATTCTATGGAGCACCGGTAATTTTGATTGTACTTGCGGACAGGACCTGCAGGACACATGTGTATGATGGTTCTCTTGTCATGGGAAACTTGATGAATGCAGCAGAGAGCCTTGGTGTGGCAAGCATTTGGATTCACAGAGCCAAAGAGGAGTTTGATTCAGAGTTTGGCAAGAAGATTCTTACGGATTTGGGAATTGAAGGAGATTACGAGGGAATCGGCCACTGTGCGTTGGGGTATGCGGCAGAGGAGCCAAAAGACGCAGCAGCAAGGAAAGAAAATTATGTATATTATATAAAATAAGACACAAAAAACGGTACAGAGTTTGTTGCTCTGTACCGTTTTGGCGCTATATCACTACTATGGTAAAATTTCAAGCCAATATCCGTCAGGATCTTCGATGAAATAAATTCCCATTTCAGGATTTTCAAAGCAGATGCATCCCATTTCCTCATGCTTTTTGTGAGCTTTCTCAAAGTCATCGGCTTTGAAGGCCAGGTGAAATTCACATTCGCCTAGGTTGTATGGCTGTGGGTGATCTTTTAACCAGGTCAGCTCAAGCTCAAAATCACTGGTATCACTGGTTAAATAAACAATGATAAAATTTTCATTTGTGATTCTTCTGACTTCATACAAATCAAGTGCTTCCCTGTAAAATTTGATGGACCTGTCAAGGTCGGAAACATTGTAGTTTTCGTGAATCATTTTAAAACTCATAGTTCTTCTCCTTTTGCTGATTCTGTATTCCGGATTCTTGATTTATATTCGGGATATTCACAGATGAATTTGTTTATGATATCAGGTTCATCCCAGTAATGCATTGGATATACCGCGTCGCAGTCAATCGTTTTAAGAAAATACACCATACCGTCAGCATAATGAGTTTCCTGTCTTGGGTCAAGGGGAACAAAGGCGACATCAATAGGTAGAACCTTGATTTTGTTAATTTCTGCCCTGTATCTTGCTGTCATTTGTAAATTATCAATATCCGGTTCGCCCTCCCAATACCAATCGTTCAAATCGCCTGCATGATAAATGGTGCCCTCGTTTGTTTTTACAATAAATGCAACGCCTCTGTCTGTGGACAGCAGTGTGTGAATCACGGTTCCATTATCGAGCACATAGGACTTGTCGTGACAGGCTCTTGTAATTTTTGTCCCGGCAGGATAGTTCTTTTTGCTGATATCCTTTGCCAAAACTGTCTGGTACTGCATATTCATACCGTTTAGTATCTCAAATATTTTGGGGGTAAAGTGGTCAGGATGAAAATGGCTGCAAAGTACAACAACAGGTTTGCTTTTATCAAGAGTTGGCAAATCACCTTTGTAGTAATCAAAAATGTAATAACAATCACCAGTTTCGACCAAAAATCCACTGTGGTTAATGTAGGTTATTTTCATATCTTAATTCGCGTACAACTTAATCAGTTCTACAATCATATTGGTTGCGAGGTCCATGCCTTCTGCTGTGATATGCTCGAATGGTCCATGGTATGCATATCCGCCGGTTCCGAGGTTCGGACAAGGAAGACCCTGATAGCTTAACTGACATCCATCGGTACCACCACGGATTGGCTCAACGATTGGAACAATGTCGGCATCCTGACAGGCAATCCGTGCATTATCAATTAAGTGCATACAGTCTGCAATGATTTCTGACATATTTTTATACTGGTCTTTGATAGTCAGCTTTACGGTTCCCTCGCCCCATTTTTCGTTCAGGTTCTTTTCGATTAAACGCAAGGTGTTCTTACGTGCTTCGAAGATGAACTTGTCATGGTCACGAACAATATAGTGAACCTCTGCTTTTCCCACATCTCCGCTTATGTGCTCCAGATGATAGAATCCTTCGTAGCCCTCTGTTCCACGAGGCGTCTCGCATCCCGGAAGGAGACTGTTGATTTCACAGGCAACCAAAGCAGCATTAATCATGGTATCCTTGGAAGAACCCGGGTGGACACTGAAGCCCTGAATTTCGAAAACAGCACTGCAGGCATTAAAGTTCTCATACTGGATTTCTCCTTCCTGACCACCGTCTAAAGTATAACCATAGTCAGCGTCAAGCTTTGCAATGTCAAAGTGTGCGGTTCCGGTTCCGATTTCTTCATCCGGGGTAAATGCTACACTAATCTGACCGTGAGGAATCTTTTCTTCCTGAAGACGTTCTACCATAGTGAGAATTTCGGCAATACCGGCTTTGTCATCTGCACCGAGAACGGTGGTTCCATCGGTAGTGATTAAAGTGCGTCCTGCTAAATCGGGCAGATGAGGAAAGTCCTTTACAGAAAGAACACGTCCGCTTGTGCCAAGTGGCAAATCCTTTCCATCATAATTTTCGTGAACGATCGGCCTGATATCATGGTCACAAAAATCGGAAACTGTGTCCATGTGTGCAATAAATCCCAATTTTATTTTATCTTCGTACCCGGGTGTAGCCGGAAGCTTGCCGTAAACATAACAATGTTCCGCCACCTCCACGTCCTGAAGCCCGAGCTCTTTCATTTCTTTGGCAAGGAGATTCGCCAGATGGAACTGACACTGACTGGAAGGACAGGTGTCACTGTGCGCGTCACTTGGAGTGCGAATCACTGCGTAATTTAAAAATCTTTCATATGCTCTCATAATCATTTCGCCTTTCTGCGTAAATTATTGTGTAACTTTTTAATATATTTATTATAAGAAAAGGAACCTTTTTCGTCAAGATGTGTAAAAAGGAATAAAATTATCTATAAAATTATTTTGTCCTTGCAGAATGAACGGAAGAAGCGTATGATATATCAGGAGTTTGAAGAAAGGGAAGGAAAGAGATGAGACGAATACATAGTAAGCTGACACAGACGCAGATGATTGTAGTTGGATTTATGCTGATTATATTGACGGGAAGTCTGCTTTTGATGCTTCCTTGGGCATCGCGGAGTCATGAGGTAACTCCGTTTCTGGATACGTTGTTTACGGCAACTTCTGCCAGCTGTGTAACGGGTCTTGTTGTAGTTGATACATGGTCACACTGGTCTATGTTTGGACAGGTTATTATTTTAATTTTGATTCAGGTCGGTGGTATGGGCTTTATGACACTTGGTGTTTTTATGGCAATTCTGCTGCGAAGGAGAATCGGGTTAAAGACCAGAGGTGTACTTCAGGAAAGTATTAACAGTCTGCAGATTGGCGGAATTGTGAAGCTTGCCAAGAAGATTATTCAGGGAACTGTATTTTTTGAAAGTGTGGGTGCATTGATTTTGATGTACCGTTTTATACCCAAGGTAGGAATGGCGCGTGGTATTTGGTATGGAATCTTCCATTCCGTATCTGCGTTTTGTAACGCAGGGTTTGATTTGATGGGATATATGGAGCCGTACGAGTCCCTCTGCG
Source organism: uncultured bacterium (assembly GCA_905216215.1). Taxonomy (GTDB): domain Bacteria; phylum Bacillota; class Clostridia; order Lachnospirales; family Lachnospiraceae; genus Allocoprococcus. The sequence goes on along the minus strand of CAJMSZ010000016.1, from coordinate 41,983 downwards.
GTTATGCGGGAGACTGGCTGGTGAATCTTACGATTATGTCACTGATTGTTATCGGAGGAATCGGCTTTTTCGTGTGGGATGATATTGCTACCAAGAAGCTGAAGGTTCATCGATATACCTTGCATACGAAGCTTGTGCTGATGACCACGTTGGCATTGATTATTGGCGGGGCACTTTTCTTTTTTTTCACGGAACAGAGTAATGTTTTGAGAAATATGCCTTTTGCAGAGCGTATCTGGGCTTCTTTCTTCCAGTCTGTAACAGCGAGAACTGCGGGGTTCAATACTGTGGATACAGGGGCGTTAACGGAAGGAAGCAAGTTTGTTACGATTCTGCTGATGTTTGTAGGGGGTAGTCCGGGTTCCACAGCAGGTGGAATTAAGACTACTACATTGATTGTTTTGCTGGTGTGCGTGCGCTCCAATATGCGTCAGGAAAAGGGCTATAATATTTTAGACCGCAGGCTGGACGAAGAGGTTGTGCGTAAGGCGTGTACGGTTATGTGTACGAACCTGCTTCTGATGCTGACAGCTACGATTGTTATGCTGGTGTTACAACCGTTTGCGCTTACGGATGTATTGTTTGAGACGGCATCGGCCATTGGAACGGTAGGAATGACAACCGGTATTACGAGAAGCATTTGCAGTGTTTCGAAGGCAGTACTTATTTTCCTGATGTATTGCGGACGAATCGGAAGCTTGACATTTGCACTTTCCTTAAGAGGAAATAAACACGAACCGGCAGTGAAACAGCCGGTGGAACAGGTTATGATAGGATAGGATTGGAGAAAGGAAAAGGAGAAGAGGACATGAAATCTTTTTTAGTAATCGGACTTGGAAGGTTTGGACAGCATCTTTGCAGAGACTTGATTCGTATGGACAGCGAAGTAATGGTAATTGATAAAGAAGAGTCGGCTACACAGCCACTTCTGAACTGTGCAACTACGGTAAAGATTGGAGATTGTACGAATGAGGAAGTACTGCGGAGTCTTGGAGTAGGAAATTTTGATACGTGCTTTGTATGTATTGGATCTAATTTTCAGAGCAGTTTGGAGGTTACAAGTCTCTTGAAAGATCTGGGAGCTAAACGGGTTGTGAGTAAGGCAAGTCGAGATATTCACGCAAAATTCCTGTTGAGAAACGGTGCAGATGAGGTCATCTATCCGGATAAAGACATTGCGGAACGAGTTGCTGTCAAATACAGTGCAAACCATGTGTTTGATTATTTTGAATTACATTCAGATTATTCGATTTACGAGATTCAGCCGAAGAAATCATGGATTGGACATACCATTGGTGAGGCAAATGTCCGTGCAAAATATCACGTAAGTATATTTGGTATCCGTAACGGAGAGGATTTTGATATTCTTCCTCAGGTTAATTATGTGATGAAGGAAGAGGATCATTTGATGGTGGTTGGTTTAAAGAAGGATATCGACAGACTTCTGGGAAGTATTTAAGAGCAATATTTAAGGGCAGCCGTGGCTGCCCTTTTTGATATCGTGTAATCTTTCGATGCAATCCTCGTTGCATGAAAAGTAGTGCATTTATTTCTTATATTTCTTGATAGAATCCCTCCAGATAGCCGGGTGAAACAGAATCAAAAGCGGATACAATTCCAGCCTGCCCGCAAGCATATCGAAGATAAGAACCCATTTGGAAAATAACGAAAAGATCCCAAAGTTCTGGGTCGGTCCTACCAGCTCCAGTCCCGGTCCAATATTATTAATCGTCGCAGCTACTGCGGTAAAGTTTGTAATAAAGTCCATTCCGTTAAAGGAAAGAGCCATGACAGACACTGTGAACAGGAACATAAAGGTTGCAAAATAAATACTGGTCGTATGGATGATCTCGTTGTCAAGTGGCTTTGCTTCCATTGTGATTTTCTTAATGCTCTTTGGGTGAAGATAAGAATTTATCTCACGAAGAGAAGCTTTTACCAGGATGATGATACGGGAAACTTTGATTCCGCCACCGGTACTTCCTGCACATGCACCGATAAACATTAATAAAATTAAAATTGTCCTGCTGGTTTCGGGCCAACTGTTAAAATCCACAGTAGAGAAACCGGTAGTCGTAATAATAGAGGCCACCTGAAATGCAGCGTGGCATAGGGCATCTGTTACATTTTGGAACATATGCAGAATGTTAAAGAAAATCACACTGATTGAGGCAAGTACAATCAGAAAGTAATACTTTACCTCTTCCATCTTAAACGCTTTTCTTATCTGGCGGAAAACGATGTAATAATAAAAGTTAAAATTCACTCCGAATAATAACATGAAAATAGTTGTTACCCATTGCAGGTAAGCAGAATAACTTGCCATACTGTCGTTTTTAATACCAAATCCACCGGTTCCGGCACTTCCGAAAGCAGTAGCAAATGCATCGAATACAGGCATTTTTCCTGCCAGTAAGAATAAAATCTCAATGACAGTTAGTGCGAAGTAAATAGAATACAGAATAATGGCAGTTGACCGTACTTTCGGAACTAATTTTCCTACAGAAGGACCTGGGCTTTCGGCTTTCATCAGGTTCATGTGGGAACCACCGCTAAGTGGCAAGATTGCAAGCAGGAAAACCAGAACACCCATACCGCCAATCCAGTGTGTGAAGCTCCTCCAGAATAAGGAACAGTGAGAAAGTGCCTCTACATTACTTAAGATGCTGGCTCCGGTAGTGGTGAAACCGGAAATGGTCTCAAACATGGCATCTGTAAATGATGGGATTTCTCCGGTCAGTACAAATGGCATACATCCGAAAAAACTCATGGTAATCCAACTGAGTGAAGTTGCAACACAGCCTTCCTTGAGGAAGAACACAGAGTTTTTCGGTTTGCGCATGGAAAGCAGGAATCCGACAAAGAAGGTCACAAGCACCATTCCGAAATAAACCATTCCCTGTGATTCCTGATAGATAACGGCAACCAGGCAGGGGAGCAACATTAACAGTGCCTCTATTCGGAGGACATGTCCGAGTATGTATCGAATAATGGATAAATTCATAACCTGTCCTCCCCTATTTCAAAATATCCTGAATGCTGCTGAAACCGGAGTGGGTTGTGACAATCATAACGGTATCTCCGACTTTAATGCAGTCCGCACCACTGGGGAAAATAATCGTTCCGTTACGGCAGATAAGAGAAACAAGTAAATTATCCTTTAACTGCAAATCTTTCAGTGGGATATCTGTAATTTCAGAATGCTCTTTTACGATAAACTCCACCGCCTCTGCTTTCGAATCAAACATATGGTAAAGGGTTTCAACCTCGCTGTGCTGGGAGGCGTTCTTGGCACGCACATAGGCAATAATCGCTTCGGCAGCCATATATTTTGGATAAACCACACTTCCCAGATCCAAAGTATTTAACACATTCTTGAATGTGATTCGGTTGATCTTTGTGATGACCTTGGCGGAGGAAACCTGTCTTGCATAAAGGGTCAGCATAACATTTTCCTCGTCGATTCCGGTAAGAGGAATGAAGGCCTCTGTCTGGCGGATGCCTTCTTCTTCCAGAAGAGACTGGTCTGTTCCGTCACCGTTGATGATGATGGCTTTCGGAAGCAGAATGCTGAGTGATTCGCATCGTTTCCTATCCTGTTCAATGATTTTAACGGATACTCCGATGGAGATGAGCTGCTGAGCCAGATAGTAGGCGGCAGTACCGCCTCCGATAATCATGGCACTCTTCACCTGAGTGTTTTTGTATCCGATATCTTTGAAAAATGCTTTCGCAACCTTACGGGATGTGATAAAGGAAATCATATCCCCGGCAGCAATCTGGAAATTTCCAGATGGAATATATACAGTATTGTTACGTTCAATTGCACAAATATGAATGTTGGTAGTGTGGCTTTGCCCCAGTTCGGCCACAGTCATACCGTCAATGTAATTGTCCTTTGGTACTTTGAATTTGATCATCTCTGCCTGACCGTGTGCAAATGCATTGATTTCCAGGGCAGTTGGCAGAGAAAGGATGGTTGCAGTCTCTCTGGCGGCCATTAGTTCAGGGTTAATGATGAGGGCAAGACCTAGCCTTTCGCGCAGATAATTTGCCTCCTTACTGTAATCAGGAGTACGGACTCTGGCAATGGTTGCACAATCACCGACCTGTTTGGCAATGGTACAGCAAAGAAGATTTAATTCGTCTGATGCCGTCACGGCAATCAGAAGGTCTGCAGAGGTAATGCCAGCTTCCATCTGAACACTATAGCTGGCCCCGTTTCCTACAATTCCCATAATATCGTATAAGCCGGACAATTCCTGTACAAGGTCCCGGTTCTGGTCAATGATGGTAATGTCATGTCCCTCGCGGCTGAGCTGTTCTACCAGCGTGGCACCAACCTTTCCACAGCCGATAATGATGACATTAAGCCCCTGTCTGGGCGTGCTTTTCTTTTGAAACATGTTATTCCCATATCCTCCCATAACAACATAAGTTTGTAAAAATGAAAAACCATAGGTATACATAATATAGCACTTTATAGATAGAAAAAAAAGTAAAAGGCTGGAAAAGATTTCTTTTTGTGGAAAAATGCGTTATATTAAGAGAAGCAACAGAAGGAGGAACGGAAATGAAAGGATTTGGATTTGGCTGTATGCGTCTCCCTATGACTGGGGAAGAAGTAGATAAAGAACAGTTTACAAAGATGGTCGACCGGTTCATGGAGGAAGGATTTACTTATTTTGACACCGCGCGGGTCTATCTGAAAGGAAAGAGTGAAACTGCGTTAAGAGAATGTCTTACCTCCAGATATCCACGGGAATCTTATCAACTTGCGGACAAGCTTTCCAGAAGCTGTTTTGAAAAAGAAGAAGATATCCGTCCATTCTTTGAAAGTCAGTTAGAGTCCTGCGGAGTAAGCTATTTTGACTATTATCTCATGCATGCCATTCAGGCAAACAGTTATCAGAAATATGTGAAGTGCAGGGCATTTGAAATTGCACAGGAACTGAAAGCGGAAGGGAAGATCCGGCATATTGCCATGTCTTTCCATGACAGTGCTGAGGTGCTGGAGAAGATATTGCAGGAGCAACCATCCATTGAAGTGGTACAGCTTCAGTTTAACTATGCCGATTACGATAACCCGGTTGTACAGAGTAAGGCATGCTATGAGGTGTGTAGAAAATATGGAAAACCGATTATAGTTATGGAGCCTGTGAAGGGTGGAAGGCTGATTAATTTGCCGGAAGAAGCAAAAGCAGTGTTTGACAGACAAGGTGGAGGAAGCTACGCAAGTTATGCCATCCGTTATTGTTTCTCTTTCCCGGGAATCTTCATGGTGTTAAGCGGAATGAGTGATACAAAGCAGATGGAGGATAATCTCAGTTATATGAAGGAGTTCCATCCCTTCTCGGAAGAAGAATACAAGGCAGTAGAGGAGGTCCGAGAAATACTGAAGAAGCAGGACAGTATTCCTTGTACGGAATGTAAGTACTGTGTGGATGGATGCCCAATGAAAATCAGTATTCCGACGCTGTTTGGATATTATAATGATAAAATGATATATCAATGGAAGACGGAGCAGCATTACCAGAATGATACCAAAGATGGAGGAAAGGCCTCTTCCTGTATCAAATGCGGGAAATGTGAACAGGCCTGTCCGCAGCACCTTCCAATCCGGGAGCTTTTAACAAAAGTAGCAGATGTATTTGAAAAAGAAGAATGGGGGAAAGACATATGGCAAAATTAGTAGCGTTTTATTCGAGAGCAGGAGAAAATTATTTTGGTGGTCAGTATCGCAAGATTGAGGTTGGAAATACAGAGAAAGCAGCAAAAATGATTGCAGAAGCGACAGGAGCAGAATTATTCAAAATTGAGCAGAAAGTAGCATATTCAGATGATTACAAAGAATGTGCCGCAGAAGCAGCAAAGGATTTTAAGGAAAATGCAAGACCGGAACTTGCTGTTATGCCGGAGAATCTGAATGATTATGATGAAATTTATCTGGGCTATCCCAATTATTGTGGAACTATGCCGATGGCAGTGTATACATTTCTGGAAGCATATGATTTTACAGGAAAGACGATTCATCCATTCTGTACACACGAAGGAAGCGGACTCGGAAAGACAGAGAAACACATTGCCCAGACAGCAAAAGGAGCAAATGTGGCATCGGGTCTGGCAATCAAGGGAAGCGATGTGGATAATGCAAAAGAAATAATAGAAGGATGGGTATAAGAATTCGCGAAAGTAAGCAGGAGTGCGAAGCATGGAACCATGGAACCATCCGCAAGTACCATAAGATATAAGATATAAGATATAAGATATAAGAAAAATGCTACACAATCAGTCATATGGTTGTGTGGTATTTTTTTATTTACGCGAGCAACGAGCCAAAGTCCGTGCTTGCACGAGACCTTGGCGACTGCCGCGATAACTTGAGAAACTCGCGAAGCGTGTTTCTCATAGTTGCTTTTAAAATAAACAGTATATAACAGTTGACAACAGTTATGTACTGTTATATACTGTTTGCAAGGAGTGGTAATAATGAAATTAATTTTAAATAATTCATCCATGCAGCCGATTTACGAGCAGATTCTTTCTCAGATAAAGAGTCAGATTATGAATGGACAGCTAAAGGAAAATGAAATGCTTCCATCAGTCCGTGGACTTGCCAAGGAGATAAAAGTCAGTGCATTGACGGTAAAGAAAGCATATGATGCACTGGAAGAAGAAGGGTTTATCGTAACCGTTCATGGGAAAGGAAGCTATGTTACCTGTGCCAGCCAGGATTTGATGCTGGAGGAAAAGAAGAAGGAAGTAGAGACAGAACTGGAACAGGCAATCCGTAAAGGAAAAAGTTGTGGAATGAGTGAAGCGGATTTGAAGGAATTGTTTCAGATTATTTTGGAGGACTGGTCATGCTAGAATTGAAAAATGTAAAAAAGAAATACAAAGATTTTGAACTGGACTGTTCCATGAAGGTAGAAGCCGGAAAAGTGATAGGACTGATTGGAGCCAACGGAGCAGGAAAAAGTACCGCATTTAAAGCAGCCTTGGGACTGATTCATATTGACGGTGGCGAAATCCATATTTTGGGAAAAAATGAAAGTTCACCGGAAGTGAAAGCACAAATTGGTGTAGTGCTTGCAGATTCCGGAATGAGTGACTACCTCAATGGAATGGATATTGTCGCTGTTTTTGAAAAGATGTATCCAACATTTGAAAAGGAAAAATTTCTTCAAAAATGCCAGCGTTTTCAGATCCCGATGGATAAGCAATTGAAGGAATTTTCAACCGGTATGAAGCGAAAATTGCATTTGCTGCTTGCAATATCACATGAGGCAAAACTTCTTATCTTAGATGAGCCTACCGCTGGTATGGACGTAATCGCACGAACAGAAATCCTTGATATTCTGCGGGAATATATGGAAACAGAAGACCGGGCTGTTTTGATTAGCTCACATATTTCCAGTGACTTAGAAGGATTCTGTGATGAAATCTATATGATTGATAGAGGAAAGATTATTTTGCATGAAGAGACAGATGTCCTTCTGGATACTTATGGAATTTTAAAAGTAACAGATGAACAGTATGAAAAAATGGATCGCACAGGAATACTGAAATGCAGGAAAGAAGCATATGGATACTGTCTATTGACGAAGGAAAAGCAATATTATATGGAAAGATATCCAGGGATTGTTATAGAAAAAGGAAGTATTGATGAAGTGATTACGATGATGATTCGGAGGGATGAGTAATGAAAGGATTATTGATTAAAGATTTACGACTGTTAAAGGCGCAGAAGACATTTTTGATGACGGTTGGCGGATTTGCAATTATATTTTCGGTCATGAACAAATACTCGACATTTCTCATGCCATATATTACAATGATGGTAGCAATGTTTGCAGTAGGTACAATTAGTTATGATGAACATAATAATGGCGGTGCATATCTGTTTGCGCTCCCGGTTTCCAGAAAAGGGTATGTGTTGGAAAAGTATGGATACTGTTTGCTCCTTGATGTGATAACATTGATGATTTCCATTGTTATATCAGGAATAGCAATTGTTATACACGGTGAGAACTTAAAGGGCAGTGAGTTCGGGTTGCTTATCCTCAGTACGTTTATTATTTCTGTTATTATTTATGCATGGATGATCCCGATTCAACTAAAATTCAGTGCCGAAAGAAGCCGGATGGCGTTAACAGGAATCGTGCTGGTTACGTTCATATGTGGCTATGGAATGGTAAGTGTAGGAAAAAAACTGGGAATAGAAGTGGATATAGATGGATTTTTTGAAATGTTGATGCGACAGAAACCAATGGTGCCGGTTAGCGTGGCACTGATAGCCGGAGCGGTAATGTTGTTGATTTCTTATGTGATTTCACTTAAAATTATGGAGAGGAAAGAATACTAGATCCATATTCCCACTATGAAGGAGAAAGAAGATGGAGCAGTTAAAAATAAAGGCGAGTGACGGCCTTTTGCTCGCAGTCGCGGTGTTCGATGTGGAGAATGCCAAGGCTGCTGTTCAGATTATACATGGACTCAAGGAGCATAAGGAACGTTATTTTCCATTGATTCGTTTCTTAAATGATCATGGATATGCGGTGATTATTTCGGATAACAGGGGACATGGTGAATCCGTGAGTGATGCCTGGCCCCTTGGATACATGGAAGGGATTGACGGAATCATTGCGGATCAGATATTAGTGACAGAGTATATGAAGAAACGGTATCCAGATCTGTCGTTTTACCTGTTTGGACATTCTTTTGGCTCTATGGTTGCGAGAGTGTATTTGCAGGAGAATGACGATCAGATTGACAAGCTGTTGCTTTCGGGAACGGTCAATTACATTCCAATTGCCCGATTTGGAAATCTGGTTGGAAATGTGCTGTCGATGTTCAGTGGCAAAAGAGGCTACAATCGTTGGATGATACAGATTGGTGACAATGGGGAAAACGACTGGGTTGTGAAGAATCCAGAAGCACTTCGGGCTTATCGGGAGGACCCACTTTGCACTGGTTACAAATATATGAACCGTGCGATTATGACAATCTGGGAGGCGGATGCGGAACTGAAACGGTTTGCAAAGTATGAGTGCAAGAATCCAACTCTTCCTGTATTTAGTATCAGTGGGGTGGAAGACCCGGTGACGGGTGGAGCAAAAGGGCTGGAAGATACTATTCGGACTTTAAAGCGAATCGGTTATCAGAATGTAGAAAGCAAGGTCTATGACGGAATGAAACATGAAGTCATTAACGAAGAAGGAAAAGAGCAGGTATATCAAGATATTCTTGCATTTTTTGAAAAATAGAGAAAAGAGGGGAAGAAGATGCGTGTATTAAATTTTGGTTCAATGAATTTGGATTATGTGTATACAGTGGATCACATGGTGCTTCCGGGGGAAACACAGAACAGTCAGGGAATGAACACCTTTTTAGGTGGCAAAGGATTTAACCAGTCCACGGCACTTGCAAAAGCGGGAGTGGAGGTCTACCATGCAGGACTTATTGGAGAAGAAGGGAAAATTTTCCGGGAGACTGCGAAAGAATATGGAATCCGGGATGAATACATACAGGTGTGTGACGAGAAAAACGGTCATACCATCATTCAGGTAGACAAAAACGGACAGAACTGTATTTTACTGTATGGAGGGGCGAACAGAGCCGTTACGCGTGAGTTCGTGGATGAAGTGTTAAGTGGCTTTGAAAAGGGCGATATTATCCTGCTTCAGAATGAAATCAATGAATTGGATTACATTATCGATAAGGCATATGAGAAGGGAATGCAGATTTTCCTGAATCCCTCTCCCTTTGACAGTGCACTTGACAGTTGTGACTTAGGTAAGATTTCCTGCTTTTTGTTAAATGAGATTGAAGGTGGGCAGATAGCGGGAGAAACGGAGCCGGATAAAATCATCGATGGAATTCTGGCGAACTATGAGAATGCAAAGGTTGTCCTCACTCTTGGCGGGGATGGCTCTGTATACGCAGATAAAGAAAAACGCTGTCAACAACCGGTTTATAAAGTGGAAACCGTAGATACAACTGCTGCGGGAGATACCTTTACCGGATATTTTATAGCCGGACTGATTCAGGGAAAAACCGTGGAAGAGACAATGAGAATGTGTGCGGTTGCAGCAGGAATTGCGGTGTCAAGACCGGGGGCAGCTCCATCCATTCCTTATATGGAGGAGGTAGAAAAATTACTCTAAGAGAAAAAAGAAGGTTATGATGCTAAAAACACATAACCTTCTTTTTACGTATAATTCCTTATTTATTCTTGCAAGCATTTACAAATGCGTCAAAAATTGGGCGCATAGATTCGTCACCGTGTGCAAACATGGCTTCCGGATGCCATTGGATTCCCAGGGCAAACTTGTGATTTTCCACCTGAATCGCTTCTATCACGTGATCCTGTGAATAAGCGATCGCTCTTACTCCTTCGCCAAGATCTTTGGCTGCCTGATGATGGAAGCTGTTTGTGTAAATGGTATGCTCAAACAGACCGGAAATCAGAGAATCCGACTCTAACGTAACTGTGTGGGAATAATCACCATTGTGTGTTTCCTGAAAATGCTTGACACACGTTCCCTCGTGCTCCGACAAGTCCTGATAGAGGTTCCCGCCGGTTGCAACGGTAAGCACCTGATGACCACGGCAGATTCCGAGAATCGGTTTGCCTGTTTTCAGAGCTTTCTGCATAAATGGAATCTGGGTTCTGTCCAGATTGAGACTTGTCTGTCCAATCTTCAGATGTGGTTCTTCGTTGTAATAGGAAGGAGAAATATCGATTCCTCCGCTGAATAAAAATCCGTCACACATATCGAGATACGCATCCATGTTCTCTTCCTCCATGAAAACGGGAAGAATCACAGGAACCCCATCTGCTTTTTCAATAGAAACAACATAGGTATTTCCTAATGTGCTGATTCCAAGAGGACTGGTGTTATGCGGGGTGATGTGCGACAGAATGCCGATAACTGGTTTCATAGTGGTGTACTCCTTATAAATATTATTCACTATAAATCATACATTTTCCTCTTTATAGTGTCAAGAACGATTTTGCACGTTAAAGTTATAAAGAATTACTTGATAAAAAAGTGAAAGTGTGATAATATAAAAATATATCAAATGTTATTAGAAAAATAAAAAAAGTTGATGTGTTTTGAAAAAATGATATGTATATATTGACTGTTTTTATATATTTATTGTTGTATTTTATGATAAAATTGACAAAAGTATATAATCATGATAAATATAAAAAAACTATAGTTGTTACGGAGGGTAAATTATATGGAAGGTCAATTAAAGGTTGCAGGTGTTCAGGTTACGGTTCATCAAAATGATATTGATGGAAACATGGTAAATGTTGAAAAAATGGCAATGCAAGTTGCGCAGAACGAGAAGGATGTGGATTTGATTTTATTTCATGAAGCGTGCTTAGAAAGTGGAACGCCACTTGAAAAGTTTGATAAAGCGACTTCAGATAGAATTGTTGAATTTTGGAAAGGTATTGCGTCTAAGACCGGAACCAATATTTTAGCAGGACGGCTGGAACGTAAAGAAGATGGGGTACATAATAAAGCAACGGTGTATACACCAAGCGGAGAAGTTCTTGCCGATTATTCGAAGATTCATTTATATAATAGTGAACGTGATACAATTGTTCCGGGAAGTGAACTGGGCATGTTTGAATTAAATGGAATGAAGATAGGAATTATGATTTGCGCGGATTTTGGTTTCCCAGAATTATCCAGAACATATGCGGTAAAAGGATGCCACGTAATTGCTGTTACAAGTAGCTGGGCATATCCGGATGATGATCTTTGGACGATCTGCAATCAGGCGCGTTCATCTGAAAATGGTGTGTACGTAGTTTCAGTTGACCGTGTTGGTCTTGCGTCGAACGGTGTCGTAAAAGTAGGCCGTTCTATGGTATGTAACCCAGATGGACTTATTATTTCAAATCTTTGGGAAAAAACAGATACATATTACGTACAGACAATTTACAGGGATGAAGTAGAAAAACGTCATAAGACAATGAAGTGGTTAGATTGGTTACGTCCAGATTTGTATGTAGATTGGATGACTTCTGATAATGGTGAAAAATAAAGGAGAAAAAAGAAATGTTAATGCGACAGATATTGGATGTATATGATTTGCTTGATAGAGCTGATGCTTCGGGAGCAATGATGGAAGAATATATGAGAAGCCTTGGTGCGGAAAATGTGGATGTGACAACCATTGAAGGACCAAAAGGAAAGACGGATATGATTCGTGTCATCATTCCGGGAAGAAAAGGAAAGATTGCAGGTGGAGAAGCTCCAACGCTTGGTGTGCTTGGAAGATTAGGCGGACTTGGGGCAAGACCTGAACAGATTGGATTTGTATCAGATGGTGATGGTGCACTTGTTTCGCTGGCTGTCGCAGCAAAATTACTAGATATGAAGAAAAAAGGAGATGAATTGGAAGGTGATGTTGTGGTTTGTACACATATTTGTCCTGATGCACCTACAAGTCCGCACAAGCCTGTCCCATTCATGGGGTCTCCTGTAGATATGGCAACGGTAAATAAGCATGAAGTGAACGGGAGTTTGGATGCAATTTTATCCGTTGATACAACGAAAGGAAATCGAATTATTAATACAAGAGGATTTGCAATCTCACCAACCGTTAAGGATGGCTACATTTTAAGAGTAAGTGAAGATCTTTTGGATATTATGCAGAGAACTACAGGAAAGTTACCTTATGTTTTTGCAATTACTACGCAGGATATTACTCCATATGGTAATGGAGTTTTTCACTTGAACAGTATTCTTCAGCCTTCTACAGCGACAGACGCACCTGTTGTTGGAGTTGCTATTACAACGGAAACACCGGTTGCTGGATGTGCAACTGGCGCGACACATCCTGTTGACTTAGAAGAGGCCGCAAGATTTGTACTTGAAACCGCTAAGGCATACGGAAGAGGCGAATGTCAGTTTTATGATGGCAAAGAGTTTGATACTTTAGTTTCGAAATATGGAGAAATGAAACAGATTCAAACGCTTGGGAAATAGGATGTTGATATGCTAGACATATTTACATAAAAAAACAAAGGAGGAACTATTATGAAAAAAAGAAGCAGATGGCTTGCTCTGACACTTGCATGCTGTATGACAGTAGGTTTACTTGCAGGGTGTGGTAAAAAGAGCAACGAAGCAACGGGCAGCGACACATCTTCAAATACGAATGTAAGTGAAGAAGATAAAGCTGGAGGAACATTGACGATTGCACTTGCATCAATAGCCAACAATATCGATCCAATCAAGTATACAGGTGTATACGAAGGTCAGATTATCGAAAATATTGCGGATACATTGATTGTATATGACAATGATGTAACAAATTTTGAACCCAGTCTTGCTACTGAATGGGAGGCTAATGAAGCTGGTGACGAGTATACGTTTAAACTTCGTGATGATGTGTATTTCCAGCCGGGTAAATATCAGGATGGACGTCAGATGACAGCAGAGGATGTTAAATATTCTTTGGAACGGTCACATAATGAATCAGCATTAGCGCGACTGACAATGCTTGATCATTGTGAAGTAATTGATGATTTTACGGTTAAGTGTGTTCTTCAGTCGCCAAACGCCTCATTTCTTGCAGCTTTAACAAATAGTGGAAATGTAATTGTTCCAAAGGAAGAAGTTGAAGGATGGGGAGATGAATTCGGAGCTCATCTTGTAGGTACAGGTCCATTCATGATGGCAGACGATGGCTGGCAGACAGATCAGGGTGTAGATTTGGTTAAATTTGATAAATTCTGGGGCGATAAAGTTTATCTTGATGGATTGAACTTTGTGTATATTACAGAAGTTAATCAGAGAGTAAATGCTCTTAAGAATGGTGAAGTTGATATTGCATATGATCTTTCAGGTGAAGGAATTGAAGAAATTAAAGCAGATTCAAACCTGGAAATGGTTCAGCAGGCAGGTATGGGTGTGAATTATATTTATTTTAATATGGTGAATGGCCCAACAGCAGATATCAAAGTTCGTAAAGCACTTCAGATGGCAGTTGATCGAGAAGCAATGGTTTCAGCACTTTATCAGTATGGTGAAGGTCAAGCGGGATGGCTTGCATTGCCACCGAACTCATGGGGATATGATGAGAGCTTAATTGATTCAGTTCCTAAGTACGATGTGGAAGGTGCAAAAAAATTATTGGCAGAAGCAGGATATGCGGATGGTTTTACACTGGAATATTATACAGGAGATTCAGCAACGTCTAAGAAGATTGGTGAAATGTTCCAACAGTTCTGTGCACAGATTGATGTAACAGTAAATATTCATCAGGCAGCATGGGGAACATTTAGTGAAATTGGTGCATCTGGTAATGCAGATGCAATTGCAATGAGTTGGACATGGTATCCAGATCCATATTTTTATCTGAATAAGATGTTCCACAAAGAATCTCTTGGAACATTAGGAAATGGACAGCAGTTTGATATTGCAGAGGTAAATGATCTTTTGGATAAGGCAGTTGCAGTTTCAGATCAGGAAAAACGTGCAGAACTTTATAAAGAAGCTCTTAAGATTATTACAGAACAGTATGCTCAGATTGATTATGCAGTGGCAAATGTTAACGTTGGTATGAGCAAGAAAGTTCAGAACTATGTAGTTCGTCCGGATAAGACGATTGAAGTTGCTGGAAACGGTAACAACACTTGGTTATCAAAATAAAAGCAGAGTGTGATTATAATACACAGGAGCGCTGCCTAAGGGCGGCACTCCTTGCTTTTGGAATCAGACCATTGCGAAGTATTCCAATTGATTAATTTGTGTATTTCGCAATGGTCTGCTATATTCTAGGAAAGGGGAATGACAGTATGTTAAAGATGATTGTAAAACGTATCATCCAGTTAATTCCGGTGCTGTTGATTACGATGAGTATTACGTTTGTGATTACTCGTGTTCTTCCGGGAAATCCTGCGGTTTCGATTTTAGGACCACAGGCTAGTGCGGAAGATATTGCAAAGATGGAGGAAGAAATGGGATTGAATGACCCGCTTCCAGTACAATATGTGCATTATATTACCAAAGTTCTTCAAGGAGATCTAGGTACATCATATCGATATAATCGTCCAGTGGCAGGTTTGATTATCGAGAAATTGCCTAATACATTACAACTGGCACTTACTAGCTTGATTATTGCACTTTTGATTGGTGTTCCGATAGGAATTGTTTCAGCAGTGAAGCAGTATTCGGTATTTGATTATGTGTCTATGATTGCAGCATTGATTGGTGTTTCTATGCCGACATTTTGGTTGGGATTGATGTTGGTTCTTGTGTTTAGTGTTAATTTGGGATGGTTTCCTTCAATGGGAATGGGAAGTTTGGCATCAGGTGTAGGCGATGTTTTAATACATATCTTTTTGCCAGCGATTTGCCTCTCATTTGGAAGTATGGCAAATTTTGCGCGAATTAGTCGGTCTAGTATGTTGGAAGTAATTGATCAGGATTATATGAAAGCGGTTCGTGCAAAAGGCATTCGTGAATGGATCGTTATTATGAAACATGGATTAAAAAATGCACTTCCACCAATTGTAACAGTTTTAGGTATGCGAATTTCATCTCTTATGACAGGAGCCATTATGATCGAAACTATTTTTTCATGGCCTGGTATTGGACGATTGATTGTAGATGCAATTAATAATAATGATTTTGAACTGATTCAGGGTTCAGTTCTATTTATGGCAATTCTTTATGTTTCGGTGAATCTGGTTGTGGATATTGTTTATTTGTACATTAATCCGAAGGTTACATATGAATCCGAAAGGAGGGCTGGCTAATGGCAGTTAATGAAGTGAGTGGATTGAGCGAAGCCAGTCAGCAGGCACTTCTCTTAAAAGAGAGAAAGGCCAATAGCGCATGGCGTAAACTTAAAAGGAATAAATCGGCTATGTTTGGATTGCTTTTGGTATTGTTTGTAACACTGGTATCTATTTTTGGACCATTTTTTGTGTCACAAGATCCAGCAGCAATGGATTTCCTTATGGTAAATGCTAAGCCGGGAACAGCAGGACATATTTTGGGCGCAGATAGTCTTGGGCGTGATATGTTAGCACGTCTTGTGTATGGCGGACGTGTATCACTTATTGTAGCAGTAGGCGGTATGATGGTTGGCGCCGTAATAGGAATTTTAATAGGTCTTGTCTCAGGATATGCAGGTGGAAAAGTTGATGCAGTTCTTATGAGAATCATGGATGGAATGTCTGCATTTCCGTTTGTTTTGCTTGCGTTAATGTTAATGACTGCTTTGGGAAGTGGAACTCAGAATGTTATACTTTCTATTGGTATAGCAAGTATTCCTGGATATGCTCGAATGGCTAGAGGGCAAGTGTTAGTCGTAAAGAATGAAGAGTATATTAAGGCAGTGAAAGCTCTGGGAGCATCAAGGACAAGAATTCTTTTTCGACATTTGTTACCAAATATAGTTTCCTCTTTGATTGTATATGCAACTTTGAATGTAGCGAGTGCGATTTTAACAGAAGCATCTCTTAGTTTCCTGGGTATGGGAATTACACCGCCTGATGTTTCATGGGGGTCTATTTTAAAAGAGGGACAGGATTGTATGCGCTCTGCCAGTCATATTGCTACGTTTTCGGGATTTGCAATTTTGATTACAGTATTAGGATTTAACCTTTTGGGTGACGGTATTCGAGATGTGTTAGATCCAAAAATGAAGAAATAATTTGAAGGGAGAAACACTATGAGCAATAATCCATTATTGAAAGTGAAAAATTTAAAAACGCATTTCAATACTGCTAGCGGCATTGTAAAAGCAGTAGATGGTGTTACTTTTTCTCTTGATTATGGTCAAACATTGGGAATTGTAGGTGAATCAGGTTCTGGTAAAACGGTAACATCTAATTCAATTATGAGACTCCTTCCCAAGAATGGACATATTGTAGATGGAAAGATATTATTTGAAGATAAAGATATTGCACAGTTAAATGCGAAAGATATGTTGGAAATTCGTGGAAATGATATTTCTATGATTTTTCAGGATCCGATGACTGCTCTAGATCCAGTATTTACTATTGGCTCACAGATTATGGAAGTTATTAATGCTCATCAGAAAATGTCAAAAGATGAAGCAAAAAAATATGCTATTAAAGTATTAAAAATGGTAGGAATTCCTGAACCTGAAAAGCGTTTAAAGTCATATCCGCATGAATTTTCAGGTGGAATGAGACAGCGAGTTATTATTGCTATGGCAATTGCGTGTAATCCGAAGCTGATTATTGCGGATGAACCGACAACGGCATTGGATGTAACAGTGCAGGCACAGGTACTCGGACTTATGAAAGATTTACAGAAGGAAACCAATGCTTCTATTATCTTAGTTACACATAATCTGGGGGTTGTCTGGAAAATGTGCGACACAGTTATGGTTATGTATGCTGGAAAAACAGTGGAATATGCGGATGTAAAAACATTGTATTCTGATTCAAGACATCCATATACTTGGGGGCTGCTACGCTCTATGCCGACTGTAAAAGACGATCCAAATGTTCCACTGGCATCTATTCCCGGAACTCCACCTGATTTGAAATTAACAGGAGGAAGTTGCAATTTCCATAACAGATGTAAGTATTGTCAGGAGATATGTAAGACAAAATGTCCAGAGATGAAAGAAGTTGCACCTAATCATTTTGTCGCATGCCATTTTACGAAAGAAGAATTAGAAAAAATGGGAGGAAAAGAGGATGAACGATAATGATATCATTTTGAAAGTAGATCATCTGACAAAGACTTTTAAAATTAAAAGTTCAAAACTATTTGGTAAACCTGCTTTTCTGAATGCGGTAAATGATGTTTCTTTTGATGTGAGAAGAGGGGAAACAATAGGAATTATTGGTGAATCTGGTTGCGGAAAATCTACTCTGGGAAAAACTCTTCTTAATTTGATTCCGGCTACGTCTGGTGATGTGATTTATGAAGGAAAATCGTTGATGAAAATAGGACCTAAGGAAATGAATGCGCTTCGTAAGGAAATCAATATGGTATTTCAGGATCCGTATTCTTCATTGGATCCGAGAATGACAACAGGTGATTTGATAGAAGAACCAATGATCATTCATAACATAGGAACAGCAGAAGAACGAAAACAACGAGCGCAGGAACTTCTTAAACTGGTTGGTTTGGATTATTATCATGCAATACGTTTTCCACATGAATTTTCGGGTGGACAGCGTCAGCGAATTAATATAGCAAGAGCCTTGGCAATGGATGTAAAGTTATTGGTTTGTGATGAACCAGTGTCTGCACTTGATGTGTCGGTGCAGGCTCAGGTTTTGAATCTGTTAAAACAACTGAAGGACTCATTAGGACTAACGTATATTTTTATTTCACATGATTTAAGCGTTGTAAAATATATTAGCGATAGAATCATTATTATGTATCTTGGAAGAGTTATGGAAATGGGTGATGTGGAGGAAATCTATAGTAATCCAGGACACCCGTATACGAGAGCTCTTTTTTCAGCAATACCTCCAGTAAGTCCTTTCGAACAGAAAGAAACGATTGAATTGACTGGAGAAATTCCAAGCCCATTGAATATGCCACCAGGATGTCCATTTGGAAATCGTTGCCCACATTGTACAGAAGAATGTAGAAAAAAAGTTCCTGAATTAAAGGATTTAGGGAACGGCCATAAGATAGCTTGTATTAGATATCAAAACGGGGAGATTCAATAAAGAAAGGTGCGCAATAATTGCGCACCTTTTTTTAAGAGTAATCAAGAAAAAGGAGGAAGAAATGAAGCATATTGAACAAAAACAGAAATTATGGAATTTAGTAGAAGAACATCAACACGAACTGCTTTCAATCTGTTCAGACTTGATCCGCATTCCGAGTGTAGAACAAAATGGGATAGAGCAGATTGTAAATTATGTATGTAATTTCTTGGATAATTTAAGTATTTCATACGAGGTGTTGCGTCCGGTTGACTGGACCCCTTGCATTTTGGCAGAATTCGGAAATGGCGATGGAGCGGTTGCACTGTTAAATGGACACGATGATGTAGTATCACCAGGTGATACGGAAAAGTGGTTATATCCTCCGTTTTGCGGAACAATAACGGAAAAACAGATACTTGGTCGTGGTGCATCAGATATGAAATGCGGAGTGGGAATTTTTCTTTTTATATTAAAAATGATTGTGGAAAATCATTTAGAACCGAAAGGAAAAATTAGGTTACACATTGTACATGATGAAGAAAAGGGTGGGCTTAAAGGTTCTAAATGGTTGGCAGAACATGGTTATGCAGAAGATGTGGCTTTTTGTATTATTACAGAACCGACCTCGTATGATTATATCGAAGTAGGCCAAAAGGGAAGAGTTCGTATCGTATTGACAACAAATGGAAAAAAGAAAAATGGAACAACAGAAAATCCAATCCATAGTATGGTTCGAATCTTATCCAAGATTCAGGAACTTTCAAAATTGGAAGGGAATATCACAGAAAGAGAACAGGAAATTGTACAGGATTCAAAAAAAGTAATTTGTCATGCTATGCATCGAGATGATGTTGGAGATGCGATTGATCATGTGAATGTAAATATTATAGACATTATGGAAAACGGAGAAGAAGGTGTGTCAAAAGAATGTGTGTCACATGTGGCATGCGGAGTACCGTTTATGATTTCTAGAGAAATGGTGGAAGAAAAACTGAATGAAATTATCGAAGAGGCTGGTGTAGAGTGTGAAATAAATTTTGAATGTTGGCAAGATGGTTCTAGAACAGATGTAGATAGTGCACTGGTTCAATCTGCAAAAGAAAATGCAGAATACATTACTGGACGGACCATGTATCCTGCTTATCAGTGGGCAACGAGCGATGCAAAGTATTATCGTGCACTGGGGATTCCGGCAATTCATTTTGGCCCTTCCAATAATAAAGGAATTCATTCCTATAACGAAGATGTGGAAATTGTAGATATATTAAAATGCGCAAAAACCCATTTTGCTGTATTGGAAGATCTAATGGGATTTGAGATGTAGGAGGAGACCTATGGAACAGAGTAAAAAAAGAATCGAAACAACATATATGGTGCAGTGTTCTGGAACGCCGATATTAGGTTCCGTATGTAGCTTTGCGCACGATCATGCGATATTTAAGATGCTAGATATCTTGAAAGAACTGGAAAAAATTCAGAAAGAAACGAATACATTTACTTATGACATTCTGACACTTGGAAGAGGAAACAGTGATAAGCTTCCTGTTGAATATTGTGAAGCTAAGATCAAGGTCCAACAACATCATGTGGATGCGAATGACTGCATGTTGGAAAAGATATGGAATACTATTATTGAAACTACAAAATATGATGGAATCACTATTGAAATTTTAAAATAGTATCAAGAGATATAGAAAGCTGAGGAGAAGTAAAATGACTAGACAAGACGTTTGGAATTTAATTGATGAACATCAGGAAGAATTGCTGAAATTATGCAGTGATATGATTCGTATCCCATCTATCAATCCTCCAGGAAATGTAGATGAAATTGTTCATTATATAAAACAATATTTAGAAGGCTATGGAATTCCCTATGAGGTTGTTGCAGCCAGAGAAGATAAGCCCAATATTTTGGCACGATATGGAAATGCGGAAGGCAAAACCTTAGTTTTTAATGGACACTGCGATGTAGTTCCAGCTGGGGACGAAGAAAAATGGATGTTTCCACCATTTTCTGGTGAGATTAAAGACGGAATTATGCTTGGACGAGGTACTTCAGATATGAAATGCGGACTTGGAGCTGCGATGTTTGCAATGTGCCTGTTAGCGAGTCAAAAAACAGAATTGTCGGGAAATGTGCTGTTGACGGTAGTTCCAGATGAAGAAACGGGTGGTGAATTTGGAACGAAATGGTTGCGTGATCAGGGATATCTAAAAGGAGATTGGGGAATTGTTGCAGAACCAACTGGTATGGATAATATAGAGGTTGGACAAAAAGGAACCATGGGAATGAATCTATATGCAACAGGAAAGACAGCACATGGAAGTTTAAATCCATATATAGGTGAGAATGCAATAGAAAAATTAATTCACATTCTGCCACAAATGTATCAGTTGCGCGAAATGAAAAGCGAATTGCATGGTGAACAGCTTCAAGTTATGGAGGAATCCAAGGATAGATGCAAAGCAGTTCAAAAGTCGGAATGTGTGGAAACAATCATGGATCATGTGACGGTCAATATAGGCATGATTCAAGGCGGTGTGAAACGGAATGTAGTAGCTGACACTGCTATGGCTGAATTGGATGTGCGTGTACCGATTGGAATTTCTCACGAGGCAGTGATGAAAAAAGTAGATGAGATAATAAAGAATTCCGAAATAGAAGGAGTATATGTGACATATGATAATCCACGTGGAGGAAATTATGTTTCAGTAAAGGATTCTATTGTTACAATCACTCAGGAATGTGTGGAGGAACTGCTGGGAATAGAATGTGCAGCAACCTACCAGTGGGCAAGCAGTGATACAAGATATTTTAGAGAATCTGGAATTGCCACCATCCAGTATGGACCTTCGAACACAGAAGGCATTCATAATTATAATGAAACAGTTAATGTTGCAGATGTTATAACCGCCTGTAAGATTTACGCAGCTCTGATATTAGAATTGGTAGGTTAATGCAAAAAAATGATAAATTATTAACAATTATATTTAAATAAGAAGAAACACCCTTTAAAAGTAACAGTAATAAATAGTACAAAAAAAATTTCACACGTTAAAGAGGTAAAGAAACAAAGAAAGTATTGACGAAAAAAGCAATGTAATGCTATAATAGGAAAAATAATGAAACGGCAAAGGATGACAGGGATTTGACATTTCATTAAAAAATGATTAAAGGAGGTTTCTTGTATTATGAAGAAGAGAATTTTAGCCTGGACTCTTGCAGCAGTTATGGCAGTCGCTATGGTTGGTTGTGGATCTTCAGGAAAAGACACAGACTCTAAAGGTACAACAGACAACAAGACAACAGAAAAAACAGAAGTCGCAGCGGGCGAATCAGTGTCTCAGGATCACGATCTTGTAGCATCTGTATCAGTTGACTTCACAACTTTGGATCCACTGGATACCAATGATACCTTATCAGGTGACGTTCAGAGACTGATGATGGACGGTTTATTTGGATTCGACGAAGATATGAATGTAGTAAATATGCTTGCTGAAAGTTATGAAGCAAATGATGATGCAACAGAATTCACATTCAAACTTCGTGAAGGCGTATCTTTCTCAGACGGAACACCTTGGAATGCGGAAGCAGCAAAAGCAAACTTCGATCGTTGGGCAGACAAATCCCTTGGTCTTAAGAGAACAACTTTCCTGTCAAATGTTCTGGACAAGACAGAAATCGTAGATGAATATACAATCAAAGTTACTTTGGTTTCACCATTCGGTGCATTCGTCAACAACCTTGCTCATCCATGTACTGTTTGCGTAAGCCCGAAACAGATTGAAAAAGGAAGCGCAACCGTTGCAGCAGAACCTGTAGGAACAGGTCAGTACACATTCAAAGAATGGGTAGCAGGCGAACACCTTACACTGGAACTTAACAAAGACTGGTGGGGATATGACAAAGATATCTGTGGTGGAACACCACTTGCAGAATCTGATGCCGGATTCAAGACAATTACATTCAAACCGGTAGCTGAATCTGCAACACGTGTAGCTATGCTTCAGTCTGGCGAAGCAGATTTAATCTGGCCGGTACCAAGTGAAAACTTTGAAGCACTGTCACAGGATTCTAACCTTAATGTAGAAAGTGACGAAAGTATCGTTGTTCGTTACTTATTCATGAACAACCAGAAAGCTCCATTCAATGATGTGAGAGTACGTCAGGCAATTAACTATGCAATCGATAAAGACGCATATTGTGCAGTTGTTAAGAATGGTCTTGCAACACCGGCAGACTCTATCATTGGTACAAACGTACAGTTCCATGTTGCCAATGACGTATACAAGTATAACATTGAAAAAGCAAAAGAACTGTTAGCAGATGCAGGATATCCGGATGGATTTACAACAACACTTATGTATGCTTCTACAACAGGAAACCAGAAACAGGCAGAATTCCTGAAACAGCAGTTAGAGCAGGTCGGAATCGATCTTCAGTTAAATGGTATGGAAAATGCCATCCTTCAGGAAAAAGTAGCAAGCTGCACAGACGCAGGTGCTGATGCAGAAGTGGATATGTACACAATTGGATGGTCACCATCAACAGGAGATGCTGACTGGGGTATTCGTCCACTTGTTGCAATTGAGTCAGAGCCGCCAATGAGTTACAATATCTGCTACTATGAAAACAAAGAAGTAGACTCTCTTCTTTATGATGCTCTTGGAACAGCAGATTCAGATAAGAGAGCAGAAGCTTATGAAAAGATTCAGAACATTATCTGGGATGAATCTCCAATGGTTTGCCTTGCATTCGACAGTAACACATGGGCAAATAACAAGAACATTATTAATGTAGGTAACATGCCGGATGGTGGTCTGTGGATCAGAAATGCCAGAATGGCAAAATAAAGAATATCAGCCGTTGAAAGGTGATTGGAAATGCTAAGATACATCACAAAAAGAATTGTTGAAGTAATTCCTACACTGATTATCGTGGTAACTTTTGTATTCTTTTTTGTAAGAATGATTCCTGGGGACCCTGCACAAATGGTTGCAGGGGCCCAGGCAACTCAGGAAGATATTGAAGTTATCCGCGAAGAGTTAGGGTTAAACGAATCAATTCCAACACAATATGTTAATTATGTTACAGGTCTTTTTAAAGGAGACCTTGGAACATCACTTCGAACAAAAAGACCGGTTACTACAGAAATTTCCAACAGATACGCAAATACAGTTAAATTGACACTTGTCAGCCTGCTGTGGAGCTCTATCGTTGGAATTTTGTTGGGTGTATGGTCAGGAAAGAATCGAAGCAAATGGCAGGATTATACAGGTATGACGTTAGCGGTATCCGGTATCTCGCTGCCTTCGTTCTGGATAGGGTTTATGCTTATCATTGTATTTGGTGTAAACTTGAAGTGGTTCCCGACAACGGGAGCAGATTCATTGAAGAGTCTGGTACTTCCTGCAATTACACTGGGAACAAGCGTGGCTGCGGTTGTAGCACGTTTTACACGTTCTTCTTTAATTGAAGTATTAAAAGAAGATTATATTCGTACAGCACGTGCGAAAGGTATTAAAGAAAAAATAGTAGTATGGAAGCATGCATTCCGTAATTCCATGATTTCCGTGGTAACTGTAATTGGTTTACAGTTCGGATTCCTTCTCGGAGGTTCGGTTATCACAGAGAGTGTATTTGCTTATCCGGGATTGGGAAGTTTATTGATTGAGTCTGTAAATTACCGTGATTATCCGGCAATTCAGTCACTCATCCTTATTTTCTCTTTGCACTTTATTGTAATTAATTTGCTGGTTGATATCCTTTATGCGATGTTAAATCCGGAAATTCAGTTAAGTTAGGAAGGGAGGATAAGAAAATGGCGAAAAAAGCAGCAGTAGATACAGCAGCAAAAACGGAAAAAGACGATATTAAGACTCCCTTTAAAGAATTTGTAAGGAAATTTAAGAAGCAGAAAACAGCAATTATTGCTTTAGGTTTTATCCTTTTTTTGGTGATTTTATCTTTTATCAGTTATAAGATAGCACCATATGGAATTAATGAATATGACTATAGTGCCATTATGCAGAGCCCGACTTCTGCACATTGGTTTGGAACAGATGAATTTGGACGAGACCTGTTCTCGCGTGTAATCTGTGGTACAAGAATCTCTTTGGCTGTAGGTCTGTTTTCCGTAACAATCGGAGCAGTGTGCGGCACCATTCTTGGACTTCTAGCCGGTTACTACGGAGGAATTCTGGACTCCTTTATCATGAGAATCTGTGACGTGCTTTTTGCATTCCCTGGTCTGATTCTTGCAATTGCTATCGTAGCAATTCTGGGAAGCGGTCTTGGAAATGTAGTAATCGCAGTTGCGGTATTCAGTACCCCGACATTTGCCAGACTGGTACGAAGTGCGACCTTATCGTTAAAGGGGAGTGTATTTGTTCAGGCAGCAAAGAGTCTGGGAGCAAGTGATGCCAGAATTTTGTTCCAGCACATTTTGCCTGGAGCAATTCCAAATATTATCGTACAGTATACAATGTCAATTGGTAACTCCATTTTGACAGCATCAGGTCTTAGTTTCCTGGGAATGGGTGCACAGCCTCCAACACCAGAATGGGGATTGTTGTTAAGCAACGGAAGAAACTACATGATGAGCAATTGGCACATCACATTCTTCCCGGGTCTTGCAATTTTCCTGACCGTATTAAGCTTTAACTTATTAGGCGATGGTCTTCGTGATGCCTTAGATCCAAAATTATCAGAATAGAGAAGAGGGAGTATATGGAAAATAATAATATTTTAGAAGTTAAAAATATGCATACCTATTTCTTTACTGATAATGGAACGATTAAATCAGTAGATGGTGTGGATATGGAATTAAAAAAAGGTTCCACATTAGGAATCGTAGGAGAATCCGGAAGTGGAAAGAGCGTTACCGCACTTTCTGTTATGGGTCTTTTAATGGGAACAACAGGGAAAGTTGTAGAAGGTGAAATCCTTTTAGAAGGGAAAGACCTTTTAAAATGTTCGGACGAAGAAAGAAGAGAGATGCGAGGACGCGATATCTCAATGATCTTTCAGGAGCCTATGACCAGTCTGAACCCGGTAATGAAGATTGGGGATCAGATTATGGAGAATATTTTACTTCATCAGAAGGTTTCCAAGGATGAAGCAAGGAAAATGACCATTGGTATTCTGAAAAAGACCGGACTTCCACGCGTGGAAAAAATGGTTGATGAATATCCGTTCCAGCTTTCCGGCGGACAGAGACAGCGTGTTATGATTGCTATGGCTCTGGTATGTAATCCAAAGATTTTGATTGCAGACGAACCGACAACAGCTTTGGATGTTACCATTCAGGCACAGATTCTGGATTTGATGAATCGTCTGAAAAGTGATATTGGAACATCTATTTTGTTTATTACACATGACCTTGGGGTTGTTGCAGAAATCTGTGATGACGTGGTGGTTATGTATTGCGGACGTGTAGTTGAAAAAGCAAATGTATATGATTTGTTTGCAAATCCAAGCCATCCGTATACAGAAGGCCTTTTGGCATCGATTCCTAAGATGGGAGTAGAGGTAGATGAACTGGATTCTATTCCGGGAAATGTACCAAATCCGAAATATATGCCAAAGGGATGTAAGTTTGCTCCTCGTTGTAAATATGCAACAGAACGTTGCCGGGAAGAAGAACCAGGCTTCTTCGACCTTGGAAACGGACATCAGAGCAAATGCTGGAGATGTGAAAATATGAAAGGAGGAAATTAGGATGTCGGATAATATTTTGTTAAAAGCCGAAGGTGTAAAAGTGTATTATCCAGTGAATAATGGACTCTTTCAGAAACCATCTTACGTAAAAGCCGTTGATGGTGTTGACCTTGAGATTCATGAAGGAGAGGTATTCGGTATCGTTGGTGAATCCGGATGTGGAAAGTCTACATTGGGAAAAGCAATCTGTAAACTGATTGAACCAACAGATGGAAGCATTGTATTTGATGGAAAGGAAATCGCAAAGCTGAACAATAAAGAGATGCGTCCAATCCGTAAAGGAATGCAGATGGTATTCCAGGACCCATATGCATCACTGAATCCAAGAATGTCTGTTCATGATATTATTGCAGAGCCACTCAAGATTCACGGTCTTGCAAAAACAAAAGAAGAGATTGATGCAAAGGTTATTGACTTGGTTCAGAAGGTTGGTCTGGATGTTTATCATGTAAACCGTTATCCCCATGAGTTCAGTGGTGGACAGAGACAGCGTATCGGAATTGCAAGAGCGCTTGCTGTACAGCCGAAGTTGGTTATTGCTGATGAGCCAGTGTCCGCTCTTGATGTTTCGATTCAGTCACAGGTTCTGAACCTGATGAATAAATTAAAAAAAGAATACAATCTGACTTATATTTTTGTAGCCCATGATTTGAGTGTTGTAGAGCACATCAGCGACAGAGTCGGTGTTATGTATCTTGGAAATTTCGTGGAAGTGGCAGATAAGAAAGAGCTGTACAAGAATCCATGTCATCCATATACACAGGCGCTTCTTTCTGCTGTTCCGATTCCGGACCCTACAGCAAAGAAAGAAAGAATCATATTGGAAGGAAATATTCCTTCAGCACTGAATCCACCAACAGGATGCAAGTTCCACACAAGATGTCCAAAATGTATGGGTATCTGTAAGGAAAAGGCTCCTGAAAGAGTGGAGATTGCACCGGGACATGAGGTATATTGTCACTTGTACAGTGAACAGAAGAAATAAAAAAGTGCAGAAGGGAAGTGATTCTCTTCTGCATTTGTGCTATTATGTATAGAAGAGAAAGATGTGTTTCTTACACATCCAGTATATGATACGAGTAGGAGGAAATCACATGAAACTGTTTATCAGTGCAGATATTGAAGGCTGCACAGGAACGACTTTAAGCGCAGAGACACATAAGACGGAAAGCTGCTATCAGGCATTCGCGAAGAGAATGACAGAAGAAGTGGTGGCAGTTTGTGAGGCAGCACTGGAAGCAGGCGCAACAGAGATTGTAGTAAAAGACGGACACGGTGATGCCACAAATATTGATGTCATGCAGATGCCCAAAGGAGTTACTTTAATCAGAGGGAAGAGTGGTCATCCATATAACATGATGTTTGGACTGGATGAATCTTTTGATGGTGTACTTTATGTAGGATATCATTCACCGGCAGGAAGCCCGGAAAGTCCGCTTTGCCATACTTCTACAGGTAACACAAATTATATTACCTTGAATGGAAAAACGATGAGTGAATTTATGCTGAACAGCTATACCGCAGGGATGATGGGAGTACCGGTTCTGTTCCTGTCAGGCGATGAAGGAATCTGCAAATTAGCCCGGGACATGGTGCCGTCCATCACTACGGTTGCCACCAAATCAGGAGAAGGAGGTTCTACCATCAATAAGGATCCTCAGACGGTAATTGAAGAATTAAAAGAAAAAACGAAAGAAGCTCTTTCAAAAGATTTTTCGTGTGGTAAAATAGAAATGCCGGATAAATTTACATATCTTGCCAATTACAAAGATTTGAAGAAAGCGTATACAATGTCATTCTTCCCGGGAGTACATGCGGTAGATGAACGTACAAACTGCGTAGAATCAGACAATTACCATGATATTGTGGTGGCGCATTCTTTCATTGTTTACTAAAAGGATAATACGGAGGAAAAGAAAATGGCAGACATTAAACTGATTGAAGAGATTACAAATGCCTTTGGACCAAGTGGATTTGAAGAAGAAGTTTGTAAAGTGATTAAAAAATTTACAGAAGGATTTGACGTCTCCAATGATGCAATGTGCAACGTATATATGAAGAGAAAAGACTTTTCAGGAAAGAAGCCAGTGATTCTTCTGGATGCACATACAGATGAATGTGGATTTATGGTGCAGAGTATTCGCGATAATGGTTTGCTGAATATTGTGGCTCTTGGTGGAATTCATTTAACAAACATTCCTGCACATTCTGTGATCGTAAGAAACAATAAAGGTAAGAAAATTAAGGGAATTGTTACTTCTAAGCCGGTTCATTTCTTGAAAGCAAATGAAAGAGGATGCGACCTTGACATTGAAGATCTGGCAGTGGATGTAGGAGCAAGCAGCAAAGCAGAAGTATTGGAAGTCTACGGAATTCATCCGGGAGATCCGATCATGCCGGATGTAACTTTCGAATATCACGAAGAACAGAAAATCTGCTATGGAAAAGCGTTTGACAACAGACTGGGATGCACCTGTATTATCGAAACAATGAAAGCGCTTGCAAATGACAAAGATCTGGCAGTAGATGTAGTTGGTGGTTTTGCTGCACAGGAAGAAGTAGGAACCCGTGGAGCAACTGTGACTTCACAGATTGTAAAACCAGACCTTGCAATTGTATTTGAGGGTTCTCCAGCAGATGATTTCTATTATGGAGAGACATTTTCTCAAGGAGCATTAAAGAAAGGTGTTCAGATTCGACGCATGGACGTAAGCTATATTTCTAATCCTGTATTTGCAGAATATGCACATGAGATTGGAGATGAAAAGGGAATCAAGTATCAGGATGCAGTCAGAAGAGGCGGTGGAACAAATGCCGGAAAAATCAGTCTGGAGAGCAAGGCTGTGCCTGTACTTGTTCTTGGGATTCCATCCCGTTATGTTCACACACATTATAATTTCTGCGCAATGGAAGATATTGATGCCGCAATTAATATGGCAGCAGAAGTGATTCGTGGACTGAATGAAGAACGTATCCATAAAATCTTAAGAAAAGATATAATGGAATAGTAATAATATCTTAATAATTTTACAGTATAGTAAAGGGACAGACAGCCTGAAAAAGGGGGTTTGTCCCTTTTATATGCAGCGAGTGATTACGGTTATGATTGTCTATTCTTTCAAAATGTGGTAAGATGAGTAGTAATTGTGAGAAAAGTGGAGGACTGCATATGAGCAGGGAGAATAAGGGGAATTTATACATACTTCTGACCGCCCTTTTATGGTCAACAGGGGGAATATTAATCAAATATATTCCCGGAAATGCGATGATGATCAATGGCGCAAGGTCTTTGATTGCATTATTATTTTTCTGGATTTGCAAAAGAAGAATTAAGGTGAAAGTAAATAAAAAGATAATTGCTGCGGCCATGTGTCTGGTATTTACCAATTTGCTCTATGTAATTGCAAATAAGCTTACTACAGCCGCCAATGCCATTGTATTACAATATACGGCACCGATTTTTGTTCTGATATGGGATTGCATTTATCAGAGAAAAAAGCCGGAAAAATATCAGTGTCTGGTCGTAGTGATGGCATTTTTAGGGATGATTTTATTTTTCTTTGACCAGTTGGATGGCGGAAGAATGATGGGAAATCTTTTGGCAATCTGTGCAGGCATTTGCTTTTCGGGAGTTTACTTTCTCAATTCCCTTCCAGAGTCAAGTAGTGAGGACGCGAGTATGATAGCGTTTTGTTTGTCTTTCATCATTGCCCTTCCGTTTATGAAGGGTGTGTTCTTATTAAATAGAACGGCGCTTCTTGCACTTCTGGCGCTGGGAATTTTTCAGGTTGGGCTCGCTTATGTGTTCTTTTCCAAAGGAAGCAGGATGACCAGTCCGGTAAATGCTTCTCTGATAGGTCTTATGGAGGCGATACTTAATCCAGTCTGGGTATTTTTGTTTTATGGGGAAAGGATAGGGCGCTTCGCCCTTGCCGGAGCAGTCATTATCCTGACGGCTGTGATAACAAACATTATCCTGGGTGATAAGCAAAGAAAAGAAAAAGTGAAAACGAACAGGACATATTAATAAAAATAAATGTACTTTAGAGAAAAAGTGTGATAGAATATACGAACATGTGACAATATTAACGATGATTTGAATCTTAGAAGGTGAATCTATGGAAAACAAAAAGAAGTTTGTATTCAATATTGTCTTTTTGATTCTGGTATTTGGTGGAACTCTTTATGGTGTCTTTCACGGGGAAGATTTAGGGGAGATTGCGGATATTTTAAAGACGGTGAATCCTGTGTGGATTGTGGCTGCAGTTATCTGTGTAGTGATATTTATCTGGGGAGAATCCATTATTATTTACTATATGATGCATACACTTGGAATCAAGTTAAAGAAAAGAACTTGTTTTCTGTTTTCTTCTGTGGGCTTTTTCTTTAGTTGCATCACTCCATCAGCGACAGGAGGACAGCCGGCCCAGATATATTATATGAAGAAAGAGAAGATTCCCATTCCGGTATCGACATTGGTTTTGATGATTGTTACAATAACCTATAAGTTGGTTTTGGTGGCTATTGGTGTTCTTCTGACTGTGTTTGGTCAGGGATTTATACATACTTATCTCTATGATGTACGTTATGTATTTTATCTGGGAACGGCATTGAATGTATTCTGTGTAACGGCTATGTTGGTGCTGGTGTTTCACCCGGATCTGGCGAGAACAATTCTGGTTAAAGGACTTGCAATTCTGGAAAAGCTGCATCTCATGAAACGAAAAAGTTCAAGACTGGAGAAACTGAATGCATCCATGGATCAGTATAGAGCGACTGCAGTATACTTAAAAGAACATGTACGTGTTTTGATAGAGGTATTTGCAATTACAGTGTTTCAAAGGTTTGCGCTTTTTACAGGCACCTGGTTTGTCTATCGGGCATTTGGACTGTCAGAGTATTCAGCCGGAGTAATTGCTTTGTTACAGGGAAGTATTTCGGTGTCTGTGGATATGCTTCCGCTTCCGGGAGGAATGGGAATCAGTGAGAAACTGTTTTTGATTATCTTTCTTCCGATTTTTGGAGAACAGTTATTACTTCCTGGAATGATATTAAGCCGTGGACTTGGTTATTACACGGAACTTTTGATAAGTGCATTATTTACAGTTGTTGCTAATTTTACTATTGGAAGGAAAAAGAGGTGAAAAAATGTTAGGTGTATATGATTATACTGTGATTCTTACTTATGTTAGTCTCATGGTGTCGATTGGTGGTATGATGTTATCGGTAAATGGACAGATTAAATATGCAGTAGTTTGTCTTGCCATTTCTGGATTGTGCGATATGTTTGATGGAAAGATTGCAAGAACCAAGAAGAACCGTACAGAGGTGGAGAAGAAGTATGGAATTCAGATTGATTCATTGTCAGATGTAATCTGCTTCGGTGTCAGTCCGGCGATTTTGTGCTATTGTATGGGGATGCGGGGGCGTATAGGAATTGTTATTCTGATGTTTTATGTGCTTGCAGGACTTATCCGCCTTGCCTGGTTCAATGTGACGGAAGAAGTAAGACAGAGTGAGACAGAAGAAAAGAGGGAATATTATCAGGGACTTCCGATTACTTCTATGTCAATTGCTCTTCCGATTATGTTTGCCCTGAAGTCATTTATAGGAAAGGAATTTTTCCTGGCACTCCATGTACTTGTGCTTGCAGTTGGGCTGTTATTCATTACGAATTTTAAACTGCGCAAGCCAAAGAATGCAACTCTTACGATTCTTGTTTTTATTGTAGCTGCTGCAGTGCTGCGTATGCTGCATGTATGGTAAGAAGGAATTCATGAAAAAATTTATAAAACGATTAACGATAATCATAGGGCTGCTTCTGGCAGCTCTTTTCATAGCAAATGTATTGTTCCCGTGTCTCTACAAACATCCGACTTCGGAGTATGCAAGAGAAGTAAGTCAGATGGGAGAAAATATAAGAGAAGTACAGAAAGACCATGCGGAAGTGACAGAGAATAGTGAGCGCATCTATTGTATTGATGATAATGAAGAAGCTCTTATTTGGCGGCTTCGCATGATTGGAAACGCAAAAGAGCGTATTGTATTAGCTACGTTCGATTTGCGGGCAGATGACAGCGGAAGCGGGATACTGGCGGCACTTTATCATGCGGCAGACAGAGGGGTACAGGTACAGCTTTTGATTGATGGAATTTATCAGAAACTGTTTCTGGATGGAAGCAAGCTCTTTCAGGCGCTTGTGGCACAGGAGAATGTGGAAGTCAGGATTTATAATCCGATTACCCTTATGAATATGTTCCGATTGAACTATCGTATGCATGATAAATACCTGATCGTGGATGACCGGATGTATCTGCTTGGAGGACGAAATACCAACGATATTTTTCTGGGAGATAAGAAGACTGGGATTAATGCGGACCGGGATATTCTGATGTATGACACATCATGCGGAGAATCCGATTCTCTTCTACAGTTGGAGGATTATTTTCAGAGAATCTGGAATGAAGATCATGTGTCAAAGAAGAAAAGTCACCATGGTCAGGAATATTATGCGGAACAGTATGATGAGTTAGCGGAAAAATATGATGCTTTGAAAAAGAAGTATACGGATATAGAAAATTACGACAGTTGGGAAGCAGACACTTTTGCAGTAGATAAGATTACTCTGGTTGATAATGGAACTCAGGCTGGAAGAAAGAATCCACAGGTGCTTCAGGCAATTGAGACTATGGCTTTGCAGGGAGAAGAAGTGATCATCCAGACGCCATATGTTATTTGTAATACTTATATGTATGGCGTACTGGAAACAATTTCACAAAAGGCAGATACAAAAGTGATTCTAAATGCTGTGGAAAAAGGTTCGAATCCATGGGGATGTACAGATTATCTGAATCAGAAACAGAAAATTCTGGATACAGGTGTAACGGCATATGAACTGATGAATGAACATGC
Source organism: uncultured bacterium (assembly GCA_905216215.1). Taxonomy (GTDB): domain Bacteria; phylum Bacillota; class Clostridia; order Lachnospirales; family Lachnospiraceae; genus Allocoprococcus. Next base: position 8,669 of record CAJMSZ010000016.1, on the reverse strand, counting down.
GGTACATAGCAAAGCAGTTCTGGTGGATGATGATATTTCCATAGTGGGTTCTTACAATCTAGATATGCGCAGTACTTACCTGGATACAGAGCTTATGCTGGTGATTGAAAGCCCGGAATTAAATGAGCAGATACGTGCTACAGAGAATATATATATGGAAAAGAGTAAAGAGATTCAGTCTGACGGGCAGGAAAAAGAAGGAAGCTTATATGAGAAAAAGATTTTGAATCAGAAGAAACAGATGTTTTACAGTGTACTTCGGATTTTTGTTCGTCCATTTCGCCATTTACTTTAAAAACATTAAAAGAAATAAAAAAAGTAAAAATGCAAATATCTGTAACTTTTTCGGAATCACAAATTGACAATGAAAAGTTCCCATTATAAGATAAAAACAGACTATTGTCTTTTTGATGAAGGGGATTTGCCGTATGAAGAAATTTATAGCTTTTTTATTGATGATAATTATTTCCCTGAATTCTGTGGGAACGGTATATGCAGCAGATGTGCCGAATAAGGAAACGCCAAACTACAAAGTCGCCTTTTTCCCGTATGATTGTTTCAATATGCAGGATGAAGATGGAGAACGTTCGGGATATGGGTATGAGATGATGCAGACCATTGCAAATTACCTTCAATGCACGTTTTCTTATGTGGGCTACGATAAAAGTGCTGCCGAATGTGTAGAAATGCTTAGAAATGGTGAGCTGGATATTTATACAGCAGCAAAACGGACAACGGAACGGGAGGAAGAGTTTATTTTTTCCCGACATCCATCGATTACAGCAATGACCTGTATGACGGTGAAGGTGGGAAATACGAAAGTTGTAGCGGGAGAATATGATACTTATAATGGACTTCGTATTGGTCTTTTGGAGCGGCACACCTATAATGGAAAGTTTGAAGAATTTGCCAAATCTAAGGGGTTTTCCTATGCACTGCTTTATTATGATACACCGGAAGAGCTGACGAATGCCTTGATTACTGGAGAGGTAGATGCCCTTGTTAACAGTTATATCAGTACACCGGAAGATGAAAGAGTAGTGGAGGAGTTGGAACAGACGCCTTATTATCTTATGGCCCGAAAAGAAAATCAGGCATTGATGGATGAGATTGATTATGCGATTGATATTATGAATGTGGACAGACCTACCTGGAGGGCAGATTTGTTTAATCAATATTATGGTATCTCCAGCAAAAGTACGGATTATACGGAGGAGGAGCAGAGCTTTCTGGATGCAATGCGGATGAGTCAGACAGTGGTACGTGCAGTGATGAATCCGGAGCTGACCCCATATTCCTGGTATGAGGATGGAGAGCCCAAAGGGATTGCTGTAGATATTTTTAAAGAAGTTGTTTCCAGACTGGGGCTGGATTATGAGATTCTACCTGCTTCTTCGAAGGAAGAATATGAAGATGTAATTGCCGAGGGAGCTGTGGATATCTGGATGGACATGGACGGCTGTTACGAGGACGAAAGAGAAGGAAAGTACAAGCTGACGTCTTCTTATCTGAAAACAACGGCATCCATGTTGTATAAGACAGGTGGTTCGGGCAGGGCGCAGAAGATAGCCATTATGGATGAGAGTATTCCAATTCGGAAAATCATTGCCGGTGCCTGGCCGGATGCAGAAGTGATTGTGGTGGACAGTCTGGAGAAATGTGTACAGCTTGTCTTGGATGGTGGGGTGGACGGCGCGCTTCTGATGACTTATACTGCACAGAGAATGGTGCAGGATGATGCCAGAAACCGTCTGCGGGCAGAAATTGTACCCGGAGCTTTCCTGGAACTTCGCATGGGCGTGAGTGCACAGGATAATGTTCTGTTCTATGGACTCTGGGAAAAGACTTTATCTGTTGTTGCGGAACAGAGAGGAACGGATGATGTACAGAAATATCTGGAAAGAACAGTTACACCATCTGTGGCCAGATATTTATATACGCATCCATCGATTTTGATTATGATTATTATCAGTTTCTTTCTTGCAGGATTTTTCATTGTCTTGTATTTTATGCAGGTTCAGAGCGGAAGAAAACAGCAGAAAATCTCAGAAGAGCTTGCTGTTGCACTTCGCGAGGCAGAGGAGGCAAATGAATCCAAACAGAACTTTTTTTCCAAGATGAGTCATGATATCCGGACTCCACTGAATGTGGTACTTGGTATGACTCAGGTGGCACAGAAGTATCAGAAGGATTCGCTTAAATTGGAGAATGCTTTGGACAGCATACAGTCAGAAGGAAGTTATCTGCTGATGCTGGTTAATTCCATTCTGGATGTGAATCAGTTGGAGTATGGTCATATTGAGCTGTTACAAAAACCATTTTCTCTGAAGTCCTGTCTGGTAAACAGTGTGAATATTTTGCGGCCACTTGCTGATAAGAAGGCACAGAAGATAAGTATTCATTGTGAAATGGAGAATTGTGTTGTAATCGGAGACACCAATCGTCTGAGTCAGATTATCATTAATATTGTATCGAACGCGATTAAATATACACCGGGTGGTGGACAGATTGATATTTCTATGGATTGTGTTTCAGAAAATCGATATCGCTTCCGGTGTACGGATAATGGAATTGGAATGACGGAAGAATTCATAGAACATATTTGTGAAGATTACTCACGTGCTGAAGACAGCCGCATTTCCAAGACGGAAGGAACTGGACTTGGAATGTCTGTGGTGAAAGGATTCACAGAGTTGATGCATGGAAGTTTATCTATTGAAAGTGAGCCTGGAAAAGGCTCCACATTTGTAGTTGAAGTTCCTCTGCCATCTGCTTCCGATGAACAACGGGAGCAGGTGCTTCACCCGAAGCAGGATGGGGATAGGAACGAAGCAGAGTATATGGGCAAACGTGCTCTTCTGGTAGAAGATAATGCACTGAATGCCGAAATTGCCATCGAACTTTTACAGAGTATTGGTTTTACAGTGGAATGGGCAGAGAACGGGAAAATTAGTGTAGATAAATTTGAAGCTTCGGAAGCAGGCTACTATTTCGCTATTTTCATGGATATGCAGATGCCGGTTATGGATGGACTGGAAGCAACCAGACGGATTCGTGAAAGTCAGAAAGAGGACAGTGATATTCCTATTTTTGCAATGACTGCGAATACCTTTGCAAGTGACCGAAGAAAGTGTCGCGAAGCAGGAATGACAGGATATATTTCTAAACCAATCAGTATGAGAGCGATTGAGACAGTACTAAAAGAAAATGCCCGCTAATGGAGAAAATTTGGGGCAGGAAAGAGAGAAAATGATGAAAAAACAACATGAAAAGAGAAGTATGTTCTCTGGAAAGCTGGGATTTGTTTTATCAGCAGCAGGAGCTTCGGTAGGATTGGGAAATATATGGCGTTTTCCGTATCTTGCCGCAAAATATGGTGGAGGAATTTTTCTCCTGATTTATATTGTGCTTGCATTAACTTTTGGATACACCATGATTGTAGCAGAAACCGCACTTGGCCGTATGACAAGAAAAAGTCCGGTAGGAGCATTCGTCTCCTTTGGAAAATCAAAATGGCTGTCCGCCGGTGGCTGGATCAATGCAATTATTCCTATCTTGATAGTACCTTATTATTCGGTAATCGGAGGATGGGTTATTAAGTATCTTGTAGAATATATTCGTGGAAATGGGGAAAAACTTGCTTCGGATGGCTATTTTGGAAGCTTTATTTCAAATGGAACATCTACAGAACTTTGTTTTATTGCATTTACCTTATTTACGGTGCTTATTATTTATGCAGGAGTGGAAAATGGTGTAGAACGTGTTTCCAAGGTCATGATGCCTGTATTGGTTGTTTTATCTGTGATTATTTCTGTCTATTCTGTTACCAGACCGGGAGCACTGGAAGGTGTGAAATATTTTCTGGTTCCGAATGTAAAGCATTTTTCATGGATGACGGTGGTTTCAGCAATGGGACAGATGTTCTATTCTCTTTCCATTGCCATGGGAATTCTTATTACTTTTGGCTCTTATATGAAGAAAGATGTGTCCATTGAAGAGTCAACGAAAAATGTGGAGATATTTGATACGGCAATCGCGGTTATGGCAGGACTTATGATTATACCGGCTGTATTTGCTTTTTCCGGTGGAGATGCAGAAACACTGCAGGCAGGCCCTGCGCTGATGTTTATTACTATACCGAAGGTATTTGAGAGTATGGGACTTGGAACAGTGGTTGGAATTTTGTTCTTTGTGCTTGTGTTGTGTGCTGCAGTGACCAGTTCCATTGCGCTGACAGAAAGTGCAGTATCTACTTTTCAGGATGAACTGAAATGGGGCAGAAAGAAATCGACCATTATCGTGGCTGTGATTATGATTACACTTGGCAGTCTCTCTTCGCTGGGATATGGACCACTTGCAGATATTCGGATTATAGGAATGCAGTTCCTGGATTTCTTTGATTTCCTTACCAATTCTGTTATGATGCCAATTGCGGCTATTGCAATCTGTCTGTTAGTGGCGAGAGTTATTGGTGTGAAGAAGATTGAAGAAGAGATGATTTTGGAAGGCGGGACTTTCCGCAGAAAAAGAATTTTTAATTTTATGATTCAATATTTGTGTCCGATCTTTGCTGCGATTATATTTATCAGTTCCGTAGCAAATGCATTCGGGTGGATTCAGATGTAAGCCGGATGAAAAGAAAAAAGTTTATAGAATGTTTATAAAAAAGATTAGCACTCATGCTTGACGAGTGCTAATCTTTTGTGTTATATTCCTAATAGAACAAGAAAACAAATGTTATTTCATGTGATTTAGATAGATAGGAGGCGTAGTTTATGAATCTTAGCAAATTTACAAGAAGTTCTATGGAAGCAGTCCAGAAGTGTGAGAAGATTGCATCGGACTATGGAAACCAGGAAATAGAACAGGAACATTTATTTGACGCATTGATAACCATAGATGACAGTTTGATTTTAAAGCTGCTTGAGAAAATGGAAATGTCGAAAGAATATGTCATGAACCGGGTGGAGGAAGCAATCAATAAGCGCCCGAAGGTTCAAGGTGGTCAGCTCTACATTGGACAAGATTTGAACAATGTTCTGATTCATGCAGAAGACGAAGCAAAGCAGATGGGAGATGAGTATGTTTCTGTGGAACATCTTTTCCTTGCACTTCTGAAATATGCCAGCAGAGAGATGAAAGTCTTGCTGAAAGAGATGGGGATTACAAGAGAAAGTTTCTTACAGGCACTTTCTACGGTACGTGGTAATCAGAGAGTTACCAGTGATAATCCCGAAGCTACTTATGATACATTGAATAAATACGGGCAGGATTTGGTACAGCGCGCAAGAGAACAGAAGCTGGACCCGGTTATCGGACGGGATGCTGAAATTCGCAATGTGATTCGGATTTTGTCACGTAAGACCAAGAATAATCCGGTCCTGATTGGGAAACCTGGTGTTGGTAAGACGGCAGCCGTTGAAGGACTGGCTCAGCGTATCGTAGCCGGTGATGTGCCAGAGGGACTGAAGGATAAAAAAGTATTTGCACTGGATATGGGTGCGCTGGTAGCCGGAGCAAAGTATCGTGGTGAATTTGAGGAACGTCTGAAAGCAGTTTTGGAGGAAGTAAAAAATAGCGAAGGAAAGATTATTCTTTTCATTGATGAACTGCATACTATCGTAGGAGCAGGTAAGACGGAAGGCTCCATGGATGCAGGCAATATGTTAAAACCAATGCTTGCCCGTGGAGAACTGCATTGTATCGGTGCTACTACATTGGATGAGTATCGTCAGTACATTGAGAAAGATGCGGCTCTTGAACGTCGTTTCCAGCCGGTTATGGTAGATGAACCGTCTGTGGAAGATGCCATTTCCATTCTGCGTGGATTGAAGGAACGTTATGAAGTATATCACGGTGTTAAGATTACAGATGGTGCCCTTGTAGCGGCAGCTACTCTTTCACATCGTTATATTTCAGACCGTTTTCTACCGGATAAAGCAATTGACCTGGTAGATGAAGCCTGTGCCCTGATTAAGACAGAACTGGATTCAATGCCGACAGAGTTGGACGAACTTCGCAGGAAGGTAACACAGCTTGAGATTGAAGAGACTGCTCTTAAGAAAGAAGATGACCGACTGAGTAAAGAAAGACTGGAGCATCTGCAACAGGATTTGGCAGAACACAGGGAAGAGTTTGCCAAGAAGAAAGCCCAGTGGGACAATGAAAAACGTGCAGTAGAATCTGTGCAGAAGATTCGTGAGCAGATTGAACAGGTTAACCAGGAAATTCAGATTGCAAAACAGCAGTATGATTTGAATAAAGCTGCAGAATTGCAGTATGGCCGTCTGCCACAGCTCCAGAAGCAGTTGGAAGATGAAGAAGAACAGATAAAGAACAAGGATTTGTCCCTGGTGCATGAAGCAGTGACAGAGGATGAAATTGCAAAAATCGTTTCCAGATGGACTGGCATTCCGGTTGCCAAATTAAATGAGAGTGAACGAAGCAAAACTTTGAATCTGGACAAAGAACTGCACAAACGTGTAGTAGGACAGGATGAAAGTGTACAGAAAGTGACAGAAGCGATTATCCGTTCTAAAGCTGGTATTAAAGATCCGACAAAGCCAATCGGTTCTTTCCTGTTCCTCGGACCAACAGGTGTAGGTAAGACCGAGCTTGCCAAAGCGCTTGCACAGAGCCTGTTTGATGATGAGAGCAATATGGTTCGAATCGATATGAGCGAGTATATGGAGAAGTACTCCGTGTCTCGTCTGATTGGAGCGCCTCCGGGATATGTAGGTTATGATGAAGGTGGACAGTTGACAGAAGCAGTACGCCGGAAACCATATTCTGTGGTATTGTTTGATGAAGTAGAGAAGGCACATCCGGATGTATTCAACGTACTGTTACAGGTATTGGATGACGGACGAATCACAGACTCTCAGGGAAGAACAGTAGACTTTAAGAATACCATTTTGATCATGACCTCTAACATTGGTTCTTCTTATCTGTTGGATGGTATTGACGACAATGGGGACATTAAGCCGGAAGCTGAAGCGCAGGTTATGGCTGAGCTGCGTGCTCATTTCAGACCAGAGTTCCTGAACCGTCTGGATGAGACAATTATGTTCCGGCCACTTACCAAGAGCAATATTGGTGCTATTGTAGAGCTCTTGATTGCAGATGTGAATAAACGTCTGGAAGATAGAGAGCTTCAGATTGAACTGACAGACGCTGCAAAGCAATTTGTAATTGAAGGCGGCTATGACCCGATGTACGGTGCAAGACCATTGAAGCGTTATCTACAGAAACACGTGGAGACCCTTGCCGCAAGACTTATTTTGTCTGGAGATGTGAGCAGTGGAGATACAATTCTGATAGATGTAGAAAATGGAACGTTGACAGCTAAAACAAAAAGAAATTAAAAAGTAGATAATGAAGTTTATCACTAAATAAGTTGTTGATAATATATCAACGAACACGTTAAATTCTTAATTAATTTACTTTCAAAGATGAAGGGAGTATCATAGAGTCATGTGGTACTCTCTTTTGCTGTTTCTATAGCAGAAGAAAAAGAGAATGAAGAAACTGCGAGAAGAAAAAAGAGATTCAGGAGGATTGTAACGTGGCAATTAAAGTTGGAATTAGTGGATTTGGAAGAATTGGAAGAGTTGTGATCAGAGCGGCTATGGATATGCCGGATATGGAAATCGCTGGTATTAATGTGCGTAATGCAGATTTGGACTATCTTGTGTATATGCTGAAGTATGACACCACCTTTGGAAGATTTCCAAAATCACTAGACAAATATGAAAGTGGGCTTGTAATTGACGGAAAGAAGGTTCCGGTATATTCAGAGACAGAGGCACTCAACATTCCTTGGAAGGAATGCGGAGCAGAATATATTGTAGAGGCTACCGGTGCATATACAACAACCGAGAAAGCCATGGATCATATTAAGGCAGGAGCTAAGAAAGTTATTATTTCTGCACCGGCCAAGGATAAAGTAACACCGACATTTGTATTTGGGGTTAACCATGAGAAGTACGAGGCAGATATGGATGTAGTGTCAAATGCATCCTGCACAACCAACTGCCTGGCGCCTCTTTGCCGTGTGCTGGAAGAAAACTGGGGAATTGAACAGGGCCTTATGTCAACCATTCACTCCGCAACTGCAAAACAGAAAGTTGTAGATGCAAGGTCTATGAAAGACTGGAGAACAGGACGAAGCGTGTTTAACAATATCATTCCATCTACCACAGGAGCTGCAAAGGCAGTAGGACTTGTTATTCCGTCTCTTCTTGGAAAGATGACCGGAATTTCTTACAGAGTACCAACTTCAGATGTTTCTGTAGTGGATTTAAATGTGGTTCTTAAGAAAGAAACAAGTTACTCAGAAATCTGCGAAAAGATGAAAGAAGCTTCTGAAACCTATATGAAAGGAATCATTGAATATGTAGATGATGAAGTGGTATCCGGAGACTTTGTTGGAGACCCTTGCACTTCTATTTTTGATGCAAGAGAAGGAATCGAACTGAATAGTAAACTATTTAAACTGATTGCCTTCTATGACAACGAGTATGGATATTCAAGCAAGACTTTGGATTTAATCCGCCATATGTACGAAGTAGATAATAAATAACGAATGTTTTAAAACAATATTTATATCTACTCAAAAATGTTGATTTTACGCTGTTTTTCGCTATCTATCTTCTGATTTACTCCATTTT
>CAJMSZ010000015.1 GCA_905216215.1 uncultured bacterium | reverse complement strand
TATAATGCAGTAAACGGAACGAATTATTCAAATCCGGATGAACTGGAAATAAACACATTGGAAAATGCAATATATCTGTCCATGCACAACGATATTTCTTTTATCATTGATTCCAGACTATCGTTATACGAACACCAGTCCACATACAGTCCGAACTTGCCACTTCGATATTTGTTCTATGTGTCTGACTTGTATTCGAAGATGACGAAGAACAGTAACCTGTATGGAAGCAGAAGGATTGCGATTCCGGCTCCAAGATTTCTGATTTTCTATAATGGAAGGGAAAAAAGAGCAGAGCGGGAAGTGCTGGAATTATCGGATGCCTTTGAAATTCAGGAGAAAGAACCATGGTTGAATTTAAAGGCAGTCTTACTTAACATCAATCCTGGTTATAACAGTGATATTGTAAATGCCTGTAAGACTTTAAGTGATTATGTCATCTATACTTCAAGAGTCAGAGAGTATGCAGGGGAGATGAATATAGAAGACGCTGTAGAACGGGCAATTACGGAATGTATTGCAGAAGGTATATTGGCAGATTTTCTGACACGATACAGAAATGAGGCAAAGAAAATGAGTATCTATGAATATGATGAAGAAAGACAAAGAATCTGGGACAGGGAAGAAGGAAAAGAGGAAGGTGAGAAATCTGGACTAGCCAGAGGTCTGAAAGCTTCGGTAAAGGTTATGTATAACCTGAAAATGTCGAAAGAAGAAGCGGTAAAGCAGTTAATGGAAGCGTCTGAGTTATGTAGAGAGGATATTATGCCTTTGATTGAAAAATACTGGAAATAAACATAGGAAGGGATTAGACTAAAGCTTATAAAAAGCTATCGGATAAGATAAAATTTCCGATAGCTTTTTTAATAGAAAATAATGGTTTAGCAATTGCACCCAACATTATTTTATAGTTCTTTTCTATAGCAATCCGGCATCCAGTGTAGACCACTTGCTGCAATCCCAGACTTCTGATACCACATCCTGATAAAATTCCGGTTCATGGCAGATGAGGAGTACGCTTCCACGGTAGTCGAGAAGTGCCCGTTTTAACTCATCTTTGGCATCTACATCCAGATGGTTGGTTGGCTCGTCCAAAAGCAGGATGTTGGTGTCTTTGTTGATGAGTTTGCAGAGACGTACTTTCGCCTGTTCTCCACCACTTAATACACGAACCTGGCTTTCAATATGCTTGGTAGTCAGACCGCATTTGGCAAGGGCAGAACGCACTTCGTACTGGGTGAAGGACGGGAATTCTTGCCAGATTTCTTCGATACAGGTGGTTTTATTATCGCCCTTTACTTCTTGTTCGAAGTAACCAATCTGCAGATTTTCGCCAAGCTCGCAGGAGCCGGAGAGGGCAGGAATCAGACCCAGAATACTCTTCAGAAGGGTGGTCTTACCGATTCCGTTTGCACCGACCAGAGCAATCTTATGTCCTCGCTCCATAGAGAGATTGAGCGGTCTGGAAAGCGGCTTGTTCTTATCATATCCAATGACCAAATCATGTGTTTCAAAGATGTATCTGCCCGGTGTGCGGCCAACCTTGAAGTTAAATTGTGGTTTTGGACGTTCGGCGGCCAGCTCGATTACATCCATTTTATCCAGCTTTTTCTGACGGGACATGGCCATATTACGGGTAGAAACACGGGCTTTGTTTCTGGCTACAAAATCCTTGAGTTCATTGATTTCCTGTTGCTGACGTTTGTAGGCTGCTTCAAGTTGTGCTTTCTTTACCGCGTAAACTTCCTGAAAATGTTCGTAATCTCCTACATAGCGGTTCAGTTCCTGATTTTCCATGTGGTAAATGATATTTACCACTTCGTTTAAAAATGGAATGTCATGGGAAATGAGAATGAATGCATTTTCATAATCCAATAAATAACGTTTCAGCCATGCAATATGTTCTTCATCCAGGTAGTTGGTTGGCTCGTCGAGAAGAAGAATGTCCGGCTTCTCAAGAAGCAGCTTTGCCAGCAGGATACGGGTACGCTGTCCACCGCTTAAGTCCGTCACATCACGGTCAAGGCCGAAATCAAGGATTCCGAGGGCACGGGCAACCTCCTCAATTTTCGCATCAATGATATAGAAGTCATGGGCACTTAACATATCCTGAATGGTGCCAGCCTCCTCCATCAGGGCATCCATTTCATCTTGTGACACATCGCCCAGACTGGCATAGATGTCGTTCATTTTTTCTTCCAGTTCATACAGATATGAGAATGCGGATTTTAATACATCACGAATCGTCATGCCTGCCGTTAGTTTGGTGTGCTGATCCAGGTAACCGGCACGGACATTTTTAGACCATTCGATCTTCCCTTCGTCAGGCTGAAGTTTTCCGGTTACAATGCTGAAGAAGGTGGATTTTCCTTCCCCGTTTGCACCCACCAGTCCGATGTGCTCCCCTTTTAACAGGCGGAAAGAAACGTCATTGAAAATGGCGCGGTCACCAAAACCGTGGGTCAGATGTTCTACATTTAAAATACTCATAATAACTACTCCTTGTTTGTAATCACAGTTTTGGCACTTACACCGTTGATTTCTACATGGTCATCGACACCGATGACGATACAGGTGCGCCCGTCGATGACTTTTGTTTCGATCAGATCGGCAAATTCCGGACTGACCTGAATGGTAATTTCTGCTGTTTTGATTTCAAATTTTTTGGCACTTGCTACGTTTGTTGCAAGAAGTGTGGTGTGTTCCCCGGCTGCGGCATCAAACTGTTTGTCAAAGGCTTCTAATTTTTCGGATTCTACGCCACTTTTGGCAAATAAATATTTGACTTCTGATTTGTCCAGTTCCAATGGCTCTGGATTATCTGCGTTTTGCTCTAACAGTTCGTTTAAATTTTCATGAATGTTCTTTACTACATCGTAAGCGCAGTCCTCGCCCAAAGTTTCTTCAATGAGGAGGTTGAAGGTTTCTTTCTGGCTTCCGGCTGTGAGCGGTGGAACACATCCAAGCAGATTATCTGTCAATCCGTTTTCCAGATTTTCCGCATTCTTAGAATAGTAGAGCAGACTGTGGATATCGGTGCTGCGTTCGTTGAATGCAGGGAACAAAAAGCCTGCATCCGGCATTTCCACTACCCAGTCGCGGATCCGTTCATGGAAGCTGTTTTCGTCAGCGTGATAGCTGAGGGCTGGTTTGGAAAGCTTTACCGGGCAGATAACACACTGAATATAATCATATACTTCATCAGAGGCGTCGAACATTTCTGCGCCATCGGTAGATTTTCCCGGAATGTCATAGACAGAATGAATCAGGAGAATGAGATAATTTTCCCCGTAATTGTAAGAATCAATGACACGGGTATAGAATTCTTCCAACAGATGCTCGTCTGTAAGGCGGCTGTCGCGAAGCTTTAAGAGCGCCTGCTGGGAGCCACCCTCTTCCTCTGTGTGAAGTGGAAATTCCATATTTAATAAATTCTTTCCAATGTTACCGGAAAGAGATTTGCGGAAAATGTCAAAGTATTTGAACATTTCTTCTTCCGGAAGCGAGAGAAAGGCATCCTTGAAAGAGGCCTTCTTTTCTTTCTCGCCATCTACATAGCAGCCACAGATACGGGTGATGGCACAGTTGTTGGGTGTTAATTGTTTCTTGATTTCAGTTACTTCTTTTTTATTCATATGTAAACCCTCGATTAGACAAATTTGGAATGTCCCCATTTGGGGCCATTCCATTGTAAGACTTAGTATAGTATACCCTATATTCTGCCGGGAGACAAATATTAAATCTTTATAAAATGATAAAGTTTATGAAAAAAATCATTGCGTAGAATTTTCAATCAGAATAAACTATAAAGGTTAGAATATCGATTTTGGGTAAATGCATTTGAAGAAAACAAGCAGGAGGAAATCTACGGAGGGATAACATGAGTAAGAAAATATTATTAGTCAATGATTTGGCAGGATATGGAAAAGTGGCTTTATCAGCCATGATTCCAGTGCTGTCACATATGGGATGTGAGACTTATAATCTGCCAACTGCCATTGTATCCAATACATTGGATTATGGGAAATTTGAAATTCTGGACACATCGGAATATATGAGAAAAACCTTAGAGGTATGGGCAGAATTAGGATTTGTATTTGATGCAGTATCTACAGGATTTATTATTTCAAAAGAGCAGACGGAACTTCTGACGGAATTCTGCAAAGACAGAGCTGAAAAAGGTTCTATTATCTTTACGGACCCGATTATGGGCGATGAGGGCGTATTATATAACGGTGTTTCGGAAGAAACAGTTGCCCTGATGCGGAAATTGATTGGAGTTGCGGATTACATTCTGCCAAACTACACAGAAGCGTCATATCTTGCTGGTGCAGCGTATCAGGAAGACGGTGCATCAGAAGAAGAATATCATGCGATTATAGATAGATTGAGAGAACTGGGGGCTAAATCCGTTGTGATTACCAGTGCCAAACTCAAAGACGCATCCGTAAAAAGCGTGATAGGGTATGATTATAAAGAAAAAGAATATTTTAAAATTGATTTTGACGAAATTCCGGTACGGTTTCCGGGAACAGGAGATATTTTCTCGGCAGTATTTATCGGAAAGATTATGAATGGCAGCAGTTTGATCGAAGCGACAAAGCAGGCGATGAATACAGTCAAAAATATGATTGCACAAAATGTAGACAATGCAGATAAGTATAAAGGAATTCCAATCGAAATTTGTCTGGAGGCGCTGAACGATGAAGAGACCTAAAATCAGAATTACATTAATTGACCAAAAAGGAACAGTAGGATGCCACAGAGGACACAAGATTGGAGATTCTTATGACTTTGATACAGAAAGAGGAATGCTTTGCCCGATGGCAATGCATGTTGCGTTTCCTTACGTGGATATCTTAAGATATGGTGGCGAAATTCCAAATCAGGAAAAAGGAACTGCGGTATTCGCCTGCCCGGATGTAGATACACTGAATGTGTTTAAAATTGAGCGGATTGATGAAGAATAAGCAGTTGAGCAGTAGAAGATAATAAGGGTTTCAGAAAGGGATGAAATTTCCGCAAATGAAAATTTGTGAAAACTTCATCCCTTTTGTTGGAGGAATTGTTTTAATCCATCAACTGTAATTCATACAGGTTCTTATACAGTCCATTATGTGACAGCAATTCCTGATGGGTTCCGGATTCCTTGATTTCCCCATAGTGCATGACAATGATTTTATCCGCATGCTGGATGGTGGAAAGTCTGTGGGCAACCATGATGGTGGTGCGTCCCTGCATCAGCCTTGCAAGTGCCTGAGTAATGAGGCTTTCTGTTTCTGTATCAATATTGGCGGTTGCTTCGTCCAGTACCAGAATTTGGGGGTCATAGGCTAAGGTACGGGCAAAGGAGAGAAGCTGTCTCTGACCTGCAGAAAGGGTGCTTCCGCGTTCCGTCACCGGTTCATCATATCCTTGCGGAAGCTTCTCGATGAAAGAATCTGCACCGCTTATATGGGCTGCCTCCCTGATTTTATCCATGGATATTTTCTCGTTATTCAGGGAAATATTGCTCTTGATATCCCCTGTGAATATGAATACATCTTGCTGCACCTGACCGATTGCACCACGGAGCACATCTAAGTCGATGTCTTTAATATCAATACCGTCGATTAATATCTGACCTTTCTGGATATCGAAATATCTGCCAATCAGATTTAATATAGTAGATTTTCCTGCTCCCGTAGCGCCTACAAAGGCAACCTTTTCACCAGGGTGAATGACAAAGCTTACATCTTTCAAAATATAATTTTCTGCTTCATATGCAAACCATACATGGCGGAATTCGATTTCACCTAGAATCTGTACCTCTGTAGGATGGGCAGGTGAGGTGATATCCGGCTTTTCGTCCAGAACACTGAAAATCTTTTCTGCTGAGGCAACGGATGATTGTAACGTTCCGAGCTGTTCGGACAGTTCCTGAATTGGCTCAAAGAAGGAACTGATATAAGTAATGAAAATGAATAAAGTTCCCATGGAAAGAGTGCCGTTTAATACAGACCGGCTTCCGGTTCCAATGACAATAATCATTGCGATTACCGAAACAAAGTAGATGGATGGACGGAAAATGGCAAAGGTCATAATTTCACGGAAGTTGGCCCGGTATAAATCCAAGGATTTGTTTTCGAATTCCTGATACTTTTCTTTTTCCCGGGCAAAAATCTGAATCAGCTTCATGCCGGAAATATGCTCAGACAAGAAGGTGTTCAAATCGGTAATCTTATTTCTGGTAATCTGGTAGGCCTTGTGGGAAAGATGCCGGAACAGGAAGGTCAGGGCGGCTACCAGTGGAAGGAGCAGGAAGGACACGCCTGCCATTTTTATATTGATAGACAGCATCACCACAGCATATCCGATAATCTTTATGATATTCTTAAACATTTTTACGAGAATGGTAGAAAACAATTCATTCACGGCCTCTGTGTCATTGGATACACGGGTGACTAATTTTCCCACCGGTGTATTATTGAAAAAGGTCAGAGAAAGGCTGTGTATATGGGTAAAGGTCTCTTCGCGCAGCTTGTATACAATCTGCTGACCCATACGCTGCAAGAGCCATGTGTCTGCCATGTTGAGGAAAAATCCGGCAAAGAGCAACAAAAGAAAGAGTATTCCCGCGTGGAAAATGCCCTTCAGATCATTTGCTCTGAGAATTTTCAAGTCGGCCTTTGAAAGCAGAACAGCTCCGTTTTTCACATAGGTCTCCAGAGCATTGGTATCTGCCTCCTGAAGGCTGGTACATTCTTCATTTGTTAAATGTTCTGCCATGTAATAGTGGTTTTTCCAGAGAAATATCTGGTAAAAATCAGAAGAATCGGATACGGTTTTTGCTGCATCACGGGATAAATAGAGGTCATTCCAAAATACTGCGTCAGAAGCCGATTCATTCGCGATGACGTAAGGTCGGTAGTAGCCGTTAATATACTTGTCAATGGCATTTCCAATCAGGATAGGGCGGTAGAGCTCTACTCCAATAATCAGGAGCACCAGAATCGTAGCCAGTGTCATGACCCATTTGTGCGGTTTTAAATAACTCATCAGTCGTTTCATTATCTTGCTACCTCCTGTTCCCCAATAGAAGCTTCCAGTTGTTGCTTTTCAAACATTTCTTTGTAAATACCATTTTTCTGAATCAATTGTGTATGGTTTCCAAGTTCTTTCATTTCGCCATCTTCCAATACCATAATCAGGTCTGCATGCTGTACAGTGGAAATACGATGCGCAATTAAAATAGTCGTTTTGCCCGCTCGGTCTTCCCGCAGATTATGTAAAATATGTTCCTCTGTATCTGTATCTACTGCGGACAGAGAATCATCTAAAATGAGAATTGGTGCATTTTTCATCAAAGCACGGGCAATGGAGCTCCGCTGTTTCTGACCTCCTGACAAGGTGACCCCGCGTTCACCGACTACAGTGTCATAGCTTTCCGGGAAATCCGCAATATTGTCGTGAATACAGGCAGATTTGGCTGCTGCGATGACTCTGTTTAAGTCTTTCGAGCGGGAGCCAAATGCAATATTGGCTTTCAGAGTATCGGAAAAGAGAAAATTGTCTTGGGGCACATAGGCAATATTTTCACGCAGGGTTTTCAGGGGAACCGTATTAATATCCTGCTCGTCAAGATAAATCATGCCGGAATCTGTGTTATATAAACGAAGCAATAGATTGACTAACGTGGTTTTTCCATTTCCCGTACGCCCGATAATTGCAAGGGTTGTGCCGGAAGGGACATCTAAATTAATGTCATGAAGAACCGGAACCGAGTTTCCCTGATGGGTAAAGGTCAGATGGGAAAAACGGATATGTCCGCTTAACTGCTGTGGGTCCTCTACAAGGTCACTGTCTTTGATAGCGGTATCAGCCTCCAAAATTTCCTGGACACGACGGATAGAAGCGGTTCCCTGTGAGAACATGACGGCTGCCTCGGAACAGGCGAGCATTGGCCATACCAGCATGTTGACATACTGGTTAAAGGCAACAAAACGTCCCAGTGTAATGTCACCCATCAGTGCCAGATATCCTCCATAGAGAAGGGAGGCCAGACTGGAAAATCCGATAATGACATCCAAAAGAGGAATCAGGATGGCTTCCAGCTTTGCAATCTTCATACTTTTATCCATGGTATCCTGATTTTTCCGGCCGAAGGAAAGAATCTCAGACTGCTTACGGACAAATGCTTTAATCACACGGATGCCGGAGAAGCTTTCCTGCACAAAATCAGCTAGGTTAGAAACACTGTCTTGACGTTCTGTATACAGGTTGTCCAATACGCGTCCGTAATGCATATAGCCAAGGCAGATAATCACCATTGGGATAAGTGCCAGAAGAGTCAGCTTTACGTTGACATAGCGCATCATTTGGAAAACAACCAGAATCGTCATAACAACGGAGTCAAAGATACAGATGACCGCAGGACCGAGCGCCAGACGGACGGCATTCAAATCGCTGGTAAAACGGGTCATCAAGTCTCCGGTTTTATGAGCATTGTAATATTCTACATCCATTGTTTCCAGATGAGCGAACATATCATTGCGAAGTTCACGTTCAATGATGCGGGCAGTACCGAACAGAAAATAGCGCCATAAAAAACGTCCGATGGCAAGCGTAAGCCCAAGAAGCATAATTGCAAAAAGATAATTTCTCACCGAGGACCAGCCTATGGTCCGGGCAGTCAGACCATCAGTAATGGCACCGGTCAGTCTGGGAATGAATACATTGGCGGCATCTACGGCAAATAATGTAAAAATTCCTGCCAGATACCGGAATTTATATCGTTTGATATACTGCATGATAAAAGAGAATGGTTTCATGTTCGAGCCTCCCGTCTTTGGTTTTTCATATACAACCATTATAGAGGAGAACAGGAGGAGCTGTCAAAGAGAATGACACAGAAATTTCAGTAAATACTATAAAAAAAGATTGTTTTTTCTTTTTCTTCTTTTTATAATAGCGGATAGTAAACAGATAAAAAGAATGCTAAAAATACAGAATGAGGAATATAACGTGAAAACATTACAGAAAGATATGACAAGCGGAAATCCGGCAAGTATGATTTTCCGTTTTACACTTCCTATATTTATTGGAAATGTGTTTCAACAGTTTTACAGCATGGCAGATACGGTAATCGTGGGAAAATTCATAGGAACCAAGGCGCTGGCGGCTGTGGGAAGTACAGGGACAATCATGTTCCTGATGAATGGATTCGTGCTTGGAATGACTGCAGGATTTACGGTACTGACTGCCCAGAAATTTGGGGCAGGTGATATGAAAGCCATGCGACAGACAGTAGGAAGTGCAGCACTTCTGGGCATTATCATGTCTGTGATTCTGACGATTGTAGGAATGCTTGGCATGAGGCCTCTGCTGACCTTTATGCAGACACCGGATGATATTTTCAAGGATGCTTATGCCTATATTATGGTAATTTGTGCGGGAATTGGAGCGCAGATGCTTTATAACCTGCTTTCCAGTGTGCTTCGTGCTCTTGGAAACAGTAAAGTACCTCTTTATTTCCTGATTCTCGCTGCAATGCTCAACATTGTGCTGGATATGGTATTTATTATTGTATTTCATATGGGAGCAGCAGGAGCAGCCTGGGCAACTATTGTGTCCCAGGGAATATCGGGGGTTTTGTGTCTGGTTTATATTATTAAGGCTGTTCCGGTTCTGCATCTGCATAAAGAGGACTGGAAGCCCAATCCTTATTTGCTGAAGAATCAACTGGCTGTGGGACTTCCTATGGCCCTTCAGTATTCCATTACTGCTATTGGAACCATGATGGTGCAGACCGCGCTGAACCTCCTTGGCTCCACGCAGGTAGCTGCATTTACTGCTGCCAGCAAGATTGAACAGGTGGTTACACAGGCTTATGTGGCAATGGGAACGACCATGGCAACCTATTGCGCCCAGAACATGGGAGCCGGCAAGATACGCAGGATTCGCCAGGGATTTAAGGCCATCACCATTATGGGAATCATTTATTCTGTGGTAGTGGCAGCAGTGGTGATGACGGTCGGAAAATATATGACTTATCTGTTCCTGTCCGGGGATTTGACCGAGATTATGCAGTCAGTAGATATTTACCTGAAATGTGCGGGTGCTTTTTTCATTCCACTTACCGTTGTCAATGTTTACCGGAATGGAATTCAGGGAATGGGATATGGACTGCTTCCCATGATGGCTGGAGTTGCAGAACTGATTGGAAGAGGTGTGGTAGCGATTCTCGCAACCAGGCAGAAGAGTTATGTGGGTGTCTGCATGGCAAGTCCGGCAGCATGGGTGCTGGCAGGTGGACTTTTACTTGTGATGTATTATTATGTCCTCCGGCAGAATGAAAAGAAGTTTGGAAACTAGAAAGAGCATAAAGTACATGCAAGGTGAGGGTATGCGTATTTGTTAATTCAGTCAAAATATGCTATGCTGAAAAAATAGGTTACAGATATTCATTTTATTTCAATGAACACATTCTGCTAAATTATGATACTGGTATAAAATGGATTTTTCATTTATAATTTATTTATAACAGATGGAGGACAGAGAAGGAGTCTGGAAGTCAAAAAATAGGATGGGGGATTGGAACATGGAAGATGCTATTATCAAAATCAGCCATTTGAATAAAAGCTTTGGTGATATAAAAGCGGTGAATGACATCAGTTTTCAGGTACAAAAGGGAGAACTGTTTGCGTTTCTTGGTGTAAATGGAGCAGGAAAGAGTACAACCATCTCCATTATCTGCGGCCAGCTTCATAAGGACAGTGGGAATGTGCAGATACAAGGAACAGACCTGGAAAGACTGGGAAAGACAGTAGGAGAAAAGCTTGGCGTAGTATTTCAGGACAGCGTGCTGGATAAGCCGCTTACCGTCAGGGAAAATCTAAAAAGCAGGGCGGCACTCTATGGGATTACAGGAAAAGCATTTGAAAAGAGACTGCAGGAACTTGTAGAAATACTTGATTTTGCAGATTATCTGAACAGACCGGTTGGAAAGTTGTCCGGTGGACAAAGAAGACGGATTGATATTGCAAGGGCACTGCTTCACAGACCGGAAATATTGATTTTAGATGAGCCGACTACAGGGCTGGATCCACAGACAAGAATGCGCATCTGGGATGTCATTGAGAAACTGCGTGTGGATGAAAATCTGACAGTTTTTCTTACTACACACTATATGGAAGAAGCTGCGAATGCCGGATATGTGATAATCCTTGACAAGGGAAGGATTGTCGCAGAGGGAACGCCATTTGAGTTGAAGAGCGAATATGTGCAGGATACCATGTCTGTGTATGGTGTGACAGAAGAAGAAATCAAAACTTTGGGCAGGAATTATAAGAAAATCCGTGATGGATATCAGCTAAAAATAAAGAATACCTTAGAAGCAACGAAACTGATCGTAGAGCACCAGAATGTGTTTCGGGATTATGAAGTTGTAAAAGGTGGAATGGATGATGTATTTCTAGCGGTGACAGGCAGAACTCTGGGAGGTGAGCACTGATGAAAACAGTACTGGCATTGATGAACAGAAACAGAAAACTATTTTTTAAGGATAAAGGAATGCTATTCTCTTCTTTGATTACTCCCGTGATTTTGATTGTGCTATATGCAACATTTCTGGCAAAAGTGTACAGGGATTCCTTTGTATCAGCCATATCTGATC
The DNA here is from genome assembly GCA_905216215.1 of uncultured bacterium. Classification (GTDB taxonomy): domain Bacteria; phylum Bacillota; class Clostridia; order Lachnospirales; family Lachnospiraceae; genus Allocoprococcus. The sequence goes on along the minus strand of CAJMSZ010000015.1, from coordinate 41,159 downwards.
TGGTAGCTGTTTCGGATAAGCTCATTGACGGAACCGTTGCGGCACAGCTTACGGCGGCGCTTCTGGCAGTAAGCTGTGTGACCGTAACATTCTGCGTGAATCTTACGATGGTGCAGGACAGGGCAAATGGTACAAGAAAAGATTTTAATGTATCACCGATCAACAAAGCGACTCTGTACCTTGGCTACTTTTTGTCTACCGTTGTCAATTCGCTTATGGTAAATGGACTTGCACTTGTACTGTGTTTTGGATATATGTACAAAATGGGCTGGTATATGAGTACCGTTGATGTGCTTTGGGTAATATTAGATGAAATCTTACTGGTATTATTTGGAACTACACTGTCAAGCATTATCTGTTATCCACTGACTTCACAGGGGCAGCTCTCTGCGGTCGGAACTATCGTAAGTGTTAGTTATGGATTCTTATGCGGAGCTTATATGCCGATTTCTAATTTTGGCAGTGGATTGCAACAAGTACTGTCTTATCTGCCAAGCACATATGGAACTTCCTTACTGAAGAATCATATGCTTCGCGGAATATTTGAAGAGATGGAGCAGAATCATTTACCGGATGAAATGATTACTGTGATCAGAGACACATTGGATTGTAATCCAAAGTTTCGAGGTTCTGTCGTGAGCGTGAACCAGATGTTCATGCTTCTGGCAGGAAGCATTGTGGTATTTGGCATTATCTTCTTTTTCATGACATATCTTCCGGAGAAAGATGGGCGTCATCTATCATCACGCATGTGAGGATGTACCGGTGCCGATCATGAATGAGGTGCGTGTCGGACATACCAATGTAATGACGAAAGAACGCTGGTTATCTCTGAAGGAGAAGAAAAATTGAGTTATTTCGATATTTAGCTAGAAAAAAACAGCCTTTCAGGGTTAGAATGAAATCTAACGCGGAAGGCTGTTTTTTTGACTTATAGGGAATCGTATTACTGCAGCATTCCCATAAGAACCTGGTTTACCAGAGAACCATCGGCTTTGCCTTTTACCTGAGGCATTAATTCTTTCATAATGCGGCCCTTGTCTTTTGCAACTGGTGTTTCGATTTCGAGCTTTGTCAGAACAGATGCAATCACTTCTTTGATTTCTGTTTCATCCATCATTTTAGGAGCATAGTTTTCCAGTACAGCAAGACGTTTCTTGCATTCGTCAATAATATCCGTGCGGTCAGAAGGAGTCATTTCCAACGTTTCCTTTGTCTGCTTGATTTCTTTTAAAATAACCTGAATTTCTTCCTCTTCGGTTAGGTCTGCTCTCTTGTCGATTGCCTTGTTCTTCAGTGCAGCAAGGAGAGCAGATAAGGTTTCCTTTGTGTCTTTATCTTTTGCTTTCATGGCAGCGACCATTGCGCTTCTTACTTCATCAATTTTACTCATCTTCCTACCTCCAGTGAAAATATATTCTATCCATAAGTTTAGCACCCTTATACGAAAAATACCAGTAAAAATATTGTTTCTGATGACAAGAAAAGATATAATGGGTACAATTGATTTATCACAAATAAGTAAAAGATAGAGAGTGAGGAACAGTCCATGGCAGCATGCAGGCTTTGCCCGAGACATTGTATGGCAGACCGGGAAAATGGAAAATATGGATTTTGCGGAGAAACAGAGCAGGTCAGAGTGGCAAGGGCGGCACTTCATATGTGGGAGGAGCCATGTATTTCCGGGGAGAAGGGTTCTGGAACCGTATTCTTTACAGGATGTACCCTGCGGTGTGTGTTCTGCCAGAATCACCAGATAGCGACAGGTGAAGTAGGAAAATGTATTTCGATTGAGCGGCTGTCCGAAATTTTTCTGGAGCTGGAAGCAAAGGGGGCCAATAATATCAATCTGGTGACACCCACACATTTTGTGCCGCAGATTCGGATGGCGCTTCAGATGGCAAGGGAAAAGGGACTTACCGTACCAATTGTCTATAATACCAGTGGATATGAAGAAGTAGAAACACTGAAACTGTTAGATGGTTATGTGGATATCTATCTTCCCGATTTTAAGTATTGGAACCCCAGACACGCGAAGCGGTATTCTTTCGCGGAGGACTACCCGGAAAAAGCAAGGGCAGCTCTGGCGGAAATGGTGAGACAGGTGGGAAGTCCCAAGTTTCATGAAAACGGAATCATGACAAAGGGAGTCATTGTGCGTCACTTGTTGTTGCCGGGATGTCTGGAAGATGCAAAAAGAATTGTAAGCTATTTATATAGCACTTATGGAGACAGCATTTATATGAGCCTTATGAACCAGTATACTCCACTTGATTCACTGGATGCAGAGCGGTATCCCGAACTGAACCGGAAGGTGAAGGAAAAGGTATATGACTGGCTGGTGGACTATGCAGTTTCCATTGGAGTTACGCAGGCATATATCCAGGAAGGGGATACGGCAGAGGAAAGCTTCATTCCGCCATTTACCCTGGAAGGTGTATAATCAGGATGTATTATGTATAGAAGGTCTGTAGACAAAGGGAGTGTCACAAAGATGAAGAGAAACGTAGATTTAAAAGAAATTTCCGATGGAAAGCTGTATGGAAGCAACGATTTGGTCAAGGCAGACTGCGGAGACTGTGAAGGCTGTTCTGCCTGTTGCTGTGGAATGGGTCAGTCGATTATATTAGATCCACTGGATGTGCATCGGCTTTCAAAAGGCTTAAATCAGAATTTTGAAGCATTGCTTGCAAGCTATTTGGAACTAAATGTGGTAGATGGAATCATATTGCCTAACCTGAGAATGCAGGGGAAGCGGGAGTGCTGTGCTTTCCTAAATGCGGAAGGAAGATGTAAGATTCATTCCTTCCGGCCGGGAATCTGCAGACTGTTTCCGCTTGGAAGATATTATGCAAATGGAGGTTTTCAGTATTTCCTGCAGACAAATGAGTGCAGGAAACAGAACCGGACGAAAGTGAAGGTAAAGAAGTGGATAGACACTCCGGAATTTAACCGGTATGAGGACTTTGTAAACAAGTGGCATTATTATTTGAAAGATATGGAAACGCTGATTGCAAGACAGCCGGAGAAGGCAAGGGAAATTGACCTCCAGATTTTACACAGATTCTATCTGACACCTTATGGGGATGATTTCTATACAGAGTTTGAAGAACGGATGAAGAAAGGGTAAAAGAGAGTATGGCGAAAGTAATTATGGTGCAGGGAACCATGTCAAATGCAGGGAAAAGTCTTCTGGCAGCAGGACTTTGTCGCATTTTTAAGCAGGATGGATATCGGGTTGCGCCCTTTAAATCCCAGAATATGGCACTCAATTCCTTTATTACAGAGGAGGGGCTGGAAATGGGACGTGCCCAAGTTATGCAGGCAGAGGCGGCAGGAATCCATCCTATGGTATGTATGAATCCCATTCTGCTAAAGCCCACCAATCACACCGGCTCTCAGGTCATTGTGAATGGAGAAGTTCTGGGAAATATGAGCGCAAAAGATTATTTTGCTTATAAGACAAAACTGATACCAGATATCAAGAAAGCGTTCCGAAAGCTGGAAGCGGAGGCAGATATTATTGTCATTGAAGGTGCGGGAAGTCCGGCAGAGATTAATCTGCGGGAAAATGATATTGTAAATATGGGAATGGCTGAGATGGTGGATGCACCGGTTCTTCTGGCAGGGGATATTGACAGAGGCGGGGTGTTTGCCCAGCTTCTTGGAACCTTATCTTTGCTTGCAGACGAGGAAAAAGCAAGGGTAAAAGGTCTGATTATCAACAAATTTCGGGGGGATAAGTCTATTCTTGACCCTGGAATTGAGATTCTGGAAGAAAAGGGACAGGTTCCGGTTGTGGGAGTGATTCCTTACATGGATTTGTCACTGGAGGATGAGGACAGTCTGACAGATAGATTTGATAAGAAAGAGACAGACTGGATTGATATTGCCATAATCCGTTATCCCAGAATTTCGAATTTCACTGATTTTAATGTATTTGAACAGATAAAGGGAGTTTCCGTGCGCTATGTTACTTCCGTCAGCGAGCTGCAAAGCCCGGATTTGATTTTCCTTCCGGGAAGCAAGAATACTATGGGGGATTTGAAATGGATGCGTCAGAATGGACTGGAGGCGGCTGTGAAGAAATGGTCAGAGAAGATTCCAATCTGTGGAATCTGCGGTGGCTATCAGATGCTTGGCATGCGGATATCAGACCCTTATGAGGTAGAAGAGGGCGGAGAATTAAATGGAATGGGACTGCTTCCACTATACACTGTGATAGAAAAGGAAAAGACCAGATGTCAGACAAATGGTAATTTAAATCAGCAGAAGGGGGTATTTCAGTGCATTTCGAAGCTTCCATATCAGGGATATGAGATTCACATGGGAAAGACCTTTTGGGAGGATGGAAGTCTATGTAATGCAGTTATGGTATCCGATGAAAAGGCACAGGTGTATGGGTCTTATGTACATGGTCTGTTTGACCAGGGTGAAATGGCAGTACGCATAGTAGAAGCGTTGGCAAAGAAGAAGGGCATAACAATGGAGCACATGGAGTTTTCAGACTATCAGGCGTTTAAAGCGATGCAGTATGATAAGCTGGCAGATACACTCCGGGCGTATCTGGATATGGATGCCATTTATGGAATGCTCAGAGAAGCCAGACTGGAGGAATAAGGCTTGAAAAAGTATCAGAATATACAAGAACAGATTGTGATCACAAAGCTGGATGAAGGGGCGCGCAGTCAGGTACAGAAGAACTGGGATATGGTGGCGAAACCATTGGATGGAATGGGATTATTTGAAAAACTTATTTCCAAGATTGGTGCCATTACCGGAGAATCCCAAATTCATCTGGAGAAAAAGGCAGTGCTTGTCATGTGCGCAGATAATGGAATCGTAGAAGAGGGCATTAGCCAGAGCGGTCAGGAAGTGACTGCGGCTGTGGCAAAGGAAATGACGAAAGGACTTTCTTCTGTGGGGAAAATGGCGGCTTCTATTGGAACGGATGTGATTCCCATTGATATTGGAATCAATACCCGGGAAGTGATTCCGGGGCTTCTTCCGAGGTCTGTGAGAAAAGGCACACGAAATTTCCGTAAAGAACCGGCAATGACTCCCGAAGAGGCATGGCAGGCTATTCATACAGGAATCAGTCTGGTGGCAGAATATAAGGAAAAGGGATATCAGATACTTGCCACCGGAGAGATGGGCATCGGAAATACGACTACAAGCAGTGCAGTGATTGCCTCACTTCTTAAGTGTGAGGCAGAGCAGGTAACCGGACGGGGCGCAGGACTTAGTGATGCCGGACTGATCCGGAAACAACAGGTTATCCGGGAAGCGATAGAGAAATACCATCTTTATGAGGCGGAGCCCTTTGAAGTGTTGAGAACCGTTGGAGGACTTGATATTGCCGGGCTTGCCGGAGTGTGCATTGGGGGAGCTGTTCATCATGTGCCTATTGTGCTTGATGGAGTCATCAGTTTTGCTGCAGCACTTGTGGCAGAACGGATGTATCCCGGTGTCAGGGAATATCTTCTCCCGTCACACAAAGGAAAAGAACCTGCGTTTGAAAAGTTAATGAAGGAGCTGGATTTACACCCTGTGATTGATGCAGGTCTGGCGCTTGGAGAAGGAACAGGGGCAGTGATGCTGTTTGCGCTTCTTGACATGGCGCTTTGTGTGTACGTGGAAAAAACTACATTTCAGGATATCGAAATCCAGCCTTATGAAAGGTTTTAATAAGATGATGACATTGATAATCGGTGGAAGCGGAAGCGGAAAATCTGCTTTTGCAGAACAATATGTAGAAAAAATTGCCGGCGCGCGGGAAAAATATTACATTGCAACCATGAAAGTGTATGACGAGGAAGGAAAAAAGAAGGTAGAAAAACACAGAACACAAAGAAGGGGAAAAGGCTTTCAGACCATAGAATGTTCATCAAAGATAGAAAATACGTTGGACACGGGAATGGAGCGTGACGGTGTTGTTTTATTGGAATGTATGTCGAATCTGGTTGCAAACGAAATGTTTACGGACCAGGGAATCTGTGAAAAGAATCTGGTAGTTTCCCGGATTTTACAGGGAATACAGGTATTGCAGGACAAGGTGGGCGAACTGGTTATTGTTACCAACAATGTTTCAGAAGAAGGAACAAATTACGATGCCACAACAATGGATTATATCTGTTCTTTGGGAAAAATTAATACTTCACTTGCCCGGAAGGCAGATAAGGTTGTAGAAGTAGTAGTGGGAATCCCGGTTTGGATGAAAGGAGCAAAGCAGAATGTCTATTCTTAAATCATTTGTTATAGCTTTTTCTGTTTATTCTAAAATTCCGGTTCCACAGTTTGAGTGGAAGGAAGAAGATATGAAATATATGATGTGCTTTTTTCCGTGGATAGGTGGTGTGATTGGGCTGCTGCTATATGGCTGGGCAGTGCTTTGTCGGAAGTTGGACATCGGAAGCTTCTGCCAGGTACTTATGTGCGCGGTTATCCCCCTTGCTGTTTCTGGTGGCTTTCACGTGGATGGCTTCATGGATACGATGGATGCGTTTCATTCCTATCAGGAAAAGGAACGGAAGCTGGAAATATTGAAGGACTCTCACATTGGGGCATTTGCAGTGATTATGCTGGCGCTTTACGGCCTGATATATCTGGCTGCTTATTCGGAAGTGCAGGATATAGATATTTATCGAATTTTATGTGCAGGTTTTTTCCTGTCACGGGCCTTAAGCGGAGTTGCAGTACTGATGTTTCCGAAGGCAAAGAAAAATGGAATGCTTCATACTTTTGATGAAGTGTCAAGAACTAGAACTGTGCGGAATATTTTGGTGTTACAATGCATTGCATGCGTGATATTTATGTTGATCCAGTCCGTGACAACAGGAAGTCTGATTGCAGGAACAGCATTTGTTGTCTTCTGGTACTATTATCGAAAGACGAAAAAAGAGCTGGGTGGCATTACCGGGGATACCGCAGGATATTTTGTGACTGTATGTGAAGGCGCAATGGCAGTAATGGCAGCGTGTATCTGTATTCTGAAATGATAAAACGAGAAAACGGAAAAATAAGAAACAAGAGGAAGCAGAATGAAATTAATTGTAGGTGGTTATGGACAGGGAAAATTACAGTATGTACGGAGGACATATCAGACAGAAAACTGGTATGTGGCAGAGGCTTGCCTGCCGGATGTGGCAGAGCAGGTGATTATCAACCATTTTCATCTGTGGGTCAGAGAGATGCTAAAGGAAAACGCGAAGCCGGAAGAAAAACTGGCAGAATATCTTCAGACCCATAAGGACTGTATTTTTATCAGCGATGAGATTGGAAATGGACTGGTTCCTATGGATGCATTTGAGAGAGCATATCGGGAACGGACAGGGCGAATGTTGATTGCCATTGCACAGCAGGCAGAGGAAGTGGTGAGAGTGATATGCGGAATGGGTCAGAAAATCAAATAATGTTGTTTCTGATTCGCCATGGGAAAACAAAGGCGAATCAGGAAGGCCGATACCTTGGATATACAGATGAGGATTTGACAGAAGAAGGAAAACAGGAAATTCTGAGTCTGGCAGCTTCCGGATATTACCCGGAGTCAGATATCATATTTACCAGCGCCCTGAAACGGTGTAAGACTACGGCAGCTTTGATTTATCCGGGGAAGCAGTTGATTGAAATACCGGAGTGGAATGAAATCGACTTTGGACGGTTCGAAGGAAAAACGTACAAAGAATTAAGCGGAAATTCAGATTATCAGGCATGGATTGACAGTGGTGGAACCATTGCATTTCCGGATGGAGAAAGCAGGGAACAGTTCATAGAACGTTGCGTCTCTGGTATGGAGAAAATGATTGCCATGCTGCCTGAAGGAGCAGAACGGGTAAGTATTGTGGTTCATGGAGGCACGATTATGGCTCTTGGAAGTCATTTTTTGGGAGGAGATTATTTTGATTACCAGATAAAGAATGGAAAAATGATTCAGGCGATATTAGAAAGAAAGCAGGAAATACGATGCAGTATCATATCATAGCATTTGTGGCCGGATTTTTGACGGATGGAGTATTTGGCGACCCACATTGGCTGCCGCATCCCATTCGGCTGATAGGAACGCTGATTAGCAGAACAGAAAATTTTCTGAGAAAAGATAAGGAAAACGTGACACCGGAACGGGAAATCAAACAGGGAAGATGGATGGTATGGATCGTACTTGGAGCCACCATTTTCAGCAGTGCACTTACTCTTGTGCTTGCATATCAATGGAATAAAATAGTGGGCTGTGTGGTAGAAAGTATTATGACTTATCAGATTCTGGCTGCGAGGTCTTTGAAAGTAGAAAGTATGAAGGTGTATCATGAATTGAAAAAAGAGGATTTACCTGGTGCGAGAAAGGCTGTTTCCATGATTGTGGGAAGAGATACCGCGTGTCTGGATGAAACCGGAGTTGCCAAAGCTGCCATTGAGACGGTGGCGGAAAATACATCGGACGGAGTCATTGCACCTATGCTCTACATGGCAATTGGAGGTCCTGTACTTGGGTTTCTCTATAAGGCAGTCAATACTATGGATTCCATGATTGGATACAAGAATGAGAAATATTTGCATTTTGGAAGGACAGCCGCAAAACTGGATGATGTTGTAAATTTCATTCCAGCAAGAATAAGTGCGTGGATCATGATTCTGGCAGCAGGAATTTTGGGGAAGGCATATAGTATGGAAGATGCTTACCGGATTTACAAACGGGATAGAAAGAATCATGCCAGCCCTAATTCGGCTCATACGGAAGCAGTGTGTGCAGGCGCGCTAGGAATTCAGCTTGCAGGAGATGCCAGCTATTTTGGAAAAGTTGTTAAGAAACCATATATTGGAGACAGGCTAAGAAAGGTAGAGACAGAAGATATCCGTCGTGCCAATCATCTGATGTATGTGACTGCCTGGATAACGGAACTGTTCTGCCTGCTAATGATGTTTGGAATATATTTATGTTTCTAAATGACGATGAAAGAAAGGGGATAAAAGAAACATTATGATTCATGGCGGAGATATTTATCGGAATAAAGTAGATTTGGATTTTTCTGTTAATGTCAATCCCCTTGGGATGCCGGAGAAGGTCAGAAAAGCTTTGATAGAAGCCGTGGATACCTGCACCACGTACCCGGACATGGAAGTGGAAAGACTCACAGAAGCTATGGGAGATATGCTTGGAATTTCGAGAACTTCGATTGTATTTGGAAATGGAGCATCGGAGTTGTTTCAGGCGGTCATGCATACCATAAGACCGAAAAAAATCTGGATACCGGTTCCTTCATTCTACGGATACGAATATGCGGCAAAGAGCTGTGACTGTGAAGTTTGTTACTTTTCTATGAAAGAGGAGAATGGGTTTGCACTGGATAAGACAGTCATTCATACCATTCCGCACGATACGGAACTGATATTTCTTGCAAATCCTAATAATCCCACAGGACTTCTGCTAAAGCAGGATGTATTGGAGAAAATTTTGGATTATTGTAAGGAACAGAGAATTTACGTCGTATTAGATGAGTGTTTTCTGGAATTTTGCGAAGGAGCCTCTTTCATGATTGCGAAGGGAAAACAGTATGAAAATCTCATTATCGTACGTGCATTTACCAAAATTTTTTCCATACCGGGGGTGCGTCTGGGGTATCTGATTTCTTATAATAGAGAATTGACAGAGAAGATTCGGACACATTTACCAGAGTGGAATATTTCTACCTTTGCAGAAGCGGCAGGAGTAGCCTGTGCCGGGGAACAGGAATTTGTAGAGAAGACTAGAACCTTTGTGAAAAGAGAACGGGAATTTCTGATTAAAGGATTAGAAAAAATGGGACTGACGGTCTATCCGGGATGTGCCAATTTCCTGCTGGTAAAGACGGAGCTTCCCCTTTACGATGAGCTGCTGAAACGGAATATTCTGATTCGGGATTGCAGTAATTACAGAGGATTGGAAAAAGGGTTTTACCGGGTTGCCGTAAAGAAACGGGAAGAGAATGAAAGATTATTAGAAAAGATAGGAGAAATCAAGTGCTTAACATAGAACATGTACTTCCGGAAGATATTGAACGCAGGAGCTTTGAGATTATTTCTGAGGAATTGAGAAACAGAGGGATTACCCTTCCAAAGGAAACGGAGATGGTGACAAAGCGGGTCATCCATACCAGTGCCGATTTTGAGTATGCACAGACTATGACCTATTCGCCAAATGCAGTTGCCATTGCCAAAGAACTGATACAAAATGGGGCAGATATTGTGACAGATACCAATATGGCACTTGCCGGAATCAACAAGAGGACTTTAGCACGCCATGGTGGTGAGGCACATTGCTTTATGGCAGATGAGGATGTAGCCCGGATTGCCAAAGAGCGCAAAGTGACCCGCGCTACGGTCAGTATGGAGAAGGCGGCAGGGATTCAAAAGCCGGTTATCTTTGCTGTTGGAAATGCACCGACAGCACTGATACAATTATATGAAATGATCCAAAGGGGAACGTTCAGACCGGCATTTATCATCGGAGTACCTGTAGGATTTGTCAATGTGGAGGCCGCCAAGGAGCTGATTTTACAGACAGATATTCCTTATATTGTCAATCGTGGACGAAAAGGAGGAAGCAATGTGGCAGCAGCCATCTGTAATGCGATTTTGTATGAATTAGGGAGATAAATATGCGGCAGGGATTTACAACAGGAAGCTGTGCGGCAGCAGCAGCCAAGGCAGCGGCTTATATGCTGTTGACCGGAAAACGAAAAGAAACGATTACGATTGAAACACCAAAAGGAATTCTCTATGAGGCTGAAATTAAGGATGTTTCCAAATCAGAGACGAAAGTTTCCTGTGGCGTAGAGAAGGACGGAGGCGATGACCCGGATGTGACAACGGGACTTCTAATTTATGCCAGTGTGTCGTATGCGGCTGAAAAAGGGGTCTTTATTGATGGAGGAAACGGTGTAGGCCAAGTGACAAAACCTGGTCTGGATCAGCCGGTTGGAAATGCGGCCATTAACCATGTGCCGAGGGAAATGATTACAAAAGAAGTACTTGATGTCTGTGACGCGGTGGATTATCAGGGAGGTCTGTTTGTTGAGATTTCTGCACCGGGTGGTGAACAGGTGGCAGAGAAGACATTTAATCCAAGACTTGGCATTGTTGGTGGAATTTCCATTTTAGGGACAAGTGGTGTGGTAGAGCCTATGAGTACGCAGGCTATTCTGGATACCATTCGTGTAGAATTAAGTCAGAGGAAGGCCCTCGGGTATGATTATGTGGCAATTACACCGGGAAATTATGGACAGGATTTTATCCAGAAAACCTATGGATATGATTTGGACAAAAGTGTCAAATGCAGCAATTTTATTGGTCAGACCATTGATATGGCAGTAGAGCTGGGATTTCAGAAACTGCTTCTTACCGGTCATTTGGGTAAGCTGGTAAAAGTGGCAGGCGGAATTATGAATACCCATTCCAGAGAAGCTGACTGCAGAATGGAAATTCTTGCGGCGCTTGCGGTAAAACATGGAGTGGAAATAGAGATAATCCGGCAGATGCTGGAGTGTGTCACTACAGAAGAAGCGGTGAGAATTTTAAGGGAAACCGGAAAAATGGATGTGATTATGCAGGAAGTAGTAAATCGTATCTGTTATTATTTGGACAAGAGAGCAGGTGGCAGACTTTCTATTGATTGTGAATTATATGTAAATGAATTTGGCGAGCTTGCCAGAAGCAAGGGGGTAGAAGAATGGTTTATTTTGTTGGCGCAGGATGCGGAGCACCGGATTTAATTACCGTGCGCGGTATGCATATGCTGGAGAAGGCAGATGTGATTATTTATGCCGGTTCTTTGGTAAATCCACAGCTTCTGGAGTATGCGAAAGAGAGCTGTGTGATTTATAATAGTGCAAAAATGACACTGGATGAGGTCATTGATGTGATGAAAGAAGCAGAGGCAGAACGGAAAATGACAGTGCGCCTTCATACGGGTGATCAGAGCGTGTATGGGGCAGTACGGGAACAGATGGATATGCTGGACGAACTTGGAATATCGTATGAAAGCTGTCCGGGAGTCAGCGCCTGCTTTGGAGCGGCCGCCTCTTTGAACTTGGAATATACGCTTCCGGGAATTTCTCAGTCCCTTATTATCACCAGAATGGAAGGAAAGACTAAAGTACCGGAAAAAGAGCAGATAGAAAGCTTTGCGGCCCATGAGGCGACTATGGCAATTTATTTGAGTACAGGAATGCTGGGTGAATTATCAAGGCGTCTGATTGCAGGGGGCTACAGAGCAGAGACACCTGCAGCTCTGGTTTATAAAGCAACATGGCCTGAGGAAGAAGCGTATCTTTGTAAAGTTGGGGAACTGGAACAGACAGCATCGGAACATGGGATTACGAAAACGGCACTGGTGCTTGTGGGAGAGGTGCTTGCACATCAGAATTACCAGAAATCGCGTTTGTATGCACCTGATTTTTCGACAGAATTCAGACAGGCAAAGGAAGAAACATGCAAAGAATAAGTGTGATAAGTTTTACAGAAAATGGGAACTGTCTCGCCCGTAAAGTACAGAACTGTTTCAAGGAATGGGATATTCAGTGTTTTACGAAAGAGGAAATTAAGGAACAGGGACTTGCCAGGTGGACGAAAGAACAGATGGGGCAAAGAAATACACTGCTATTTATCGGAGCCTGTGGGATTGCGGTTCGTGCCATAGCTCCCAATCTGGTGAATAAACTGCAGGACAGCGCGGTTCTGGTAATGGATGAGAAGGGAAACTATGTCATCCCTATTTTGTCCGGCCATGTAGGCGGCGCCAATGAACTTGCCTGTATGCTGGCAAAGCGGATAGGGGCGGTTCCAGTGATTACTACTGCGACGGATATCAATGGAAAATTTGCGGTGGATGTATTTGCAAAGAAGAATGGGTTATGGATTCAAAACAAAGAAGGAATTGCCAAAGTTTCTTCCAAGGTGCTGCGAGGGGAGCGTATCACCTTATCCGTAGAAGAAGGAAGAATAATAAATACAAAACTTCCAGATGAAATAGAGGTTGTGCCGTATCCACCGGAAGAACCAGTGGATGTACTGATTACAGCCGATTCTATTGTATGCGATGCACTTTTGACATTAAAACCAAAGGAATATGTACTTGGAATGGGTTGTAAAAAGGGAAAAGAAGAAGAGAAAATCAGGAAATTTATTTCAAAAGTCCTGGACAGAGAAGGAATTTTCGAAGAACAGATTTATGCTCTTTCGTCTGTAGAACAAAAGGCAGAAGAAAGGGGATTTCTTGGTTGGAGCAGGAAAGAGAGGATTCCTTTTGTCACCTATTCGGCTGAAGAGTTGAATCAGGTGGAAGGAAGCTTTACCGGGTCTGATTTTGTGAAGCGGACTATTGGAGTGGATAATGTATGTGAACGTGCTGCACTAAGAGCCTGTGAAAACGGTGGAACTTTGATTGTGAGAAAGGAAGCGGAAGATGGAATGACTCTTGCAATTGCAAAGAGAGATTGGAGGATTTGTCTAGATGAAGTCTAAAATATATGTAGTAGGGATGGGACCCGGAGAGGAAGAAATGATGACTGGACAGGCCATCCGCGTACTGGAAGAATCTGACGTGATTGTGGGCTATCCGGTGTATCTCAGGCTTCTTGGGGCACGTTTTTCGGAGAAGGAATTCCTCTCTACCCCCATGAAGCAGGAAGTGGAAAGATGCAGAATTTGCTTTGAAGAGGCAGAAAAAGGAAAACAGGTATCTATGATTTGCAGTGGAGACGCGGGGGTTTACGGAATGGCATCTCTGATGTATGAGATTGGCGCCGGATATCCGGATATAGAGATTGCGGTGGTTCCGGGAATTACGGCAGCATGTAGTGGCGCGGCAGTTCTGGGGGCGCCCTTAAACCATGATTTTTGTGTCATCAGTCTCAGTGACCTTCTTACTCCCTGGGAGAAAATCGAGAAAAGGCTTCGGGCAGCAGCAGTTGGCGATTTTGCCATTGCCATCTACAATCCTTCCAGTCATAAGAGATGTGATTATTTACAGAAAGCATGCGATATTTTGTTGGAAGAAATTGAGCCAGAACGTGCTTGTGGCTATGTGGAAAATATTGGACGAGAGGGTACGAAAGCAGTTACCTGCACTCTTGGTGAGCTGCGTAACAGGGAAGTAAATATGTTTACCACAGTATTTGTGGGAAACTCTGGTTCTCGGATTATGAATGGAAAATTAGTGACAAAACGGGGGTACCAAATTGAAAAAGATACTAATCTTTGCGGGGACAACGGAAGGTAGACAGCTTTCAGACTGGCTGTGTGAAAGACAGGTGCAAAATACCGTATGTGTGGCGACGGAATACGGAGAAATCGTGTTAAAAGACAATCCCTGTCGCAGGATTCAGGTTGGAAGAAAAAATGCAGAAGAAATGCGGAACATGATTCGGGAAGAATCTTACGAGGTGGTAATAGATGCCACCCATCCTTTTGCAGAGCTGGTAACGAAACAGATTCAGGAAGCGGTTGAGGGATTGAACATCGTGTATTATCGCCTGCTCAGAGAGACGGAGGAAACAGTATCCTATAGAAAAATGCATTTTTTCGAAAATCACAGTTCCTGTGCCGAAGCTTTGGAAAAGATGGAGGGGAATATCCTCCTAACCACGGGCAGTAAGGATTTACAAATCTATAACAGAGAGGCATTAAAAGGGAGACTTTATGCAAGAGTACTTCCCAGTGTGGAAAGTCTGAGTCTTTGTCAGAAAGCCGGAATTGCCGGGAAACAGGTGCTTGCGCTTCAGGGTCCGTTTTCGGTGGAAATGAATACAGCACTCATCCGGCAGTATGGGATTTCCTGTATGGTAACAAAAGAAAGTGGAAAGTCCGGTGGTTTTACTGAAAAAATAGAGGCGGCAAAACAGGTAGATATTCCGGTGTATGTAATTGGAAGACCGACAAAAGAAGAAGGATATTACCTGGAAGAGCTTTGTCAGAAGCTGGAAGAAATATATAGAATTCCTTCGGAAACCATTTCTGAGCCGGCTCCTGAGTTATCTGCTGAGAGGAACAGTGACGGAATTGCTGAAAATGGTAGCAGGCTTCCGCAGATTTTTCTTGCGGGAATCGGAATGGGCTCATCAGAAAGTATGACGGTGGAAGTGCAACATGTAATCCGAGAAGCAGATATTTTACTGGGAGCAGAACGGATGATTGCAGATTATGAACCACGGATTGAAAAGAAACCTTATTATCTGGCGAAGCAGATTGTGCCATATATCAAGGAAATGTTGAGACAAAAGGAAGTTCAGAAGATTGTCATTCTGTTTTCGGGAGACAGTGGATTTTACAGTGGCTGTCAGAAGCTGATTTGTGCATTAAATCAGGAAATAACAGATGGAAGTATAGAGGCAGTTTTACGTGTGTTGCCCGGAATTTCTTCCATCTCTTTCCTTGCAGCCTGCCTTGGGGAGAGCTATCAGGATGCAGTTCTTTCCAGTATACATGGGAAGGACACCACTTCCTCCAGATGGAAATCAGAGATTCTGGAAGCAGTCTGTGCCAATGAAAAGGTATTTTTGTTGCTTTCTGGAAGTCATGATGTGAAGAAGCTTGGAGCACTGCTTACAGAAGCAAATATGGAGCATTGTACGATTTATCTGGGATACCGGCTTTCTTATCCTGACCAGTGCATTCAGAAATATACCCCTGAGGAATGTATGAAGCTTGAGGATGCAGGGCTTTATACTTGTATGATAAAGAACCCGTATCCGGTAAGAAAGAGGTTGTCTTACGGGACCGCAGATTCGGAGTTTTTGAGAGATGCGGTGCCAATGACAAAAGAAGAAGTGCGGGAAGTCAGCATCAGCAAGTTAAAACTTCATGAACAGGCAGTGGTGTATGATGTGGGGAGCGGCTCCGGTTCGGTGGCAGTGGAAATTGCAGGAATTTCTCATAACATACAAGTCTATGCCATTGAACGGAAACCGGAAGCAGTTTCACTCATACGGAAAAATCAGGAAAAATTCCATGCCTATAACATGGATATTATAGAGGCATATGCGCCGGATGGGTTGGAATCTCTTCCCGTTCCTACACACGCATTCCTAGGTGGAACTGGTGGAAAGCTAAAGGAAATTCTCGATTGCCTGTATCGGAAAAATTCCCATATGCGCATTGTAATTAATGCGGTTACGCTGGAAACTATCAGTGAAATCAGAGAAGTGCTTGCGCATTTTCCAGTTACCGATGAGAGTATGGTACAGTTACAGGTCAGCCGGACGCGGAAAGCAGGAAGTTATCATCTGATACAGGCTGAAAATCCGGTCTGGATATGTGCGTTTACCTTTTGCTCACAGGAACCGGAAGATGATAAAAAAGAGCAGAGTGCAGAGAGGGAAACAAGATGAAGTTGAAAAGACTGATGTTTGCTGCTCCCAAAAGCGGAAGTGGAAAGACCTTAATTACCTGTGCATTTCTTCAAATTCTGAAAGAAATGGGAGAAGATGTGGTTTCTTATAAGTGTGGGCCGGATTATATTGACCCTATGTTTCATGAAAAAGTGCTTGGCATTTCCTCGAAAAATTTAGATACCTTTTTTACCGGAGAGGAGAGAACACGAGAACTGTTTTTGCATGGAAGAACCGAGAATCAATTTGCAGTTTTGGAAGGCGTCATGGGGCTCTATGATGGTCTTGGTGGAATAAGGGAAGAAGGATCTTCCTACCATCTGGCAAAGGTAACGAAGACACCTGTGATTCTTGTAGTGGATGCAAAGGGAATGGGATATTCCCTACTCCCACTGATTGCAGGATTTTTGGACTACGATGTGGAGCACTTGATAAAAGGAGTCATACTGAACCGAATGTCTGGTATGTATTATCAGACACTGAAACCACTCATAGAGGAAAAATTAAAGATAGCAGTTGTGGGATATGTGCCTTCAAATCCGGAGCTTACCATAGAAAGCAGACATCTGGGATTAAAACTTCCGTGTGAAGTGGAAAACCTGAGGGAGAAAATAGCTTTTGCTGGAAGTCAGTTGAAGAAAACACTGGAAGTAGAAAAGCTTTTACAAATTGCAAAACAGGCAGAGAATCTTGGAGCAGATGAAAAAATGTTCTTTGTTCATCAGGTGCAGGGAGAGAAACCGACTATTGCGGTGGCAAAGGATGAAGCCTTTTGCTTTTACTATGAAGATAACTTAAGGCTTTTGGAAGAGGCGGGGGCATTTCTTCAGTATTTTTCACCGATTCATGATACAAAGTTACCTGATAACTGTTCTGGCATGTTGCTTGGCGGCGGTTATCCGGAGCTGTATGCCGGAGAACTGGAGGCGAATAAAGAAATGCAAAATGCCATAAAAACAGCCATTCGTCAGGGAATGCCGTCTGTGGCAGAGTGTGGTGGTTTCATGTATTTACATGAAAAGCTGACCGATGCCAAAGGACAGACTTATGAAATGGCAGGGGTCATACCTGAAGTGTGTCATTACACCGGAAAACTGGTTCGGTTTGGCTATGTGGAAATTGCGGAAGAAAAGACAAGGGAAAATATGGAAAAGGATAAGCATTTTCTGCCGGAAAATAGTGTAATCAAGGCGCATGAGTTCCACTATTTTGACAGTACGGATAATGGAGCCGCCTGTAAGGCAACGAAGCCGACCACTGGAAGACAGTATTCCTGCATCTGGACAGGAGAAAACTACTGGTGGGGATTCCCACATTTATATTATCCATCCAATCCAGTTTTTGCGGAGCATTTTGTGTCTCTGTCAGAGCGCTATAAGAGTTGTAAATTCAGAAAAATTTGATATAATGGGAAAGAACGAAATAGAATGAATTTCAGTGCCAGACAGGAATGTCAGGGTAAAAGAGAATCAGGTGGAAGTCCTGAGCGATCCGGTCACTGTAAGCATGGAGTGAAGCTGCGAATATGCCATTGCGCGTAAGGCGTGAGAAGGTGCGGCAAAGCAATGATATGTAAGCCAGGAAACCTGCTGAAAGTCAATGAATAGCTTCCGAAGAAAGCGTTTTCATAGAATCATCGACAAGTCCTTTGGGACAGTCAGAAATGTTTTGAAGTTATGGGGCGTCTGTTTTTGTGGAAACAGGCGTTTCTTCATTCTATTTATCATTTTATAAAGAGAAAGGAAGAGTAAGATGAAAGGAAACAAAAAAAGATTTCTGGCATTGGGACTTGCTGTTTTGATGGCTGGAAGCCCGGTGGCACATCTTCAGGCAGCAGAAGGAGGAAACTTGGAGAGTATTTCTCAGGTGACTGTGGTCGAACCGGTTCAGGAGGAACCTGCTTCTGACAGGGAAAGTCTGGAACATCAGATTTCAGATAATCAGATTTCTGAGAATGAAGAAAAAGATGAAGCAGAAGAAAAAGTTGAGGAAGAGAAGCCGGAGGAAGAGAGTCAGAAGGATTCGAAAGAAGAGAAAACCAATCCGAAAGAGGTTGTCAAAGAGGAGAAAGAAGAAGCTATAGAAGGAAAGACAGGCAATCTCCCCCTTAAACAGGCGACCGTACAGGCTATAGAGCTGAATACGGATGAACAAGAAAAAGCTGAAAAAAAGAGCTATACAATAAAGATAAATGCTGTGCTGAAGGATACAGGTGCGGCAACGGGAATGTATGCAATGGGAGATGTCGTAGCAACAAAACAGAATGACGGAACATATCTGATCAGAATGCAGCAGACGAGGAAGAATCGCAATTACATGGCACTTACGGAAGATAAAGCTGCGGCTACAAACCATACAGTAGACTGGTATGTCAGTGATGCTAATTTCTATTATACAATTCCGGTCACTGATTTGAGTCAGCCATTGTATGTCTGCTTTAGTAGTACAGATCAGGTGGCATTACAAAATCCATTCCGTAACATTGTGAAGGTGACCTTTGATGTGTCTTCTATGACAGAAACCAATGAGAGAGAGGTATCTTCTGCGGATATTCGTATTCTTCCGGCAATTATCGAAGCGGCTGATTACACATCAGTGGATGCAGCTTTAAAGAATATTCCGGAAGACCTGACGATTTATACCGAAGAAACAGCAGATGCAGTCACGGCTGCAAAAGAAGCTGTGGTTCGTGGATATAAGAAGAGCAGACAAGAGGAAGTAGACAAAATGGCGGCTGATATCAATGCTGCCGTTGCTGGGCTCATGAAAAAGGACGCTATAGCAGAAACAGACCTTCAAGTGAATAATACTACCAATATGTTCAAAGTTGTAAAAGCAGAAATTAAGAAGGCAGAAAATGGCAGCCTTGTTCTTGCAATTACATTGAGTGGCAAGTCATATCAGAATCTGTTTGTTGGTACATATGAACAGGCTGTTGAAAATGGAAATCATAGAGAAAATTGGATTGCCGGAGAACTGGTAGATGGTAAGTATTGCTTTATGATTCCAATTAGTGGAAGTGAGACGAGTTTGCCTGTTGTATCTATTTCCAACACTAAATTGAAAGATTATGAGAGCGGAAAGGGTACTTTGGAACGTGCGTTTTATCCTCGTCAGTTTGCAATCGATTATGAGAATAAGACCCTTACAACCGGAGATTTTGACAGTGTCAGTACACTTGCCGTTACAAATGAAGTGAAGATGTTTTCCGTTGCAGCAGCATCTCTGGAAACTGTTGGAGGACCAAACTCCAATAATTATGAAGAAATTCTTCATTTGACTATGGGAAGTGACAGCTTTGACAAAATCTACATTGGCGATGCAGAAAGTGCTGCAAAAGCGGATGATACCATTTCTATTGAGAATAGAAAGGCCTCTGTCGTGGTTCGAAAAAACAAAACCGGTGGAGACATAGATTTTGATTATCTGGAAAAAGAACTTGTGTTATCGTTCCACTCTGTAAGAAAGAATGCCTGGTATGAACGGACATTTACGGTAAGTAAGAGAAACCATAGTTTGTTGATTTCTGAAGTGAAAAATCAGGATAATAATAAGCCGGGGACAGAAGACACATCGAAAGACAATCATGACAAGGAAGATGGAAAACATGACTCCAATCAGGAATCTGGGTATGACTCAGATTTGACTGGAGGAACAGCTCGTGTGGACAGCAGTACAACACTGAAAGATGGCGTATATACCCCAGACCAGTTCTCCTGGTCAGGCGGAACCGGAAAAGTGTCTATCAGTTGTGACAAAATAACGATAAAAAATGGGCAGGCATATGCGACGATTGTATTCAGCAGTGGTCATTATTCTTATGTGAAAGCAAATGGAAATATTTATTATGGAACGAATACAGGTTCTACTTCTACATTTGTGATTCCGGTGCAGTTAAATAAGAACAATACGATCATCGGAATGACTACCGCTATGTCGGCAGCTCACGAGATTGCATACAATCTTTTCATTTATCTTGCGGCAGCAGGTACAGGAGAACAGGGCGAAGCACTGAATAATCAGAAGCTTGACCAGAAGGCTCCGGTTATCATGGGTCTTACTTATGAAGAAGAAATTGAGATGGAGTATACCAAATATGTAAAGCTCTATCGTTATGAAAATGATATTATGTTGCTGGAAGTTGACATGAAGACAGATACAGAACGTGAAGTCCTGGAAGAAGAGACAGAAAATCTATATGAAGGAAATGTAGTGAAATATCTGATTGTTCCGGAAGATGTGGAAATTCCGGCTGGACTTGATAAAAATGTAATCATTATCCAGAGACCATTAGAAAAGGTTTTCGTAGCAGATGAAGATATTCACAAACTTTTGAAAGAAGAATTGGAAATTGACGAAGAACTTCTGATGGAAGGTGATGTGAAAGAACCGGATTACAAAGAAATGGTAAAAAACAAATGTAATCTTGCGATACTTCCATCCACTGTTCTGGACAAAGAAAAAGAAGAAAAGGAACAGCTTCTGGATTTAAGCGAACGTTTTGGAACACTTCAGATTCCAGTATTTGTAGATAGAATGGCAGATGAAGAAAAAGAAGAAGCCAAACTGGAATGGTTGAAGGTTTATGGTGTACTTTTTGACTGTGAAGAAAAGGCAAATGAAGTGTACACAGAGAAATTAGCAGAACTGAAAGCAACGGAAAAGAAGAATTAAAAGAAAATAAAGGAAACAGCGTGATGAGAAAAAAAGTGATAAAAAAATTAATCCGAAATCTGTCACTGATTGCTTTGTCCGCTTTACTGACCGCATTCCCTGTTCTGACAGGATGCGGTCAGCCCACTTCTGGGTCGGAAACAGAAAGCAGCCAGACAGGTCAGGAGGAGGCAGAAGATAAGAAGGAAAGTGCAGCACCGGAAATTACAGGACTGACTTATGAGAAAACATTGGATTTGGAATATGCGACAGGATTTGATGTGTTTTATTACGAAGATGGTTATTTGCTAATCGATGTTCATGACAGTGCACAGTATCTGGTGATTCCGGAGGGAAAGGAAGCTCCGGCAGGTCTGGATGAAAATATTGTAGTTATACCAAAGTCACCGTCTGATATTTATCTTGCGGCAACATCAGCTATGGCTTTGTTTGATTCTCTTGGTTGTCTGGATTCTATCAAAATGAGTGGAACGCAGGCATCAGGATGGTATATTGAGGATGCAGCAAAGGCAATGGAAGAGGGCAAGATGATATTTGCCGGGAAATACAGTGAGCCGGATTACGAAATGCTGGTAAATCAGGGATGTGACCTTGCTATAGAATCTACTATGATTGCACATACGCCGAAGGTAAAAGAAATGATAGAAATGCTTGGTATTCCTGTATTTGTTGACCGGTCAAGCTATGAAAAACACCCGCTTGGCAGAACAGAGTGGATTAAATTATATGGTGCACTTATGGGGAAGGACGAGGAGGCGGAAACCTTCTTTGCATCACAGACCAGTGTAATGGAAGAATTAAAGAATTTTCAGAATACGGGAAAAACAGTGGCATTTTTCTATGTCAGCACAGATGGCACGATTGTGGTCCGGAGAACACAGGACTATATTCCTAAAATGATTGAAATTGCAGGTGGCAAATATATATTTGATAATCTGGAAAACACAGAAAATGAAAGTTCATCTGTTTCACTTACTATGGAAGAGTTCTATGCCACAGCCGTAAATGCGGACTACTTGATTTATAATTCCAGCATTGACAGTGAAATTCAATCTATAGATGAGCTTATTGGAAAGAACGAACTGTTCGCTGATTTTAAGGCTGTGAAAGAAGGAAATGTATGGTGTACCGGAAAGTATCTGTATCAGGCAACGGACGTTGTAGGGAATCTAATCGGAGATATCCATTTGATGCTGACGGATGGAGAGGAAAAGGACATGACCTTTTTGTATAAAGTGGAGTAGAAGGAAAGCATTATGAACATAAGACGAAAACGGCGATTGCGATACAGTGTTGTATTTGGCAGTCTGATTCTGGCCTTTGCAGTGATTGTAGTCCTGAATATTAATACTGGAAATGTGAAAATATCTATACCGGATATTCTGCGGATTTTATTTCTGCGTGAGGGCAAAGAGGTGGAGTATAATATTATATGGAAAATTCGTCTGCCACGTCTTTTGATGGCGGCAGTGCTTGGTGGAGCCTTGTCTTTGTCTGGATTTTTATTACAGACATTCTTTGCAAATCCTATTGCAGGTCCCTTTATTCTGGGAATTTCATCAGGTGCAAAGATGGTGGTGGCGCTTACTATGATTTTCTTCATGCACCGGTTCCGACAGATGAGTTCCAGTGCACTGATTATTGCTGCTTTCATCGGTTCCCTGATATCCATTGGGTTCATTTTGCTGATGTCCAGAAAGGTCAATCACATGGCAACTCTCCTGGTGGCTGGAACAATGATTGGTTATATTTGCTCTGCAATTACAGATTTTATTGTTACTTTTGCGGAGGATTCTGATATTGTAAACCTGCATGGCTGGTCCCAGGGCAGCTTCTCCGGAATGAGCTGGGGAAATGTGAGGGTTGCGTTTCTGATTGTTGGACTTACGTTTGTATGTACCTTTTTTATGGCCAAACCAATTGGCGCTTTTCAGATGGGAGAAGGCTATGCACAGAGCATGGGAATAAATATGAAAATGTTCCGTGTTGTTCTGATTCTCTTGTCCAGTGTGTTTTCGGCCTGTGTAACAGCTTTTGCAGGACCGATTTCTTTTGTGGGAATTGCGGTTCCGTTTCTGATGAAGAAGTTACTCGGTAGTGCCAATCCTTTGGTGGTAATTCCGGGCACTTTTCTTGGAGGCGGAGTTTTCTGCATGATGTGTGATTTGATTGCCAGAATGGCATTTGCTCCAACGGAACTGAATATCAGTACCGTGACCTCTATGTTTGGTGCGCCAATTGTCATTTTTATGATGTTACATAGAAAGAAGGGAAAGTAAAGATGGAAAAAGAATATATTCAGCTTACCAATCTTTCTGTTGGATACCATAAAAAGGTGTTGATTCACGATATTTGTCTTGATATCAGACAAGGAGAGATTGTGACGCTCATTGGACCAAATGGATCAGGAAAATCTACTATTTTAAAAACCATTACCAGACAGCTTGAAAAAATTGACGGAAGGATTGTATTTGCAGAAAAAGATTTGCACAGACTTTCTTTTAAAGAATTAGCAACCAAAATGGCAGTTGTGCTCACAGAACGGGTAAATCCGGAACTGATGACCTGTTATGATGTAGTGGCGACCGGCCGATATCCTTATACGGGGCGCATGGGAGTTCTTTCGAAGGAAGATGAGGCGAAGGTTTATGAGGCTTTACGCGCAGTGCATGGAGAAGAACTGGCTGAACGGCCTTTTGATGCCATCAGTGACGGACAGAAACAGAGAGTTCTTCTGGCGAGGGCCATTTGCCAGGAGCCGGAACTGATTGTATTGGATGAACCTACTTCTTATCTGGACATTAAGTATAAGCTGGAGTTGCTCTCCATTCTGAGAAGGATGGCGAAGGAGAAAAATATTACTGTGATTATGTCTCTTCACGAAATCGATTTGGCACAGAAGATTTCGGATAAGGTTATATGCGTCAAGGGTGAGGTGATTTCCTGGTATGGAGAACCAGAACAGATTTTCAAGGATGATATTATACAGGAACTCTATGGTCTGGATAATGGATATTTCGATACGGTTTTTGGAAGTGTAGAACTTCCGGGAGCAATGGGTAAACCGGAGGTATTTGTTCTTTCTTCTTGTGGAAATGGGGTTCCGGTATATCGAAGACTTCAAAAAGAACAAATTCCATTTGCAACAGGTATTCTGTATACCAACGACTTGGATTATCAGGTGGCAAAATATCTGGCGGTAGAGGTGGTGACAGAACGACCGTTTTGCAGTATCAGTGACCAGAGCTTAGAGAGAGCCCTGAAGCTGATGAAGCAATGTCATACCATCATTAATGCGGGGGTCCGTATCGGAGAATGCAATGAAAAAATGCAGATTCTGCTGGACGAAGCAACGAAGAGAGAATAAGGAGAAAATAAGAACAGAAAATGGAAAAAGGACTTATAGAAGTATATTGTGGAGATGGAAAAGGCAAGACCACGGCAGCTATTGGACTTGCAGTACGTGCGGCAGGCTGTGGCATGCGTGTTTTGTTTGTGCGGTTTCTGAAAAATGAGCATTCAGGAGAATTGACGATTCTGGATAAAATACCGGGAATTCATGTGATTCATATGAACAGGGATTTTGGATTTGTGTTCCGTATGACAGAAGCGGAGAAGCAGGAAGCGAAAGAGGTATATTACAAATTGTGGAAAGATGCAGTGAAAATGGCAACGGAAGAAGAATATGATATGCTGGTAGCAGACGAATTCATGGCAGCTTACAGCTATGAGTTTATTGACCACGCCCATGCACTGGAGTTTTTGAAGAACAAGCCGGATAAGCTGGAGGTCGTTCTTACAGGAAGAAATCCTGCATCAGAAATCAGTGAACTGGCAGATTATATTTCTGAAGTGAAGAAAATCAAGCATCCCTTTGAAAAAGGAATTCCGGCAAGACGTGGAATTGAATATTAAAGAATTTTGTTCTGAATAGCAAAATAAATCTCAGGAGGAAACCAAACAATGATTCGACATGCAGAAGAGACAGATATGCCTGTGATTCTGGAGGTTTATCGGATTGCAAGAGCGTTTATGGCAGCACATGGAAACACAGTACAGTGGCAGAATAATCATCCGTCCAGAGAAATCCTGGAGCAGGATATTGACAAAGGGCATCTCTATGTTTATGAAAATAAAGGGAAAGTTCACGGTGTTTTTGCATTTATTCCGGGAGAGGACCCAACCTATGGGGCAATTGAAGGAGAATGGATGGATGAATCTCCTTATGCGGCTATTCACAGAGTAGCCAGTGATGGAACGGAAAAAGGAGTGTTTGCAAAGATTGCAGAATACTGTAAAAAAGAAATCCCGCATCTGAGAATTGATACACATGAACGGAATCTTCCCATGCAGGGAGCAGTTCAGAAGTGTGGATTTCACAGATGCGGAATCATTCATATTGCGGATGGGAGTCCCCGCATTGCTTACAAATATGTAGAAAAATTGGAATCAGCATTATGATAGTGTCTGAGAAACTGTCTGGTGCGTTCTTCCTTCGGATGGTCAAATACCTCGGAAGGAGTACCTTCTTCCAGAATCCGGCCCTCATTCATGAAGATGACATGGTCAGAGACTTCCCTGGCAAATGTCATTTCATGAGTTACGATGATCATGGTCGTGCTGCCGTCTGCAAGTTCTTTAATGACACGCAAAACTTCTCCGGTTAATTCTGGGTCAAGGGCAGAAGTAGGTTCGTCGAAGCATAAAATATCCGGATTAAGAGCCAACGCACGGGCGATTGCCACTCTCTGACATTGGCCGCCGGAAAGCTGATGAGGATAATTATTCATCCGGTTGGCAAGCCCCATCTTAGTTAAAAGAGTGACCGCCTGTTCCTTGTTCTCCGACAAGATTTCTTTTTTGCGATTCTTATAGTCGGGCAACTCTTTTGCTAACAGTTCTTTTGCCAGCATTACATTTTCCAGTGCAGTATATTGGGGAAAAAGATGAAAGGACTGGAAAACAAGCCCAAAATGCAACCTCTTTTTCCGAATTTCCTTTTCTGATTGGGAGGAAAGGTCTGACGAATCAAACAATGTCTTTCCATTTACGCGGATGATGCCACTGTCTGCACGTTCCAGAAAATTCAAACATCGAAGCAAGGTAGTTTTTCCACTTCCAGAGGAACCGATAATGGAAAGCACTTTTCCTTTTTCCAATGAAAAATTAATATCTTCTAACACCTCTGTGTTTCCAAAGGATTTTTTTAAATTATCAACTTCTAAAATAGCCATCTTGCCATACCTCCCCGATTATTGGAAATAATCCAGTTTCCGTTCCAGCCTGCCAAGAAGTACAGTCAGGATTCCGGTAAAAATTAAGTAATAGAATGCAGTAAAAAATAGTGGCCAGATTACACCGGAAATACCCTGAGAGCCTTTCATAAATGCCTGACCGGCCCAGATGATTTCCTGAAGGGCAATAATTCGGGCAAGGGATGTGTCCTTTACCAGTGTAATGATTTCGTTGGACATCGGAGGAATGATTCGTTTAATCATCTGAAGGAGCGTAATACGGAAAAAAATCTGTCTCCGAGTCATTCCAAGCACCAGTCCGGCCTCTTCCTGACCCTTCGGAACACTTTGAATTCCACCACGGTAAATTTCGGAAAAATAACAGGCATAATTGAAAATAAATGCTGCAGCTGCAGCAAGAAAACGTCCCGATTCTCCACCTCCCCATATCTGATTTTTCAGTACAAGACCCGGAAAGTAATAGACAATCAAGAGCTGAATCATCAGAGGAGTACCTCTGATAATCCAGACAATTAATTTCGTTATATAGCTGAGAGGCTTAAAGCGGGACATGGAACCGAAAGCAATTACCAGACCGATAGGAATTGCACCAATCAAAGTGACAAAAAATAATTTTAAAGTTTGCAGAAATCCAATATTCAATGATTTTAGAACAATTGGAAGTTGGCTTAATATTTGTTCCATATGTAAATCCCACTTTCTTTTAATTTAAGGAGTATGATATTCAGTGCAGACTTCACTGAAAAGTAATTACTTCTGTTCAATAATGGCAGCCTGAACGCCATAGGTGTTTGCGCATTTCATAAGAGAACCGTCTTTATAACTCTCTACAAAGAAATCATTCAGTGCAGAAGCAAGGTCAGAACCCTTACGGAATCCAACACCATATTCTTCACTGCTGAGTTTTAAGGTATAGGTAAGGTCTGCGTAGCTTGTCCCGTTACCCACCATTGCTCCGGCCATAAGAGAATCGATAATAGCAGCATCAGAAGTACCGGCTGCAACCTCCATTAGTGTATCAGACTGGGCTTTTAATGCAGTGTAGTCCAAATTGTTTTCCTGCGCAGATGCTTCACCGGCACTTCCGGCCTCTACTGCAAAGCTTAAGTCAGTCAGACTCTTAATATCTGGATATTGATCTGCTTTATCTTGTGGAAGAATGACAACCTGTGCATTGTTGCAATAAGCATTAGAGCATTCCATTCCACTGAGCACTTCATCGGAAAGAGTCATACCATTCCATACACAGTCAATAGTTTTGCTGTCAAGTTCTATGATTTTGTTATCCCAGTCAATTTCTACAAATTCAACATCCACACCGAGATTTTCTGCAAAGGCTTTTGCCATGTCTGCGTCAAATCCAATCCATTCACCGGATGCGTCTTTGTAATCCATTGGTTCAAATTCAGTGATTCCTACAACCAGAGTTCCTTTTTCTTTTACATATTTCATGTCGGTCTGGTCTGATGAGGCTGCTTTGTCATTGGAAGTGGAAGAACTTCCACAGGCTGCAAGTGAGAATGCCATTACAAGGCTGAGTGTAAATGCTGTAAACTTTTTCATAATCTTTATTCCTTTCTTTTCCTGTCTCTTCATTCAACTGTTTTACTATGCTACCATATTAGCAATTTACCACACTAAAGTCAACAAAAAAAATGAAAGAAATACAAAAAAATCAAGTCCCATGGAAAGGGGACTTGATTTTAAAAAATTTACAGCATTTCGATAAATGCGGTGATTCTTGTGGTAAGCTGGCCTTTGTCAGATTCACCTGCATCTGCTTCTACTGCCATGTAAGGAATGCCCAAAGTATCTTCACAGAAGCGAACCATCTTGTCGCGCTCTACGGTATATGGATGACAAGTCTGCAAGGTAATATCCAGAATACCGTCTACTTTGTATTCCTGAACCAGTTTGGCAAGCAGCTCAAAGCGCAGATTGTTTGGAGACATAATTGCGCAGGCGGTATTTTGATAACAGTCTGCAAGGGCTGCATAAACATCATCTTTTTTTGTATCAAAATGACGTACAGCAGCTTTCATCACCTCACAGTTCTCAAAACAGACAACTACACCACCATTTTCTTCGATGGCTTCCAGGATTTTATCATGGACACCACTTAAGGGACACCCGGTTACGAGGATACGTTTCGCAAATTTAGGAACTGGCGAATCTTTTGATACAAGCTGTGCTCTTGTTTTCTGGTTGGCATCCGTCCGCTCCTTTACATCAGAAAGTGCCCGGTTAGCTTCTAAGGCACGGAAAATGTCCTTGCCCCAGGCAGCAGGAGGAGTCTGACGTTGAATTTCCATAAGGTCTATGATGCTTTCTCTCTCGGCATTATAGAGGGCACCGGCTGCACGAATGGCATCATCCGTGACGGGTGTCCCCAATCTTTTTGCTAAACTCCTTGTGAGATGTTTGCATTCTGAGTATATGAGTGGATTTACATAATCCCGATCTGCACCCTGGGCTACTTGATAATAGTAAACCCGGTCCTGACGGGAAATTAGTTCATACATTTTTTTCTTTCCATCACAGGAGGTTTCTGCAATGATCAGGTCAGCATCTCTTAAAGCCTCATCTTCACAGATGTCACAGCAGTTCTTTACAACAGGACAAAGATTCCGAATGAGAATCTTAGATGCAGAATCAGAGACATCACGCACATAAGGAACACGTAAAGGGATGAATCCGGCAGCTTCCAAAATTTCCTGAGGAACATGGGAACAGAAGGAAATGGCTACTTTTTTGCCGTTTGCATGACAGGAATCAATGAGTGCCTGTAAATCTTTTTTATTCATGGGCTTTGGCCTCCTTTTGCATACGAATCATCTCTAAAAATGCCTCTACACGGGTGCGAATCTGTCCTTCGTCACTTGGTGAAAAGTCTGTTTCAATATGTAAGAGCGGGATTCCCTTGGATTCACAGACACGTCTGAGGTTTTCTGTTTCTACTGCAAACGGGTTACAGGAGTGAAGGGTAATACTGATATATCCGTCTGCGTTCCACTCATCAATGGTATCGGCAACCTGTTCCATACGTCTGGTATTTGGAGAGACAACAGCGCAAGGCACATCCAGATATTTTTCCGCAATACGAACTAAAGGATCACGGGTTTGGTCTTCTGAGACGGCACGTCTGAGAGAAGAAATGCCGCAGCAGCCTTCATAACAGACAATGGAGCCGCCAAGTTCTTCAATCACATCGATAGTTTTCTGACTTGTGCCTGCGTAACCACCTCCGGATACAATCAAACGTGGACGGTATGGATCCGGCTCTACCGGGTAAATACCGTTTTTCCAGTTTTCCTCACATTGTTCAATGATTTCCTGAATCTTATTATATTTTTCTTTCTCGTTAAACATGAACTGGAGTCCGTCAGACACATCGTTCATACCTTTCCCGGTAATGGCAGGCGGGTTATAACGGCCAAGTTCGTATAAATGTGCATGCTGGGCGCGTTCCTTATTACACCATTTAATGGAATCCTCTATCATTTCATCTGTAATTTCGAGGTTAAACTTTTCTTCCAGCCCTTTTTTGAAAGCACGGATTTCAGACACCCACATATCGAGGGAGCGTTCGTAATCCGGTACATTCGGCAAATGGATAACCTGCATTGGTTTTAATTCACCAAGAAGCTCGTACATTTTCTTTTTCCCGTCACAAGTTGTTTCTCCGACAACAATATCAGAAAAGAAAGCATAAGGACAGCTTTCTTCCATGACATGACCAAAGCTTGCTTTAATCAATGGACATAGGTTAGCTGGAAGTCTGGTTTCGGCTGTTTTGATTGGCTCCTGGCTTCTGCCGCAGAGACCCACCTGATACAGACCGGCAGCGCGGATGATTTCCGCAGGGGTATACTGGCAGAACATGCCACAGATATTTTTTCCTTGGTCTTTCAGTTCTTTTACTCTTAAAAACCCCTCGCGTCTTGCTTCTGCAAAATCTTCAAAATGTTCAGGTAATGAAGTGGACATAATTTTTCCTCCTGGTATATTTTTATCTTTCATAAGTATTTTATTGGTTTTAGAACCTCTGATTATGATGTCAACGGATTGTTCCGTGCTACGCACTTTCACAATTCTGACTGACAGATGAGTCGACATCAAGAACAAAAGCTCCAAACTATGATGTCAACGGATTGTTCCGCGCTACACACTTTCACAATCCTGACTGATAATTGAGTCGACATCAAGAACAAAAGCTCCAAACTATGATGTCAACGGATTGTTCCGTGCTACGCACTTTCACAATCCTGGCCAATATTCGCATATCGTGGGATTAACATCCCACTTTTATGCTCATATCGGGGCGGGTTTCAAGGTCTGTCAACCACTTATGAGCAAGCTCATGTGGTTTTAGACTTTGAAACCCTGACATCATATATAAATTAACATGTATTAATAATTATTACAATAAACAGAAAGGTATTGTAAAAAAGCCAATATTTCCGTCTGGTTTATTTACTTTTCTGATAAATGGTATCATAAATTCAGAGTAGGTAATCGTTGCAAAATAGAAATTATGTGTTATAATAAAATAAGAATTATTACTAATATTGAATGGGAAAGAAAAGGAGAACAGAATTATGAAGAAATTTGTTTGTACGGTATGTGGTTATGTTTATGAAGGAGAAGAAGCACCGGCAGAATGTCCATTATGCCATCAGCCGGCAGATAAGTTTAAAGAAGTAGTAGAAAATCCAAGAAACAAATATGCGGGAACAAAGACAGAAAAGAATCTTTGGGAAGCATTTGCAGGGGAATCTCAGGCAAGAAATAAGTATACTTATTTTGCATCTGTGGCAAAGAAAAACGGATATGAGCAGATTGCAGATTTATTCTTAAAAACAGCTGAAAATGAAAAGGAACATGCAAAACTCTGGTTCAAGGCATTGGGAGAACTTGGAAGTACAGAAGAAAACCTGCTTCATGCTGCAGAAGGTGAAAACGCAGAATGGACAGATATGTATGAAAGAATGGCAAAAGAAGCCGAAGAAGAAGGATTTCCGGAACTTGCTGCACAGTTCAGAGGCGTAGGAGCTATTGAAAAGCATCATGAAGAAAGATACCGTGCACTTCTTAATAACATTGAAACAAAACAGGTATTTGAAAAAGCTGGTGTTATGGTCTGGGAATGCCGTAACTGCGGACATCTTGTAATCGGAACAAGTGCACCGGAAGTATGTCCGGTATGTAATCATCCACAGAGCTACTTCGAAGTAAGAAAAGAAAACTACTAAGATTAAAGTTCTTATTTCAATG
Source organism: uncultured bacterium (assembly GCA_905216215.1). Classification (GTDB taxonomy): domain Bacteria; phylum Bacillota; class Clostridia; order Lachnospirales; family Lachnospiraceae; genus Allocoprococcus. Next base: position 9,598 of record CAJMSZ010000015.1, on the reverse strand, counting down.
AGACTTGCAGAGAAGGAAGGTATTGTGAAATGGATAAGAAAGCAATGCATAATCTGACTTATGGTCTGTTTGTACTTACTACAGAATTAAATGGCAAACAAAATGGCTGCATTATCAATACTGCAGCTCAGGTAACATCTGAGCCGAACCGTATCAGCATTGCAGTGAACAAGGCAAATTATACACATGATATGATTAAGGAAAGCGGAAAGTTTACCGTATCTATTATCAGTGAGAATGCGACCTTTGATTTGTTCCGCCATTTTGGATTTGTGACCGGAAAAGAAGTAGACAAGTTTGCTGATTTTAAGGATTACAAAGAAGGTGAAAATAAGATTCCTTACATTACAAAAGGTACAAACGCTTATATCAGTGCGGAAGTAGAAAAAGTAGAAGAACTGGATACACACACGCTTTTTATTGGACGTGTGACAGATATGAAAGTGTTATCAGAAGACCCATCTGCTACTTATACCTATTATATGGAAAATATCAAACCAAAACCGGAAAAGACACAGAAGAACGGAAAGACTATCTGGCGATGTACGATTTGTGGCTATGAATATGAAGGGGAAGAATTACCGGAAGATTTCATCTGCCCACTGTGTAAGCATCCGGCATCCGATTTTGAAAAAGTAGTTGCAGAGCCGGCAGTGGCCGGAAATAAATATGCAGGCACCAAGACAGAGAAGAATCTGTGGGAAGCATTTGCAGGAGAATCACAGGCGAGAAATAAGTATACTTATTTTGCCTCCAAGGCTAAAAAAGAAGGCTTTGAACAAATTGCGGATTTATTCCTGAAAACAGCAGATAATGAAAAAGAACATGCAAAACTTTGGTTTAAGGCCTTAGGGGAGCTTGGTGATACAGCAGAAAACCTGCTTCATGCTGCAGAGGGTGAAAATGCAGAATGGACCGATATGTACGAACGGATGGCAAAGGATGCGGAAGAAGAAGGCTTTCCGGAGTTGGCAGCTCAGTTCAGAGGTGTTGGTGCTATTGAAAAAGCGCACGAAGAAAGATACCGTGCACTGCTCCACAATCTGGAAATGCAGCAAGTATTTGAAAAATGCAGTGTTAAGATGTGGGAATGCAGAAATTGCGGACACATTGTTGTAGGCGAGAAAGCGCCGGAGTACTGTGAAGTATGTAAAGTAGGACAGAGTTATTTTGAAGTCCGTGAAGAAAATTATTAATAAAATAATTAAAAGTAACGAGAGACGTAACGAAGGTTATGTCTCTTTTATCATTGCAGGACATACGAGGCAAATGCACGGGATACAGATAAAAAATATCCAATTTAAAGGATGATTTTTCGTGGGTTTTGTATATTTTATTGAAAAATACTTCTCAATTTAAAGCACTTATGGTAAAATATAGACGAATTATGAACAGAGGTGAAGGAAGATATGAAAAAGTGGAAAGTGTGGATTGCGGCAGCAACTGCTTGTGCAATGCTCTTTGTCGGATGTGGGTCTAAAAATACAGACGATGTGAAAGAGACAGACTCAGACAAACAGACAGAAACAGAACAGGAAGAGGAGAAAGAACCAATCAAGATTGCTTCTCTGAAAGGACCCACCTCAATTGGTATGGTAAAATTAATGGATGATGCAGAAGAAAATGGGCAATATGACGTTACCATTTATGCATCAGCAGCAGAAGTCAGCCCGCTTTTAATTTCGGGTGATGTGGACGTGGCAAATATTCCTGCAAATCTTGCAGCTGTTTTATATGCAAAGACGAATGGCAATATCGAAGTATTAAACATCAATACACTCGGTGTGCTTTATATGGTTGGCGCGAATCGGGAATCTGCATCCTTTGAAGAATTAAAGGGTGCAACGATTTATACAACAGGAAAGGGAACGACTCCGGAGTATGCATTGAATTACCTGCTTGAGCAGAATGGTATGACACCAGAGGATTTTAATATTGAATATAAGTCGGAAGCCACGGAAGTGGTGGCTGCCCTTCAGAGCGATACAGAGGCAGTGGGTGTGCTGCCGCAGCCATTTGTTACCGTAGCACAAAGCCAGATTGAAGGACTGAATATTCTTATGAGTCTTACAGAGGAGTGGAACCGCGTGACAAAGGATTCTGATTTAGTGACAGGTGTTACGGTTGTTCGGAAAGATTATCTGGAAGAACATGGAGACCAGATTCAGAAATTTATGACAGATTTGGAAAATTCCATTGATTATGTGAATGCAAATGTGGAAGAAATGTCAGCCAGTGTTGAAAAATACGATATTATTAAAGCTGCTATTGCTAAAAAGGCAATTCCTTATTGCAATTTGACCTATATTGCGGGAACCGATATGAAAAATAAACTGGGCGGTTATCTGGAAGTTCTGTTCCAGCAGGATGCACAGTCAGTAGGAGGAGCGGTACCGGACGATGATTTCTACTATCAGGCAAAGTAAGATACGTTATCTTTTGATAGGATTGTTCTGGCTTTTTGCATGGCAGGTACTTTACAAAATCATTGATCAGCCTTTGTTTCTGGCGTCTCCTCTGGACACAGTGAAGGCGCTGTGGATGAGGCTCGCACAGGTTGAAACATGGAAAATACTTGGAAATACTTCCGGAAGAATTGTCACTGGATATTTTGCAGCAATTATATTAGGCATGGTATTTGCAAGTATTTCTTATAACTGTGCAATATTTGAGGAACTTATAAAACCTATGATGATGCTTATGAAGTCCATTCCTGTTGCGTCCTTTATAGTAATTGCGCTGGCATGGTTTTCCGCAAAGAATGTTTCGGGATTTATTACCTGGTTTGTAGTATTTCCGTTGATTTATTTTCATGTATTGGCAGCACTCAGGAGAGTTGATTATAGGCTGCTTGAAGTATGTCAAGTATTTCAGGTGAAAAACAGGAAAAAGTGGAAGTATATCTATGTGCCACAGATTATGGAAGAATTTCCGGCAATTTTAAAACTGACAGTGGGTATGGGGATTCGTTCTGCCATTGCGGCAGAATTAATCGGAGTGCCGGAGCATTCTGTAGGGGAGGCTATTTACAAGGCAAAGTTGTATTTTGATATTGCAGATTTGTTTGCGTGGACAATATTGGCTGTTTTCCTGTGCTGGACTCTTGAAAAAATAATGATTTGGGTCTTTCAGTGGATGGGGAGAAAAATGTATCATGGTTGAGTTAAGAGGTATATCGAAAAGTTATGATAAAAAAGTACTTGATAAGGTTTCTTTTCAGATAGAACCCGGGAGTATTATGGTGATTACGGGGGCATCTGGGAAGGGAAAGACTACTCTTCTGAATATTATGATGGGACTTGTAATCCCGGATTCAGGAGAAATTCTGGGAATGCCGGATAAAAAAGCCTGTGTGTTTCAGGAAGACAGGTTACTGGAGAATTTCACAGTGGAGGAAAACTTAAGGCTGGTAAGTGATTTGCCGGCAAATGAATTAAAAAAAGAATGTAGCATTCTACTTGGAGAAAAAGAATTTTCGCAGAAAATCAGAGAATTCAGCGGGGGCATGAAACGTAGGGTCTCCATCTTAAGAGCACTTTTAACTTCTTCTGAAGTTATATTTATGGATGAGCCGTTTAAAGGGTTGGATGAAGAATTAAAGAAAAGGGTCATCGAGTATACTCTGGAGAAGAAAAAAGATAGAACCATGTTCGTTGTGACTCACGATATAAGTGAAGCAGAACAACTGGGAGCAACTCATTTCAAAATTTTATAGGAGGTACATTGAGTGAGCAGATTAACAATTTCAACGAAGGACCGGGCAGAGTCTACAATGGACTCTATGTATAAGGATTTGGAACGCCGTATTGTGGCAGCGCCTCCAGGTCTTTGTCCGGTGGATGTGACGAGTTCCTTTATCAAAATGTGTCTTGCACAGTCATGTGGAAAATGTATTCCGTGCCGTGTGGGTCTGAACAAACTTGCAGAGTTATTTGATGATGTATTAAATAACAAGGCTACAGAAGAAACTCTTAGTGTTATCAAAACTACGGCAGAAAGTATTTATGCGTCCGCAGATTGCGCCATTGGATACGAAGCTGCAAAACTTGCTTTAAAATGTTTAGAAGGATGTATGGACGATTTTAAATCCCATTTGGAAAGGGGAGTCTGTTCATGCAACAGTAATGATCCCGTGGCATGTGTCCGTTTATGTCCTGCACATGTTGACATTCCTGGATATATCGCCCTTGTGGGAGCAGGACGTTATGAAGATGCTATCCGTCTGATCCGAAAAGACAACCCTATGCCATCTACCTGTGCATATATTTGTGAACATCCATGTGAACATCACTGTAAGAGAAATATGATTGATGCTCCGGTTAATATCCGGGGGCTGAAGAAGATGGCTGTGGATAATACAAAGAATGTTCCGGTTCCGGAGTGCGGACCATCTACAGGAAAGACAGTGGGAATTGTAGGTGGTGGTCCGGCGGGGCTTACGGCTGCTTATTATCTTTCCCTCATGGGACATAAAGTAACGGTATACGAGCAGAGAAAACATCTTGGTGGTATGCTCCGATATGGTATTCCGAATTATCGTCTTCCGAATGCACTTCTTGATGAAGAGATTGATTCTATCCTTTCAACGGGAATTGAAGTACATAAAGAAGTGAGCATTGGGAAAGACATTACCCTTGATGAGATGAGAGAAAAATTTGATGCAGTATTTATCGCAATCGGTGCACATACAGATAAGAAGCTTGGCATTGAAGGGGAAGATGCAGAGGGTGTGATCTCAGCCGTAGATATGCTGCGGGCTGTTGGTGACGATGAAATTCCGGATTATACCGGAAAACGTGTCATCGTTATCGGTGGCGGTAATGTAGCCATGGACTGTGCACGTTCCTCTGTCAGATTCGGGGCAGAAAGCGTAAGTATTGTGTATCGTAGACGTAAATCAGATATGACTGCTCTGAAGGAAGAAGTGGAAGGCGCAGAAGCAGAAGGCTGCGACGTAATGGAACTGATTTCACCTGTAAAAATTGAAAAGGATGAGAATGGTAAAGTGAAAGGTCTCTGGGTACAGCCGCAGATGATTAGTGTGGTAAAACGTGGAAGACCGGCTCCAAAGAATGCAAAGAAAGAAATGCAGTTCATTCCTTGCGAGATGATTCAGGTTGCTATCGGTCAAGATATTGAAAGCGATTACTTCGAAAAAGTAGGAATCCCGGTTAAATGGGGACAGCTTATGGCAGATACCGCTTGTGCGATTCCAGGCATGGAAGGAGTATTTTCCGGTGGAGACTGTGTATCCGGTCCGGCTACTGTTATCAAAGCCATTGCTGCAGGTAAAGTTGCGGCAGCGAACATTGATGAGTATTTGGGATATCATCATGAAATTTCCTGCGATGTGGAGATTCCTGATTGTGGATATGAAGACAAGACACCATGTGGTCGTGTGGAAGTTGCAGAAAGAGATGCTTCCGACAGAAAACATGATTTGGAACCAATCGAATTTTGCTTTAGCTGCGAAGAGGCCTGTCAGGAGGCCGGACGTTGCTTAAGATGTGATAAGACTGGTTTTGGTTCATTGAGAGGAGGCAGAGTAGATAAATGGTAAATTTGAACATTAATAATATTGCACTTTCCGTTCAGGAAGGTACAACAATTCTTGAAGCTGCAAAACAGGCTGGAATCAACATTCCTACTCTGTGTTATTTGAAAGATATCAACGAAATTGGCGCCTGTCGTGTCTGTGTTGTAGAAGTAGAAGGGGTGGAACGCTGCGTTCCTGCCTGCAATACAAAGGTACAGGAAGGCATGGTGGTTCATACCAATAGTAAGAAGGCAAGACTGGCACGTAAAACAAATGTACAGCTTATTTTATCTCAGCATGAATTTAAGTGTGCAAGCTGTGTGAGAAGTGGAAACTGTACGTTACAGACTGTTGCCAATGATTTGAATATTACGGAGATTCCATTTAAGGAAGAACCGGAAAAGAGAGAGTGGGATCAGAACTTCCCATTGATTCGTGATGCAGAGAAATGTATCAAATGTATGCGTTGTGTTCAGGTCTGTGACCATGTACAGCAATTGCATGTGTGGGATGTGCACAATACCGGTTCCAGAACAACAGTTGGTGTAAGAGGAAATCAGAAAATCAGCGATGTGAACTGTTCTCTTTGCGGCCAGTGTGTGACGAATTGTCCGGTAGGCGCACTTCGTGCCCGTGATGATGTGGACAGAGTGTTTGAAGCACTGGAAGATCCGGATACGATTACGGTTGTACAGATGGCACCTGCAATCCGTGCAGCATGGGGCGAAGGACTTGGACTTTCGAAAGAATTTGCCACAGCAAAGAGAATTGCGGGTGGCCTTAGAAAAATGGGATTCAACTATGTGTTTGATACCGTATTTTCAGCAGACCTTACCATTATGGAAGAAGGAAGCGAGTTCTTAGAAAGACTTCCGGAAATCAAAGAATCCGGACTTCCAATGTTTACCTCCTGCTGTCCGGGATGGGTACGTTTTGTGAAGAGTGAATTCCCAGAGCTATTTCCAAGACTTTCTACAGCAAAATCACCACAGCAGATGTTTGGCGCGGTAACAAAATCATACTTCGCTGAAAAAATCGGGGTAGACCCGGACAGAATTTTCTGTGTATCTCTGATGCCGTGCGTGGCTAAGAAGAATGAATGTACCTGGGACGGACAGAATCATGTAGATGTGGTTCTTACCAACAGAGAATTAGAAAGATTATTCCGTGCCAGTCTGATTGATGTGAGCAAGCTTGAGGAAGAAGAATTTGATTCACCACTTGGAGAAGGAACCGGTGCCGGAGTTATTTTTGGTGTAACAGGTGGTGTTATGGAAGCAGCACTTCGAAGTGCTTACTATCTTGTAACAAAGCAGAATCCAGAGCCAGATGCATTCAAAGAGGTTCGCGGACCAAAGGCATGGAGAGAAGCTACCTTTGATGTGGCTGGAACTCCGGTAAGAGTTGCGGTAACCAGTGGCCTTGGCAATGCCCGCAAGCTTCTGAATGCAATTCTTGCGAAAGAAGTACAGTATGATTTTGTAGAAGTTATGGCATGTCCAGGTGGATGTGTTAATGGTGGTGGACAGCCGATTCATGATGGAGTGAAGATGGTAGAAGAAAGAACAGCCATATTGTATGGCATTGACAAAGATTCTCAGCTTCGATTCTCTCATGAGAACCCGGATGTGCTGAAAGCGTACGAAGAATATTTTGAAAAACCACTTTCACACAAATCACACGAATGGCTTCATGTACATACAGAAGAATAAAAGAATAAAGATAGAAAAATCCTGGTCGTGTGTGGCCGGGATTTTTCTTTCTGTATCAGAAAATCTTGCGTTTATATGCTGAATATAGGAAGATAAAAATCTTATCCAATTACGAAGGAGATGCGGAGAATCTGGAGCAGAAACCAGGTCCGGAGAATCAGAACAGACCACTGAAGCGGTTTGGGATGGAAGGAAAAAATGATTACGATGCATTCTTGTCTTCGAATTTCTTCGTGGTACGTTTCGATGGGGATGGGAAGCATGAATAACGGACAGGGTGGTATGGGAGGCCCGGACGGAGAGGGCAGACTAGAGGGCGAAAGTGCTCCGTTTATGGAGGGCAATCCGAATGCAGATGCTTCATCAGATTCGGATAGCAGCTCTAATTCGAAAATGAATCCTCCGGGCGAGATGCCTCAAGGTGACGGAAACAATCGTCCAGATAAATCAGATGGGCCACCGCAACAATAGTTTTGTGCAGCATCATTTTTTCCTTCCTTGAGGTGGCACCAATCTCCTCGATGGCTTGTTGATAGCCATAGACGAAGCGCAACACATTTTCCAGATCCGCACAGAAATAATCATAGGCGACGGAATCTGTATACACAACGCGCTGTAAAGAAAAAAACTTATGGATGTGTTCCATGGGAAGCGCTTTTTTCAGAATGGCTATGACAATCAAATGGGCGATCTGTTCCGCCTGATATTGCTTCCGTACCGGATTGGCAATGAGCTTCTTTTTCACATAATTGCTGATCATGGACGGAGTAAGGGCAGGGCAGCAAAGAGGTGCAAGCAACTGATTGACATAAAGTGCAGTCTGTTCCAGATAAAGACCTGTATTCGGAAGCTCCTCATATCTTGGAAGCTTAAATTGTTCAATTGTAGTAGTTGGTGTGATATTTCGTTTGCTCATATTCTTATTGTAAGAGGAATCAAATCGTTCGTCAATGAGATTTTTCTTTCCTTGCTTGACATAAAGATGATATATTGTTAATATATCAATATCATAGGTTTTTAAAAAACCGATGAAATAGTTTAAAAAGCAATGAGGACAATACGAATGAAAATAAAAATCGTTTCGGATTCCGCATCCAATGTATATGGAATCCCACAAGAGGATTATGTATCCGTTCCGCTGAAGGTTGTAACGGATAAGAAGGAATATGCAGACACTCCGGATCTGGATGTCTGCCAGATGGTAGAAGAATTGCGGGCTTATAAGGGACGAAGCGGAACGGCCTGTCCAAGTCACGGCGACTGGCTGGAGGCATTTGGTGAAGAAAAATGGATTATCTGTATTACGATTACCGGTAAGCTGTCAGGAAGCTATAACGCGGCCAGGCTTGCCGGGGAAGAGTATGAAGAAGCTTTTCCGGAGAGAAAGGTATTTGTACTGGATTCCTTATCAGCAGGACCGGAGATGCACTTGCTGATTGATGAGGCCAAAAGACTTCGCGAGACTGAAACAGAATTTGAAACGGTGTGTAAGAAATTGCAGGAGTACAGTAATCACACCTGTCTGTTATTTGCACTGGAATCCATGAAAAATCTGGCAAATAATGGAAGAATCAGCCCGGCAGCAGCAAAGATAGCAGGGGTTCTGGGCATCCGTGCAATCGGGAAAGCGCAGGATGGAGAATTACAGATGAATGCCAAATGCCGAGGTGAGAAAGGTGCACTGGTGGAAATCCTGAAGGAGATGAAGGACTACGGGTATGCCGGAGGCAAAGTCATTCTGGCTCACTGCCTGAATCTGAAAATGGCCGAGAAAATGAGAACAGAAATACAGAAAGAATTTCCACAGGCGGAAATCAGAATCGGAGAGACCACAGGACTTTGCAGTTTTTATGCAGAAAAAGGTGGGCTTATGATAGGGTTTGAGACAGAATAATGGTTAAATAATAGAAGAGCAACCTTTCGAACGGTTGCTCTTCCGTAGTTAAAGAAAGCATCGTTTAATACAATACCTGCATTTACCAGATTGATGATTAGGCAAACAATTAAAATCATCCAAACTAATGCAGATAATTTCTGCTTTTTCACAATACAGAACAGAATGATACCCAGATTAAGAAACAGGCCTATCAGAGGAACAATACATGACAGCAATGTTACAGCAATAATGCTGAATGGTTCGTAATGAAAAGGAATTGTTTTGGTTTCAGAATTTTCTTGAGAAGGCAGGTTTACTGTTTTCTCTTCTTCGGCTGCCTGCGTACCCTTTACCAAATCATCTAGGGTTATGTGATATAATTCGCTTAAAACAACCAGATTATTAATGTCAGGACATGCTCTTCCCGTTTCCCTTAATTAAAGATATTGTTGGGTAAAAAAGAAAGGTCAGTCG
>CAJMSZ010000014.1 GCA_905216215.1 uncultured bacterium | reverse complement strand
TATATCTTATTCCCTATTTTGTCTATATTTTTTTATGTTTATTTCAAATATTTCATTCTATTTTATTTTTATCAAACTATTTTCAAACAAATCCAAACAAAGAATCTCGGGGCAAATTTCGGTCAAATCAGGATAAATAAATATAACACTTTATATGTAAGTCAATTTTAAAAAAGCCTGTAATTCCGGGCTTTACAACACTTTGTAACACAATATAAACCAGTTCGATAATCCCTCATTCCTTTAGATAACATAAACAAACACGAAGCCCACTGGTCCCTCAGCCAGTGGGTTTTCGCTGTTCTGGGATGAATTTTCAAATTGTTGCGTGATAGTTGGTAGCGCAACCACGCTTCATTTGTTATATTGATTGCAGGAAGGAGGAACACCAATATGCAATTTGGACTTATTACCATAATTATCTCCATCATCGTCTTTCTCGTAATCGCTGGTGGTCTGGGCTATTTATTTTTTATGCTAGTCAAAGCACTGAAGAAATATGTGAAATCCGAACCTGCAAGGAAAGAGAAAGCACAAGATGCCAAATCTCTTGGAGAGGTGTTGAAAAAGTATAGAACCGAATGCCATATGACACAGGAGTTCGTAGCCGAGTCAATCGGTGTCAGCAGGCAGGCAGTTTCGAAATGGGAAAGCGGAATATCAGCCCCAAGCACCACAAATCTGATTGCTCTGGGAAAATTATTTCACGTGGCACCGGAAATACTTCTAAAAGAAATACAGTAGATTTTCATTTTATAAGGTAGAATTTTAAAAGACTTCCACACAATGAAAACTCTCACAGAAATCAACGTTTTCAACGCTTCCTATTCTGTGAGAGTTTTTATTTTCTATTCCCGCGCCCCCGGAACAGATGTATCAGCGATTGCATCCGAATGATAGATATTATTCTGCTCCGATGGAATTTCCGGTGTACAACTGGTAGTATCTTCCTTTTTCTTCAATCAACTGGTCGTGGGTTCCTCGTTCAATGATGCGTCCCTGTTCCAGTACCATGATGCAGTCAGAGTTTCTGACTGTGGAGAGCCGATGTGCAATGACGAATGTGGTTCTTCCATGCATCAGTTTATCCATACCATCCTGTACAATTCTCTCGGTACGGGTATCAATAGAACTGGTTGCTTCATCCAGAATCAGTACCGGTGGGTCTGCGATTGCCGCTCTTGCAATGGCAAGAAGCTGTCTCTGTCCCTGACTTAAGTTTGCTCCATCGCCTGTAAGCATGGTATCATATCCATCTGGCAGTCTGCGGATAAACCCGTCTGCATTGGCAAGGCGTGCTGCTGCAATAACTTCTTCATCCGTGGCATCTAATTTGCCATAACGAATGTTGTCCTTTACTGTTCCAGTAAACAAATGCGTATCCTGAAGTACGATTCCCATAGAACGACGCAAATCAGATTTACGGATATCATTAATATTAATTCCATCATAAGTAATTTTTCCGTCCTGAATGTCATAAAAACGGTTAATCAAATTGGTGATTGTTGTCTTTCCTGCCCCTGTGGAACCTACAAACGCAAGCTTCTGTCCTGCGTCTGCGTACATTTTCACATTATGCAGTACAATCTTATCATCTGAATATCCAAAATCTACATCATGGAAAACCACGTCACCTTTCAGCTCTATATAAACTGCATTTCCATTTTCATCCAGCTTTTTCCATGCCCACCGTCCGGTTCTTTCCTTGCTTTCCACAAGTGTACCATTTCCTTCTTTTACATTTACCAGAGTAACAGTTCCTTCATCTACCTCTGGTTCTTCGTCCAGCAAACGGAAAATTCGCTCTGCACCTGCAAGTGCCATAACGATAGAGTTGAGCTGCTGGCTTACCTGATTAATCGGCATATTGAAGCTTCGATTAAAGGTCAGAAAACTTGCAAGACCGCCTAAGGTAAATCCACCCACATGATTTAATGCGAGCGCACCACCAACCGTGGCACAAAGCACATAACTTACATTTCCAAGCTGTGCGTTAATCGGTCCTAAAGCATTGGCATAAGTATTTGCATGGTCTGCACTGGCATACAGCTTGTTATTTAACTCACGGAATTTTTCCTTATTTTCTTCTTCATGGCAGAACACCTTCACTACTTTCTGGCCATTCATCATTTCTTCAATGTAACCATTTAAAGTACCCAGATTTTTCTGCTGTTCCATGAAACTTCTTCCGCTCTGCTTCGTAGCATATTTCGTACACAGAAGCATGATGCCAACCATTACCATGGTAAGTAGTGTCAGTGGCAGGCTCAGGATACACATACTGATAAATACACTGACAACAGTAAACGCACTATTGATAATCTGCGGAATACTCTGGCTGATCATCTGTCTTAAGGTATCAATATCATTGGTATAAACAGACATAATATCACCATGTGCATGGGTATCAAAATATTTAATCGGAAGCTTCTGCATAGTTGCAAACAAGTCACAACGTAAGTCATGTAAGGTTCCCTGCGTTACCAGCACCATCAGTCTGTTCTGAATGTATACCGCAATCACACCGATTCCATAGAAGCATGCTACCCTGGCAATGGCTCTTGCCAATGGTCCGAAATCCGGATGGTCGGTAAGTAAAAATGGTGTAATGTACTTGTCAATCAGACTCTTTGTAAACATGGTTCCCTGTACGTTTGCAAGTACCCCTACAATGATGCAAATAAATACCATGATACAGTGAAATTTATACTGACGTAAAATATAACTCATCAGTCGTTTGAATAATTTCCCTGGATTCTCAATGTCTGGTTTGACACCTCTCGGTGCTTTCATCGGTCCTGGCATTTCTACTCACCTCCATTCTCATCGAAATCTCCGCCGCCCTGGGTCTGAGATTCGTATACTTCTCTATAAATTTCATTATTCTGAAGCAATTCTTCATGGGTTCCAAATCCATTGATTCTTCCCTCGTCCATAACGATAATCCGATCTGCACCCTGCACACTGGAAATACGCTGTGCAATAATCAGCTTCGTTGTATTTGGGATTTCTTCTGCAAATGCTTTTCTGATTTTTGCGTCTGTAGCAGTATCTACTGCACTGGTGCTGTCATCCAGAATCAGAATCTGTGGCTTCTTTAAAAGTGCTCTGGCAATACAAAGTCTCTGCTTCTGTCCACCGGACACGTTATTCCCACCCTGCTCAATAAAGGTTTCATATTTTTTCGGAAATCTCTGGATAAACTCATCCGCACAGGCAAGTCTGCAGGCACGCTCACATTCTTCCTCGGTAGCTTCCTTATTTCCCCAGCGAAGATTGTCAAGAATAGTTCCTGAAAACAGTACATTGTTCTGTAGCACGACTGCCACCTGATTTCTTAAGGTTTCCATATCGTATTCTCTGACGTCTCTTCCGCCTACAAGAATTTCCCCTGCAGTCACATCATAAAGTCTGCTGATCAAATTGACCAGACTGGTCTTGGCACTACCTGTTCCACCGATGATTCCGATGGTTTCTCCTGAATGAATCTGAAGATTAATGTCCTTCAGCACTGGCTCCTGGGAATCCTTTTTGTATGCAAAATCAACATGTTTAAATTCAATGCTTCCATCTGGAACTTCGTATACCGGATTCTCCGGGTTTGCCAGATCACTGGTTTCATTCAGAATCTCAGCAATACGCTGGGCTCCGGCACTACTCATGGAAACCATGACAAATACCATCGATACCATCATCAGATTCATCAGAATATTCATGCAATAAGTAAGCAGACTCATCATTTCTCCTGTTGTCAATGTATCTGCCACAATCATCTTTGCACCAAGCCAGCTAATCAGTAAGATACATGTATAAACAGTCAGTTGCATAACCGGTGCATTATAAATAAGATTATTTTCTGCTTTCAGGAAAATACGGTAAATATTTCCACTGGTTTTTTTGAATTTTGTTGTTTCTTCTTCCTCACGGACATATGCCTTTACCACACGGATAGCAGACACGTTTTCCTGAACAGATGCATTCATATCATCATATTTTGGAAATGCCTGACGGAAATATTTGGTTGCATTTGTCATAATAAAGAACAAAATGACACCCAGAATCAGAACCGCAACCAGATAAATGCTGGCAAGTCTTGCATTAATGTAAAATGCCATTGCCATAGCACATATCATACTGAATGGTGCACGCACAAACATACGAAGTAACATCTGATATGCCATCTGCACATTATTTACGTCTGTTGTAAGACGGGTTACAAGCCCTGCTGTGCTGTATTTATCAATATTAGAAAATGAAAAGGTCTGAATATTGTTAAACATAGTCTCACGAAGATTTCTTGCAAACCCGGTAGATGCCTTTGCCCCGTAGCGTCCTCCTGCAAGTCCTGCAAAAAGCCCGATTACAGCAAGAACAATCATAAGTCCTCCTACCTTGAAAATATGCTGCATATCTCCGGCATTGACTCCCTTATCGATAATGGATGCCATCAGAAATGGAATAATCATTTCCATTAAAACTTCCAGCACCATGAAAAGTGGGGTTGCAATGGACGCAGCCTTAAATTCTTTGATTTCTTTCGCAAGTGTACGAATCATTCTGTTTTCTCCCTTCCCTGTTGTCTTTCTGCTGTACACACAGATTTTTCTCTATCTTGTCAATCACTTCAAAAAAGGTGTGTAGCTCTTTGTCCGATATTCCCTCCAAAGTACGCTCATCAAGTTCCTTGCCAACTTTTCTCATGGTCTGATGCAATTCCATACCACGCTCTGTCAAGGCAACCCTCTTCAACCTTGCATCACTTTCCACTGCATCCCTAGAGACATATCCCTTTTTCTCCAACAATTGAATCGTGCTTGTCACAGTTGAACGGCCAATTGAAAACCGCTTTTCAATATCTTTCTGAAAAATGTCCTTGTCCTTATTATCGTATAAATAACGGATAATCCAGCCATTTGTCACACTGACCTCATCAATTCCGAGCATCCTTACATATGATGTGATATTCCGGTTCAACATATTATTCAGCCTGTGAATGGCTGGTCCTACTCTCTGCCCTTTCTTTTTTTGTTCCATTTATGATCCCCATATTCTTTCTTAGATTGTTCGCTTTCGAATTGTTCATCCTTGAATTGTTCGGCAGCGAACTGTTTTATATCAAACATTATTTTACACATTTCTTCTGCATTGTCAAGAAAAAATAGAGAGAAATGATTTCTGAAAATTCATTTCTCTCCATTTACCTTTTGCTTTATAACTAATTATTGCCAGATGGCAGATATGGTCTGAGTGCGCCAGCCACACTACTGATTGGCATAGTCTGAAGCCAGATATGTCCCGGTCCTGTAACGACCGTATTAAAAAGGCCTTCCCCACCAAATACCATGTTTTTCAGTCCCGGTACTGTCTGGATATCCATCTTGCAGGTAGCTTCCATTGCTGCCAGATAACCGGAATCAATCACAATCTGCTGTCCCGGCTGCAAATCATATTCTACAACATGACCATCAAACTCTGCAAATGCCGTTCCCATTCCTGATACCTTCTGTAAAATGAAACCTTCTCCCCCAAACAGACCAGAAGCAACCTTCTTCTGAAAATATACAGACAAATTCACACCTGCTTCTGCCGCCAGAAAAGCTTTCTTCTGGAAAATATATTCTCTCCCCGGTTCAACCTGAAACGCACGAATAGAACCCGGAAAACTGGATGCAAATGCAATCATTCCATGGCCGCCTTTGGCTTTGTAGGTATTCTGGAACATTGCTTCTCCTGAAAACATACGTCCAAATGCTTTTCCGAGCCCGCCATTCGTAGTGGTGTTCATCTCCATATTTGGAGACATCCATGCCATAGAACCACGTTCTGTGACCATCATTTCCTCTGCTTCCAGTTGACACACAACAACCGGAAGTGTTTCTCCTTTAATCTGATACTGCATAATGTTCCTCCATTTCTACATGTCATTCCTGCATGTCTGTGAAGCTATTTGCAAGCTTTGCAAATTCTTCCAGTGTCAACGCCTCACCCCGGACACTGGCGCCTTTTCCAAGCGTTTCAATAGCCGTTTCTATCTCTTCTTTCGAAAACTGGAGTTCCGGACTATTCTTCAGTCCATTCGCCAGAGTTTTCCTTCTTTGGTTAAAGGAAGCCCGAATCAGTCGAAACATGAGCTTCTCATCTTTTACCTGCACCGGCATTTCCCTATGCCGTGTCAATCGAATCACGGCCGAGCCTACGGATGGTCTCGGCATAAAACAGTTCGGTGGTACATTTGCCACAATATAGGGCTCTGCATAATACTGTACCGCAAGAGACAATGCCCCATAATCCTTCGTTCCCGGTCCCACTTGCATACGATCTGCCACTTCCTTCTGAACCATAACCGTAATGCTTTCCAGAGGAACATTCTTTTCAAACAATCCCATAATAATCGGAGTTGTAATATAATAAGGCAGGTTTGCAACCACCTTGATTGGTCTGCCTTGATTCTTCTCTTCCGCAAGGGCTGCTATATCCACCTTTAAAATATCGTCATTGATTACAGACACATTTTCATAATCCTGAAGGGTATCTTCCAGAATCGGTATCAGATTCTTGTCAATCTCAACCGCAACCACTTCTCTCGCTGCGCAGGCAAGATACTGTGTCATCGTCCCAATCCCAGGTCCGATTTCCAGAACAAAATCATCCTTTGTAATTCCTGCTGCCGAAATAATCTTGTCAAGCACGTGCGTATCAATTAAAAAATTCTGTCCAAATTTCTTCTGGAAATTAAAATGATATTTCTGTAATACTTCTATTGTATTCTGTGGGTTTCCTAATGTTGGTTCTTTCACAGGTGTTCCTCCCATCCTTTATTTCAAACGATACATTTTCTTCGCATTTTCTTCTGTTACGGCAATCACTTCTTCTGCCGTAATTCCCTTTATCTCTGCCAGCTTTTCCGCCACATAACGGATGTAAGATGACTGATTCCGTTTTCCCCGGAATGGCTCAGGTGCCAGGTAAGGACAGTCTGTCTCCAGTACAATTTGCTCTAACGGAACAACTTCCGCCACTTCTTTCAGTTTCTTTGCATTTTTAAAAGTGAGCACTCCGCCAATCCCGATATAGAAGCCCATCTTTATATATTCTTCTGCCTGCTCCTTGGAATAAGAATAACAATGAATGACTCCATCTAATCCCTGAGCATGTGCTTTCATAATCTCCATGGTATCTGCTGCCGCTTCTCTGCTGTGTATAATAATGGGAAGGTGGTGCCGTCTTGCAAGCTCCAGTTGTCTCACAAACCATTTCTTCTGCACTTCATGGGATTCATTGTCCCAATAATAGTCCAGACCGATTTCCCCTACTGCCACTACTTTCTCATTATCCAGCAATCGCTCCATCCACGCAAATGTCTCTTCATTCAGGCTTCCGACTTCATCCGGATGAATTCCCACTGCCGCATAAACATATGGGTACTTCCTCGCAAGTTCCACACATTTCTCGCAGGACTTGAGGGTAGAGCTGACATTTACAATGGTCGTTACACCCAACTCCGGCATGGACGTAAGAAGTTCTTCCCTGTCGGAATCAAATTGTGTATCATCGTAGTGTGCATGTGTGTCAAATATCATGGTTTCTGTTCCTTCCCCGATTCGTCATTTACTGACAGTATAACATATAATCCTCATCCAGGTATAACCTTTTTCTTTTTATTTCCAAGCTTTTATTCAAAAAAAGTAGCTCCCTTCTGGTAAATAAGCCTTTCATCTTGCTCATTCACTCAAAAGGGAGCTATCTCAAATCTGTGTTATTTCATTATCTTAAAGCAACACCACAATATCTGATTAATCTTCTTTTCTTTTCTTCACTACAACGCCTGCTGCCATAAGAGAAGAAAGCGCTGCTACTGCAAATGGAAGTGCATTTGCAGCATCTCCTGTCTGTGGTGAACCGGATTTCTTATCTGAAGTCCCTGTCTTTTTGTCTTCAGTCTTCTTGTCATCCGTTTTCTTATCATCTGTCTTCTTATCATCGTTTGGTTTTTCCGGTTCTTCTGAAGGAGTTTCTTCTTTCACCTTTAATCCATCCATTGCAGCGAGCAATGCTGTTTCTGCAGCATTAACATCCTCCTGCGTTGCATTTGCGTTATCTAGCACTTCCTCAGCTGCCTTTAACGCATTTTCTACTACCTTGTAGCTTTCTGTTGTATACTTCGCAGAGTCAACTTCCTTTGCCTTCGCGATTGCTGCTTTCAGGTTATCTGTTACAGGAGCTACCGGTTCTTCCGGTTTTTCTTCAAGCCCTTCCATTGCAGTCTGAAGTGCTTTCACTGCATCATCTACTTCTGCCTGTGTTGCACTTTCTTTATTCAGCACTTCTTCGGCTGTCTTTAATGCATTTGCTACTGCCTCATAGCTTTCTGTTGTATACTTCGCAGAATCAACTTCCTTTGCCTTTGCGATTGCTTCTTTCAGCGCATCTGTTTCAGGTGCTTTTACAAGTGCTGCCTGGATATCTGCATCTCCGGCACCGCCTAAGATTGTAAAGATACGGGCCGGGTCAATTCCTGCTGCAAGAAGATTCTTAGTTGCTCTTGGCGCACCAACCTTACCACTATTGCACATAATATAGATTGGATCTGTATTGTCTTTATAGCGTTCTGCAAATGCCTGCATCTTTTCATCTAAAGAAGCATCATCTGTCGGGAACTGTGGGCATGCCTGTGATCCAAGAATCTTTCCTGTAGCTGCAATTGTGTCCTCTTTACGTACATCCAAAATATAGGATGGATTTTTCAATGCTTCTGCACCAGTGATCGTGTTTGCACCTTTTACCGTAATTGTTGCATCTTTTGTATCTTCTTTACCTCTGATATTAACAGATACCTTATAATCTTTTGCTGTTGTATAAGGATTCGTCGGGAATGTCACCGTGAACTTCAATTCATCAGAAGTTCCTGTAATTTCTCCAACTGTTACACCTGATTCTACAGAAACCTCCAGGTTCTCTGCATTCAGATCTGTACCTTTTACTGTAACTTCGGTTTTACCATTGACATAATCCACTTCCTTTGCAGACACAGTCATAGATTCGATCACATCTGCTGCAGCCGGTTTTTCATCTTTGATAAGTTTTACATCTGCCGATTCATAACTGCCTGTTCTGTCTCCATTTGGATAAAAACGGACTTCCCAATTCAATTCCTTCTCTTTTTCATCCAGTATATTCAACTGACTCCATGGAGCAAATGTAATTGTTACAATCTGCTTCGTTCCGGTTCCTTCGCGTTTTACCTCATACTTATCTTCTTTGACAGTCTCATTGATGCTGGCCTTCACTCTGATTCCTACTGCTTCAAGTGCCTCTCCGGTTACTTCGTATGCATATTCTGTTCTTCCATCTTCAAGAATGGTTCTGGAAAGTAAGTTTACTGCTGAAATTTTGCTTTCTGTTTTACCTTCCTGTACGATCTGAGTTGAAGTTCCGTTTAAAGTGACTGTAATAGTACGGGCTGCTGAAGAATCATTTTCCCAGAAATAAATTGCAATCTCATCATCCCAGTTCGATGTTATTTCATAATCTTCATCTTCTACCAGTTCTTTACCATCTACTGTAATACTGATATTTGTTGCTTTACGGCTGACAGCAAAACGTACCTGTCCACCATTTGCCGGTATTTTTGTCTTATCCGGTGTAACAACAGTCGGCTCTTCTTTTCCTTCATCCTTCTTAACCTGAATGTTTAACTGCGCATCATAATTAAATGAACCCATTCCAGATGTAGTAGGATAAAAACGTATAAATCCGTTAATTTCTTCGTCAAATGGCTCTCCAAGCTGATCCCACGGCGCTATGGTGACTGTAACCTTCTGAGTTGCGCCCTCGCCTTCTCTTTCAACCGTGTACTGACTTGTACTGAATCTACTGTTGAAACTCTTATGTACAAGAACTCCTACTTCTTTCAGGTTTGCTCCGGTTACGTTGTAAACATATTGGGTTCTTCCATCGGAAAGGAAAGCGCGTGACACTTCTGTTACGGAACTGATCGTTGCTTCTTTTTGTTCCTGTCCTTTTACCGTTACTGTGACATCTTTTGTCTCAGTCTCATTCTTCACATTCACTAAAACTTTATAAGCTATATCGGATGTCGTTGTATTTTCAGGGAAAGTAATATGTACTTTCTGTTCTGTTGCATTTCCGGAAAAAGAACCAACAGTAACACCTGATGTCTGATCCACAGACACTTCCAGATTGGCAGCATCCAGATTGGTTCCTGTAACTGTGAATTCTACTGTATCTCCTGTAGATTCCAGAGTTGTCTTATCAGCCTGAACAGAAGTAATTTCCGCCTTTGCCGGCACATCTGCTGTTTCATTCTTTTTCAGTTCAATATCTAACTGTTCCGAATAATTAAATGATCCCATATCAGATGTAGTTGGATAAAAACGCACAAATCCATTAATTTCTTCGTCAAATGGTTCTCCAAGCTGATTCCATGGCGCTATGGTGACTGTAACCTTCTGAGTTGTGCCCTCGCCTTCTCTTTCAACCGTGTACTGACTTGTACTGAATCTACTGTTGAAACTCTTATGTACAAGAACTCCTACTTCTTTCAGGTTTGCTCCTGTTACGTTGTAAACATATTCTGTTCTGCCATCATCAAGGAACGTTCTGGATACCTGAGTTACAGAACTAATCTTACTTGCTTCTGCTTCTTTGGCAGCCTGTGTGATGGTTGTCTCAACACCATTCAAAATAACAGTATACACACGTTCTACTGTCTGCGTATTTTCCGGAAAAGTAACAATATATCTGGTGTCTGACAGATTATTCACCGTATAGTCAGTACCTTCCAGCAATACTTTATCGCCCTCTTTCACAACACAGATTTCAACTGGTTTGCTGACTGTAAACATAACAGATTCTTCGCCTGCTGAAATTTTTGTCCTATCTGGTGTAACAGTAACTGGTTCTTCTGCTTTCGCAACGGTAAGAACCACTTCCTGACCTGTAAATTTTTCTGAATCTACAGTAGTTATATATGAGTTCCAATCACCATCCTGTTCAAATTCAATTCCAATTGCCGAATCACAAATGTATCCACTGTCTTCGGTTGGAAGTAAAGTATATGTACTGTCATTCATCTCATGATGATTATCACATTTATAACTTGCTTTTCCATTATCATCCGAAACAGATAACTTTAAGTTTTCGTACCCCTTCTGATCTGGTTTTAAGTATAACGCTACGCCCGATACTGGATTTCCATTTTTATCTACAACCTTAACCTTCAACGTAGTTGCATCAAACTGAGGTACATCCGGGTTCTCAGATGATTCCTCTTTCTTTATTTCAACGCTCTTCTGAGCTTTAGCCATCAAATAAGACTGACTTCCGGAAGATGTAGGATAAAAACATGTTGTTCCACTAATCACACCTTTTTTTTCATCAAATTCATCCGGATTAAGATCTGCCCACGCTGCTATCGTCACTGTAACCTTCTGTGCATTACCAGTACCTTCACGGTTTACTGAATATTGTCCCGCATCAAATTTACTGTTAACATTTCTGAATAAGACAACCCCGACTTCTTCCAGGTTCGTTCCCTCTACATTATAAACATATTCAGTTCTCCCATCTGCAAGTTTGGTACTGGATACTTCAGTTACGGAACTAATCTCTGCTGAAGTCTTTGCAGCCTGAGTAATTGTCGTCTCAACACCATCTAGGCTAACCGTAAAAGTACGCACTACAGCCTGTGTATTTTCATTAAAGATTACAATGTATTTTCCGCTATCTGACCTATCATCTACCGTGTAATCTTTATCCTGTTCTAATACAGTGTCTCCTTCCTTGACAACACACGATTTTACTGCTCCGTCAACTGTAAATGTCACACTTCCGTCAACCGCATCTATGCTGGTCTTGTTCGGCGTTACTGACGTTGCCTGATAAACTACTGGTGTTTTTGCAGCATCTGCAGCCAAAACAACTGTATCGCACTGGCTGATTACAAGAACACCTGCAAGCACTAGGGCCCACATTCTTTTTTTCATTTGTGTTTCCTCCTTTTCTTAGGAAAAATGCTTATTTTTCTTATATTTATACTACCAAAATATAAGCAAAAAGTCTAATTGGAGCTTTGAATATTGCGCTACATATATCGATTATATCTATAGCTGTTATACAATGCATTCGACATAATATTCTCTTTTTACAAAAGCCACTGGCTTAACATTTTTTCGTTAAGTCAGTGGCTTTCTCCTCACTAAACACTACGTCTGCTTATGCTTCTTTTTTCTTTTTTGCTATTACGCTTATCGCCAATAATGCAAACATTCCGCACACTGCGTATGGCAATGGCATAGCCATATCACCGGTCTTAGGAGAAGCATCCTTCTTGCCTGCCGGTTTCAGGCTTCCATTATTATCTGCCGAGGTACTTGAATCCGGAGTAGGATTTTCAGGATTCGGGGCAGGGTTCACCGGTTTCGGATCTGGTGTTGGTGTTGGTGTTGGATCTGGGTCTGGCTTTGGTTCCGGGTCTGGATCTGGAGTCTGTACTTTACGATACTCGTAAGTATATTCTCTTCCTTCCAGAACGAAATCATTTTCCTCATCGATTTCAGGGGATTTTACAAGTTCATAGTCTTCAATCTCTTTCGGTGCAATACCTAACCCGGAAACCATAGTAACCATATATCCCTTGTAAACATCAGCTTCTGCCAGTTCTTTTCCTGTTCCTTCTTCTACATATCTTACAACAACATTTCTGATATTCTCTACGCCACATGGTGTAAATCCTGTTTCATTCATTACACTTTCGTTATCTACTGTTAATTTTACAGTTAATGCATCAATAAAGTTGACACCGTCAATGGCAACCTGAATTGTATATGTCATATTAGGACCTACAAGTCTAGGTGGAAGTACCTCAATAATTTGACTGTTTCCATCACCTTTTACACCATTCTTATTTGTTCCTGCGATTGCAACGAATCGTACAGTGCCATCTCATTCAGGGATGTGGTGTACCGGCCAGATAACTCCATTCTGGTCAATCGCACGCACTTCTGTTTTTGTAGAATCCAGATTGGTTCCATACAGATTCAATCTGGTCTTCAACTCGCCTTCCTGCTGAGATACTTTAACTACAATTTCTGTAGAATCTTCATTTGTATACGTTTTGTTATTGCCAGTAATTGTCAGTGCTGATAACGTCTGATCTTTGTCTGTTGCACCATCCGGAAGTACCGACACTACAGATGAGACATACACAGGTATACCTCCTAATGTCAGACTTATACTGTATGACTTTGTAAGTTTTGACGTATTCTCTGGCAGATCAAATGTGATTTCCGGTCTTTCCCCAGAACCAATCGTCACCGGAATATCCATTGCTACGGAACTTCCCGCCATGAGAATCTTGCCTTCGATGTCATTTATTTCATTTAAACGTACACCTTTTAAATATCCTTTGACCGTTCCACCTTTACTATCCAGAATATCTTTTTCCAACACAATAGCTGTTACTCTTGGTTTTGAAGTAATCAGCCATGAGAATGCGCTTACATTCACGCCTTCTGTGCTTCTTAAAGCGCCATTCTTCACATAGAGCTGGGATGTTGTCTTTAATTCCGGAGATTCTTTAAATGTGATGCTAACGATATTATTTTCAACAGTTATTTCATCTTCATCTGTCAATTCAATTCTGTTTGAATTTTCATTTCCATAATCAGCAATGAAGAAACGCTTTCTCAGAGCAGCCGCGTCGCCATCCATTCCCAATGTCACGTTCTGTTCCATTGTAATGTTGATCGTATAGTCATCGACCATTTCTACTAATTCAGGATATATTTTTACAGAATTCCCTTTGGCATCCTGTAATACTTTGACTATAGCCTGTTCTGCAATTCCATCTTTTGTTCTTGCTCCCACTACGATTCGGTATTCCAGGGCATTCTTCATTGTATTTTCAGGGATTTTAAGCGTAGCACCAGTTGCAGTAATGTCTGTCACCTCAATCTTAAATTGATCCATAGCAACATCCATCCCTGCAAGGTATGCCTTTGCTTCCACTCCCCAGTTGTTATCCGTAAGTTCTGTACCTGTAACTTCCAGTTTAACCGTTCCACCGTAATTATCAACCTGCTCAGGTGTTACTTTTGCGGAAGTAATCTTTGCATTTCCTGTGATTTCGCCCGGGTTATCTGTCTCTTCTTTTCCAGACACTGTCACTGTCGCATTCTGCGTGCTAAGAAGGTCTCCTTTGATTGCAGCCACAATCATATATTCCTTCGCTTCTTTGCTGTCGTTTGCCGGAAAATGAACCGTATACTGCTGCAACATATCAGTATCTATTTCCTTAAGAAGCTGAACCTGCGCAGATTCTGTCACTCCTGTTACACTTACATTCAGGTTTGACATCAGTTTTGTTCCAGCAACGGTAAATGTCACCGTTCCACCATCACTTGACAAATTCGTAGGGTCTGCAGTAATTGTTTTAATTTCTGGTTTCTCTACTTCTGCCCCACCATTTTCTGTAACTTTAATGGTAAATGTCTGAGTTCCATCATATGCCTGTCCGTTTACTGTCGTAAATGCTCCATTTTTTGCAGTAAACGAAATTTTCTCCGGTTCGATTGTGTATTTTCCGGATGAAGCCGACGCAATCTGAACCTCTCCATTTTCACAGTAAGCATCTACTGTCACCTTTAAAATTCCATTCGATGGATATTTTGTCACCCCTGCAGCATCCGGGAATGCCAGATCTTTAATAGCAAATCCGCATTTATCAAATGACTTGCCATCCTTATCAACCACATTGATAAGTAAAGTCTTTGCATTTGTCTGTGGAGTGTCTGGTTCTGTAGTTCCACCGATCTTCGTTAAAGTAAACTGTATATTTTCTGTACCGGTAAAATCCTTAGAATCAATCTGTGCAATTTTACCGTCTGCCACCTGATAAAGATATCCTTTTGATGGACTGCAGGTATATTCTCCGGTAAATGGCATTTTCAGCCGATAAGTACCATTCTGCAGATTTTCTACGGAATAGTCCAGGTTTCCTTGCGCATCGCTTGTAATATCTGCAATATGTTCATCCGATGCACTTGTATCAACCAACTCAAACTTCACTCCAGAAACAGCATTCCCGTATTTGTCAGATACTTTGGCCTGAATCTTAGAATTTTCTGCTATTTCAGGTGTATTCTTTACAAGTGCAGCTATTGCATTGTTGAGCACAGCCGTGCTGGCATCTACATCCGCTTTCACTGCATCTGCCTTACTGAAAACTGCCTTTGCTGCACTCAATGCGGTTTCCAGTCTGCTCCAGCTTTCTTCCGTATACTCAGAAGCATTCAGTGCCTCTGCCGCTTTGATTGCTTTATCAAGCTCTGTCTTGTCAACTTCCTCTGATTCATTTCCAGCCGCAGACTGAAAAATTACCGTCGGATGATAAACCATTCCTGAATTGGAATTTGTATCATTTACACCCACACGGACCTGTCTGGCTTTTCCGGTGTTGTTCGCAGGAATGACCGCTTTAAAAACTCCTCCTGTTTTACCGATACCATTAACAGCAATTCTGTTCATCGTAAGAGCTGACCAATGGATATCTTCCTCTGCTTTTTCCTGAAGCCGGTAATACAAGGTTCCAGGTAAAGCAGTTCCGGCTACAGTCACTGTCACTTCCCCGCCGGAAGCAGATACCGTGTCTGTCGACACCGTAACTGACTTAATTGCCGGAATTTCATCTGCTGCCTTTACGCTGAGACCTGAAAAGTTACCAATAACCAGCAACAATACAAGCAGTAATGACAGCCAACGTTTTCCACATGACTTTTTCATAATCATTCTTCCTTATCCTTTCTAAAATTGTAAATCAACTATCCCTATCATATCATTCACATTATCTATTTACAAATCGATTTTTTCTATATTATCAATTTGTAAATAGATTTTTTCTATATTATCTATTTATAAATTGATTTTTTCTATAAATACAAAAAAGGACAACCATTCTCTCTGGCTGTCCTCTTAAGGCCTTATTTATCAGTCATTTCTATTTTATTCTGTTAATTGATTGATTACGTCCTGTGTTTTTCCCACATTTTCAGTCATCGTATACTCTAAATCTGGGAAAAACATTTTGTGCAGCTTTTCTACATCTGCTTTGAAATCAGATGCCAGAACTGCATCTTCCATGTCTGCAACTGTCTTATCAGAAACATTGTATGGGAATCCCTGCATCGCGTCTACCTTGTATGCTGTAATATCCGTAGCATAGTCCACAATTTCCGTGTGTGTGAAGTTTGTTTCAATTTCCGGAAATACTTTATCAATGATTTCATTGAGCTTTGCTGCATTTACCTTGATCAATTTTTCAAGTGTTTTTGTGATTACTGTTTTCTGACGTTCAGAACGAGCTACATCTCCACCTTCTGTAGCACGGATTCTGCAATAAGCAACTGCCTGTGTTCCGTTCAGTGTCTGCACACCTGCTTCAGAAACACCTTCAGAATCCTTTCCGGTAACCTGAATCAAATCTTCTGTATAACCGGTAATATGCATAATTTCATCTTCCTTGACATCAATGTCAATTCCACCTACTGCATCAATCACATCGATAAGTGCCTGGAAATCTACTGTTACAAAATGTGTAATGTCCAAATCCAGATTACGGTTCAGCATTTCTACCGCACTTTCTGCGCCATCTTTGTAAATGTTTTTCGCAGCAATAGCATTGTCCTTGTCATCCGTAATCACTGCATTTCCATAAACGGATAACAGTTTTACTTCTTTTGTTTCTTTATTCAAACTTGCAACAACAATTGCATCACTTTGAACGTCTGTTGCGTCTTTTGAATGTGCGTCAATTCCAAAGAGAGCCACATTTACATAGCCCTTGTTCTCTTCTTCCATTTCTTCATTCACACCCAGATTGTCTTCATTCAAATCTGTCTTTTTAATTTTGTCCAGCTTACTCTTTGCAAATACGCCAATGCCTAAAGCCAGTACCAGAACAATCACAGCTCCAATGATTATCCCCTTTTTCTTCTTGTCTTCCATCTCTTTTCTCCTTCCTTTTCTTCGGATTGTTTTGTATCTTTTTCTATGATCATATATATCACACTGGTCATAATCAGCCGAAACCACACAGTTGGGTCGCTGAACCAGGTGGTAAAAAAGGACAGCATAAAGCAAATCGCAACCTGTCCGTAAAACAAATGTATCACTGGATTTTCCCCTTCTGCCATGCGTTTTGTAAGAAACGCTGATACCATGCCAAGCGCCGAGGCAAAAACCAGAAGTCCTATGATTCCAAAATCATAATATGCATCATAAAACAGGGTAAATGTTGAGAGCTCCTTCTTCACAATATAAGGCGGTCTAGAAATCTCCACCGGGAACAAAAACTTAAGTCCCGTCAGTGCCCAGAGGGGATACAGCATCCTCACCCCATCATAAAGATGACTTGTCATGCTCTCTACCATATAATTGAAATTTTCATAATTGCTTGTAACATACATATAAGGCTGCGCAATCCATACTGGAATGTCCGTATTTTTCATGGCGAACACACCTTCCAGATAACCGGCGCTTTGATTTCTCGCCACAGATAATAGAACATAAACAGGAATCACTACTGCAACTACCATCACTACAGTTTTCCACGTGCCCTTGCCATACGCTGACATGTAAACCACAACGGCAAGCACAGTCATATAGAGAAAATGAAACCGCGACACGCACAGTACCGGTATCAAAACCGCAGTCAGATTACTGAACACAAGCAAAATCTTCTGTGTCCGATTGCATTTTTCTCCATTCTTCTTACGGAAATACAATACAGACAATGCCGGAATCATCACGCACTGTATGGTAAAATAGTGGATTCCCGATACATGAAACTCCAGATACGCATGACCTGTGTCTGCAAATAGCGGAACATATTGCAAAATTATGGCTTCTGCTATAAACCCCAGCAATGATAAAATGGTTGTTCCAACAATGCTGCCAAGCAGAATATTCGCCTGTTTCTCCTTGCCGTCTCCCGCATCTGGGCGCTTCTCTTTTTCATGTGGCCTCTGCATTCTCTTCCACCACAGCTCATAAGCAAGAACAAAAGCCGGGTAAATCAACAAAAAGCAAAGCCATGTCTTCCATTTCCATATCTTCTGAAGATTGCTCAGCCGCAAACAGGCAAGCCCCATTCCTCCAATCCACGAAGCTCCCAGTATTCCCTTTAGGGAAAGAACGAAACCACTTTCGCAAATCTCTGTTCCATAAATGAGCAAAGCCTCTATGAGCAGCAATCCTGCCGCCCACACATTATTTCCTCTCTCATAGGATACAAAAGCTGTCATTCCTACAATTACATATATAATTGGTTTCCATAAATACGCTTTTTTCATTTTGCTTACTCAGAGTCATTTTATTACAAATGCTTTACCTTTCCAAGTATTTCTGATAAAATATCATAAAAATTTATGAAAAAGGAGTTCCCATGAAGGTCACGATCATTATTCCCAATTACAATGGCTGTCATTTTCTCAAACGCTGTCTGCCATCACTTGCCAGACAGTCTTTTTCTGATTTCACAACCATTTTGATTGACAACGCCTCTTCAGACTCCAGCATTTCTTATGTAACTGAGCATTTTCCAGATATCCAGATTCTTCCCCAGACTTCCAACCTTGGATTTGCCGAGGCCGTAAATATGGGAATCTGCGCCGCAAAAACCCCTTATGTGTTGCTTTTGAATACAGACACAGTTCTCCACCCGGACTTTCTCCTTCATATGGTGAAATGCATGGAAAGCTCGGAAGATATTTTCTCTGTCAGCAGCAAAATGCTTCAGGCAGACCATCCAAAACGTATTGACAGCGCCGGAGATTTATATACCCTTCCCGGCTGGGCAGTATGTCGTGGAAAAGGACTGCCCTCTTCTGGTTTCCGCAAAAACAAGGCCGTCTTTTCTGCCTGTGCCGGTGCTGCTCTCTACCGTTGTTCTGCATTTGAACAAATCGGCCTATTTGACTCCGGCTTCTTCGCTTATCTGGAAGACGTGGACCTTGGATATCGTGCCCGAATTTATGGCTGGAAAAATGTATATTGTGCCGATGCACTGGTTCTTCACACAGGAAGCGGTACAACCGGGCATGGCTATTCGGATTTCAAAGTGTATCACTCTGCACGGAATAATATTTATCTGCTTTATAAAAATATGCCCGCATCCCAGCTTATATTCAACCTTCCATTTTTCATAATAGGAAGTCTGTTAAAATACCACTATTTTAAAAAACGTGGCTTCGGAACTGCCTACCATAATGGTATAAAAGAGGGACTGCGCACGTTTCATTCCCGTGAAAAGATTACGTTTTCAAAAACCAGCCTTCTTCAGGCATGGAAACTGGAAAAAGAGTTATTTGAAAATACCTTCATTTATTTGAAAGACTACCTGCTCCGTCATTTACTGCATCTTTAAGGAAAAATCATGCTTAATCAAAGTAAGATTCGGATTATAATAAGGGTCTCCTTTTTTCAAAAACTTTTGCCATCTCGTTGTAAACAAATTGCTTTCTTTTTGAAAAAGTTTCCATTTTTCATCCGTATCATCTTTTCCCCTAGTCTTGGACTCATAATGGTATAACATGGCAAAAGGATTGTACACAACCTGATATCCCGCTTCCCAGAGCCGCATGCAAAAATCCACGTCATTGTATGCCACCTTGAAAGCTTCATCAAATCCTCCCACCGCCTCAAATGCCTGCCGCTTCACCATCATACAGGCTGCCGTAACAGCACTGTACTCCTGCGCACAGATTGCTCTGGCGAAATAACCGGAATCATCATGATTCAGACCTAAAAATGCATGACCTGCGATTCCGCCAAGTCCTACTATCACACCCGCATGCTGTATATCTCCATCCGGATAAAAAAGTCTTGCGCCAACTGCCCCGGTTCCTTCTCTCATACAGAATGTGAGCATTTCCTCTATGCAGTCTTTATTTATCATCTCCGTATCATTGTTTAAAAACAAAAGATACTCTCCGGTGGCCTGGGTTACTGCAAAATTATTAATCAAAGAATAATTAAATCCTACGTTCCAATGAAGAATCTTAATTTCTTTGTCTTTATATTTTTCTTTGATTCTTTCATAACACAAAAAAGTTTCCTCTTCTTCGCTATTATTTTCCACAATCAGGTACTCTATGTTCTTATACGCTGTTTTTTCCACCATAGATGAAATACAACATTCCAAATCCTTTACATGGTCTTTGTTGGGAATAATAACCGAAACTCTTGGTTCTTCCATCAATTTGTAATGAGTACGATAAACTTCATGTGTAATGCGCTCTACTTCTGCTTCTATGCCAAGGCGCTGATAATGTGCTTCCACCGCTTTTTTCCCTGCCAGATACGCATATTCCTTGCTGTCCGGATTGCTTGCAGTAGAGTCCATGTGCGCGCGCCAATGATAAAGCACCTTGGGAATATGCACAATCTTTTCTGTTTTCTCCACACATCTTAAAATAAAATCATAATCCTGCGAACCTTCGTATTCGCTTCGGAGAAGACCCACTTCATCCATCAGGCTTTTTTTGACAACCAACATATGGCATATATAATTAGTACTCCGCAGTAAATCCAAATTATAATCCGGTTTAAAATGTGGCTGATAATACGTCTTACCGTCTCGGGTTACTTTGTCCTCATCTGTATAAATCATATCTGTATCCGGTTTCTGATTTAAAGCCCGGGTGCATTCATAAAGACTCTCCGGTGCAAGAAGGTCATCGTGGTCCATGAACACAACATAATCTTCCTTTACCTTCTGAAGTGCGGCATTGGTATTTTCCACAATTCGCAGTGCCTGCTTATTATTAATTACATGGATTCTTTCATCTTCTTTGGCATATCGTAAAATACGCTCAAGCACCTCCGAGTCCTCTCCACTGCCATCAGAAAGATATAATGCCCACTTACTATAAGTCTGCTCTCTAACCGAATTTATCATTTCTTCCAGAAATTTTACACGGGTCTTGTACAAGGGAACAACAATTGCATAAGATGGTTCACACGCAAAATGATGACTTGCCTGCTGCTGCAAATCCCGCTTTGTAGGACAATGCTTACATCTCCATTCCTGATAAATGGTTGTTTCCTTCCTAGTAACCTTTTCCCATGCCCGGATTATGGTTTTCGACACACCAAACTGCTGATAATAAACCTGTACCTTGCGAAGCATTTCCCCGCATTTCTTTCTTCTGTACACCACGCTGGCATTCCGAATTGATACTTTATGAAAATGTCTGCCATTCTCATCTTCCAGAACACACCATAAGGTTCGTTTATTTATACGCCCCGTAATTTCAAATCCAAATACTTCCTGTGGACTACAGTCCGGACACTCCTTCTCCGCATCAACTCTTCGCACACGCTTAATCTGAACCGACAATATATTTCTGCCATCTCTATAACTGCTTAAATATAACTTTGCCTCTCCTGTGCTGGTACACCAACCACTGATTCGAAAGTCGCGATTTCCCCACACAGCTTCATCCACATGAAAAACTTCTTCGTTTTCCTTCTTTGCAAGCCATTTTACAGACACCGAAAACAGTTCTTCAATCTCATCATCTTCATATTGAAAGCAACGCAATTTTTGAAAATCCTTATAATTTTCCGGCAATGTCACTGCAAGAAAATATCGTTTTGTCTGTCTTCCAAACTCTGTGTATTCTAGCGGATTGTCCAAAATCGTCCGCGTAATCACTTCGTACTCTAATAACTGGTAATCCAACGAAACAATCGGTCTGCAGCCCTGCAGCTTGTTCTGCTCAAAATACCCTTGAATCAGAAGTTTTCTCTTGTTTTTTTTGTCAAATCTGCAATTAAGCAGACAAAATTTGTTTTCCAACTATATTTCCTCCTGATACCAAATCCGTTTATCGGATTCCTTTATTCGGGCGCAGTTGTTTTCTTCCCTTGGCATCTAATAATTTCACATTTTCCATTACCTGTAATTCCAGCGTATGCAAATTACGGCTGTTTTCCTGGCGCTGTTCTTCCAACACATTCTGTGTTTTTTTCAGCTCTGTATTTATCTGTACAATATGCTTCTGCAGATTTTCTATTTCTTTGAGCAATTCTTTTCTGTCTGCTTGCAGGCTCTGACATTCCTTTGTAAGTTCTGCTCTTGTGTTTAACAGATTCTGCCGCTCCATCTCCCTGTGCACAATCTGCTGTTCCAAATCTTGTTTCCGGTTTTCCAGATAATTCAATTTTCCTTTGATTTCATGGTCTACATAGAAATGTTCAAGATTCCATTCGTAAATATCCTGAAGCCTCGTATTATACTTTTCTGTCAACACACAAACAGCTTTCTCTCCGTAGGTATCCAAGATTTCTTCGAACTTTTCAATCCCCAACACGCCAAATGCAGGAAGACCATTCACACATTCCCTCAAAAGAAACGCTCTCTCTATTTCCAATTCCAAATGTGTCTGAGAATTCTTATTTCGAAAATAACAACGGAAATATCTTTGTAATTCTTCATCCGTAAGTATCTGCATTATTTTTCTTCGCATCAACATATGTTCATTCGTAAATCTCGCCGCCTTTAATTCATCAGCACCGCTAACTTGATTATAGGGATTATGATGACACCTAAACTTTGTTAAATTCTCCGGCAACACATAAATAGGTGCTTCCCGTAAAATCCGAATCCACATATCCAAGTCTGCCCCCTGGCACATTAACAAGTTAAACCCTCTAACCTTTCGCACCATCCATTCCGGAATCACAGCTGAAGGATGCGCTACACAATTTCCATATTGAAAAAAATAACGAAACCACTCCCCTCGAGTCGAAAAACTTTTCTTAAGTAAGCCAGCAATATGAGGAAAATCCTTCTCAGCCGGTTCCCCATTTTCATCTATAATCTCCGCATAGGTAAAGCATGCTCCGCACTCCGGGTGCTCCTCCAGATACTCCATCTGCCTCTCCAGCTTCGTCGGATACCACACATCGTCGCTGTCTGCGATAGCAAGATAATCCCCTCGCATCTGGCTAATTCCAAAATTCGCTGCCCTACAGTAAAACTTGTTCTCTTCACACAAAAAGAGCCGGATCCTCTCATCCTTATAAGACTGTAAAATCTCTTTTGTTCCATCCGTAGAACCATCATCCACGATCAGCAATTCAAAATCCTTATAAGTCTGTGCCAGAATGCTGTCTATGGTCTCCCGAATCATATTTTCTCTATTATAAGTACATAACAAAACACTAACCATTGTTTTTCTCCGTTCAGTCAATCAGAAATATCTGAAAATATCTTATCCTTCATGGTAACATGTCTGTTTCTTTTCTTCAAATAGAAAACATCTATACGTAGGAAGCTTATTAATATTTTCAATATGTCTTATTGTCATTTCAACTAATTCGTTATAAATTTCCATTTTCTACTTGCCCCTTTTGACAAGCTTATGTATACTATAAATAGGCTTTCGTAAAAAAGGAGGATTTTGCGATGAAAGTATACGATACAATCTATAATATGGAATTAGATATCGAAGATTTTGAACTTTTCCGTTACATGCAGGAAGGTCGTCAGGTAGACCTTGAACTCGGAAAAGAAGTATGGGATGCTGACGGATACATCTGCTGGGACACAGAGCATTGGACAGCTATCGACAGAAGAAGATTTATTCGTACTTACACACACAATGGTGTATATATGAAAGAATCAACCGGACATAATGAATACGATCTTATGAACGATTTCCATCCGGAAAAAGCAGTCAGAATTACTTTGAGCTAGTGATTTTGAACTGGTCATAACGAAATGGCATTGATAAAAAAGGACCTTTAAAACAGGTCCTTTTTTCTTGTCTCTCTTTCATTTTACTAGCAGATTTCTGCTCCTGAAGGCATTGTTTTTTCCGGTGTCACGAGCGCAAGATTTCCATCTGCGTCTTCTGCACAGAGAAGCATTCCTTCGGAAAGAACTCCGGCAAGCTTTGCAGGTTTTAAGTTCACAAGAACCATAACTTTCTTGCCTACCATTTCTTCCGGTGTGTAATGTGCCTTAATTCCAGATACAATCTGCTTTACCTGACTTCCAATACGCACCTGAGAGCACAGAAGCTTCTTCGATTTCTTTACCGCTTCACAGGCAATGATTTCTCCCACCTGAAACTGCATTTTCGCAAAATCATCATATTCAATCTCTGCCTTTGGCTCGATGTCAATGACAGCTTCTTCTGCCTTTTCTTCCTTCTCCTCTTTCGCAGCTACTTGTGGATGAAGCTCTGCAACTTTCTTCATAACTTCTTCCGGGTCCAGTCTCTGGAACAGAATTTCCGGTTTGTCTGTCACATGTCCATCCCCAAGCTGTGCAAGAATCTTTTCTGAAGTCTCCGGCATAAAGGAGGAAAGAAGGCGCGCGCCCGATGAGATACTCTGAATCAGATTCCAAAGGACGGTTTCCAGACGGTCCTTCTTGTCTTCTTCTTTTGCCAGTGCCCAAGGCATAGTCTCATCAATATATTTATTGCAGCGTTTGAACAGATTAAAGATTTCGGTAAT
Source organism: uncultured bacterium (assembly GCA_905216215.1). Taxonomy (GTDB): domain Bacteria; phylum Bacillota; class Clostridia; order Lachnospirales; family Lachnospiraceae; genus Allocoprococcus. Next base: position 29,690 of record CAJMSZ010000014.1, on the reverse strand, counting down.
CGCATCTGCCACACGAAGTTCGTCCATCTTCTTGTCAACCAGTCCCGGTGTTGCATCGGTCAGAGCCTTCAAATCTGCATCGACCTCTTCCGTAACACCTTTATTCGTTACTGTTCCGCCAAAGTATTTATTTGTCATGGAAACAGTACGGTTTACCAGGTTTCCGAGGGTATTTGCCAAATCAGAATTCATACGTTCTACCATAAGCTCCCAGGTAATGACACCATCATTGTCAAATGGCATTTCATGAAGCACGAAGTAACGAACAGCATCTACACCAAAGAAATCAACCAGTTCATCTGCATAAAGTACATTTCCTTTGGACTTGCTCATCTTGCCATCTCCCTGAAGCAGCCATGGATGTCCAAATACCTGTTTTGGAAGCGGAAGGTCCAGTGCCATAAGGAAGATTGGCCAGTAAATCGTATGGAAACGAATGATATCTTTTCCAATCAAATGAAGGTCAGCAGGCCAGTTCTTGTTAAATAATTCGCTGCTGTTTCCATCACAGTCATAACCAATTCCGGTAATGTAATTTGAAAGCGCGTCTAACCACACATAGGTTACATGCTTCGGATCAAAGTCAACTGGGATTCCCCACGTAAAGGAAGTTCTGGATACACAAAGGTCCTGAAGTCCCGGAAGCAGGAAGTTATTCATCATCTCGTTCTTTCTGGCAACCGGCTGAATAAATTCCGGATGCGTATTAATATGCTCAATCAGTCTGTCTGCATATTTGCTCATTTTGAAGAAATACGCCTCTTCCTTAGCAGGCTGAACCGGACGGCCACAGTCTGGGCATTTTCCATCTACAAGCTGGGACTCTGTAAAGAAAGACTCACATGGTGTACAATAAAGTCCTTCGTAATATCCTTTGTAAATATCACCCTGGTCATATAATTTCTTAAAAATCTTCTGAACCTGTTTCTCATGGTAATCATCTGTAGTACGGATGAATTTATCATAAGAAGTATTCATCAAATCCCAAATTCTCTTAATCTCTGCAGATACATTGTCTACAAATTCCTTTGGAGTAATTCCGGCTTCCTGTGCCTTCAGCTCAATCTTCTGTCCATGTTCATCTGTTCCAGTCTGGAAAAATACATCGTATCCCTGACTTCTTTTATAACGGGCAATCGCATCTGCTAAAATGATCTCATAAGTATTTCCGATATGAGGTTTTCCTGAAGTATACGCAATCGCTGTTGTAATATAATATTTTGGTTTCTTACAATCACACATCTTTTTCTTATTCCTCCCTAAAAATATAAAACGCCCTCTTGGCGGTTATGCCAAGAAGACGATATTATCGTGTTACCACTTCTCTTCCATCCTGCCTCACAGCAGAATGCTCATTAAGTATAATTCTCTAAAAAATATACTTACCGCTATAAAGGGCGGTCCCTTCAACAGCTTACTGAAAATGTTCTTTCCAGCTCACAGTGACGCTCCGAAGCCATCTTCAACCAGTCTTTCTTCATCCCTCTCAGCAACCAGGAATTCTCTGTAAAAGTCCAAAAGGTCTACTCTCTTCATCCTTGCATTCTCTTATTCATATATGTAAAATCGTATCACATTTATCCTACTCTTGTCAAGAAACCCAGCAGTTTCTCCTTAATTATTAACTAGATATCCCCTTTTATTCAGTTCTTCACCTATCAAATCCAGTACTTCTTCCGAATCAGCTTCCACTGTATGATAGTGATAATTGGATGTAATATTTTTCAACGGGCTGGACTTCCCGCTGCGGATTTCTTCTACAAAGTCCTGCACCTGTTTTCTGGAATGAATCCCAAGGTCTGCTTTCATCCTGCCATACACCTTATGATTCACCTGCACATCCTGCACTTTTCCACCCAAGTCCACAATCAAATTCAATTCATCCGCAATTTCCTCATCCGTATGGCTTACCTTGAATATTCTTGTCACCGCATCCTTATGTCCGAGTAAATATCCACGGTGCGTAGATAAAACTTCATATCCTGCTGCCCGTATCAGTGCAATATCCTGCACAATGACCTGACGGCTGACTGCAAGCTCTTTCGCAAGTGCAGTTCCTGACACTGGTTTCTCACTGTTTCGAATCATTTCTATCATGGCATCCCGTCGCTCTTGTCCGGTCATCGTTCTCTCACCTCAACTTCCGCATGCTACTGTTCATTATAGCATTTTTTTCTGGATTTTCACATATATTTTCAAAAAGACATTTGAGGTCTCTATGCGTAATTCCAAACGGAGCTTTTGGATTTCCTGTTTTCTCATTTTCTCTCTCCTTCCCTGCGGATGTAATTTTTCCCGGTCATCTGCATCAGAAAATACACGTTTTAAAAAATTTACCAAAGATTTATTCTGTCAAGAGGTTTCTTCCAACACCATCAACCTGCACTACACACTGCAAAATCCATCTACCTATGAATTAGAAAATGTCCCCGTCACTTATGGACAGCTTTCTACAGATGACACCGCAGCACGAGCGGCAGTGGAAAATTATCAGTCTGTTCTGGCCTCTTTTCAAAGAAACAGGTTATCTTCCGAGAATCAGCTTACCTACGATGTGCTTGATTTTTATCTGAATGTATCGGCGCTGGGTGCGAAATACCTTCTGTATCAGGAACCCCTTTCCCCAGTCAGTGGAACCCAGTCCCAGCTTCCCGTTGTTTTATCGGAATATCAGTTTAACTCTGTGTCTGATGTAGACACTTATCTGACACTCCTCGAAGATACGACAACCTATTTTCAGTCTGTAATTAATTTCGAAAAGGCAAAAGCAGAATCCGGACTTTTCATGTCTGATGACCAGTTGGACGAAATTCTCTCCCAATGTCAGGCATTCGTAAATTCAGGCACCGACAATTATCTCTACAGCACTTTTGAAGAACGGATCGAAAAGCTAGACGAACTGTCTGTTGAAGAAAAGGATGCTTATATTACCGCAAATGCCACCGCCATAGAAGTCCATGTTTTTCCTGCCTATCAGTTGCTCATATCTGAACTGAACACATTATACGGAAAAGGCTTGAATGACAAAGGGCTCTGCTACTTGCCTCAGGGAAAAAAATATTACGAATATCTGATTCGCCAGTCTGCCGGACTCAGCGAATCGGTGTCTGAACTTCAGGAACTGACGAAAGAGCAGATGCTATCCGATCTGCAGACTATAGAAAAGATTGTCCTTACCACATCTGCTACAGACGAATCTGTCCTGGACTTTGCAGAGCCATCTTCATTGCTCAATAATCTGAAAGCAAAGATTACCACTGCCTTTCCTGCCATTCCGGAGGTAACAGTGGAAATCAAATATGTGCCTGCCTCCATGGAGGAGTACTTAAGTCCAGCCTTTTACATGATTCCTGCCCTTGATAATTCTTCCGAAAACGTCATTTACATTAATCAGGGGCAAGTGCCTGAGGGACTGAATCTCTACACCACCCTGGCTCACGAAGGTTATCCCGGACACCTCTATCAGACGGTTTATTATCACTCCAAAAATCCGGACCCCATCCGCAGCTTCCTGGATTTTGGCGGATATGTGGAAGGATGGGCAACCTATGCAGAAATGATGTCTTACTATCTGGCACCGCTTACCAGTGAAGAAGCTACAATTCTTCAGAAAAATAATTCCCTGATTCTGGGACTCTACGCCTATGCCGACATGGGAATCCACTATGACGGATGGGGCCTAAATGAGATGGCACGTTTCTTCCGCAATTACGGAATCACAGATGCCCAGACTTTACAGGCCATTTACCAGCTTATTATCGGCAGTCCTGCCAACTACTTGAAATATTACATGGGCTACGTGAAATTCTATCATTTAAAGCAGGAAATCGCCGCCAGACTTGGCGACGACTTCTCACAAAAGACTTTTCATCAGACCGTACTGGATGTAGGACCTGCTCCATTTTCCATGGTGGAAACCTATACTTATGAACATTTACTCCATAAATAGACCGAATAATCCACAGAAAAACTTATGCTTCTTACAAATCCAGCTTCAAATCATTTTCCTTAATCCATCCGTGTTTTCGCATAGGTGCTGCAAAAAGCAGAGTAAGCACTGCCGGAAGCACAAAGCAAATGAGAACCAGACCCATCCAATCCATTCCTGTGATGGCTGCTTTGGTTCCTTCTGCTATATCATTCAGCCACCCGGTGTAGACTCCAATCTGTCCGACCAGTCCACATGTGCCCATTCCGGAAGCGACTGCTGCCCCGTTCATTTTCATTCGGAATACACAGGTTGCAAGAGGGCCTGTCACCACTGACGCCAAAATTGGCGGAAGCCAGATTCTTGGATTCTTCACAATATTTCCCATTTGCAGCATGGAAGTTCCGATTCCCTGCGCAAACAGACCGCCCCACTTATTTTCCCGAAAACTCATCACTGCAAATCCCACCATCTGGGCGCAGCATCCGGCTACTGCCGCTCCCCCGGCAAGTCCCGTAAGAGAAAGTGCCGCACAGATTGCCGCACTGCTGATTGGAAGGGTCAGCGCAATTCCCATAATGACAGATATCAGAATTCCCATAAAAAATGGCTGTAATTCCGTTGCCCACATAATGGCAAGACCCACACTGCTGGCTGCTTTTCCAATGGCCGGTGCACAGATATCTGCCAGCAGTACGCCAACTGCAATTGTCACAAACGGAGTAACGATAATATCTATTTTTGTTTCTTTCGAAACTATTTTTCCGCACTCTGCCGCTACAATAGCAACAATTAACACAGCAAGTGGTCCACCTGCTCCGCCCAGTTCATTGGCCGCCATTCCCACAGAAACCAATGAAAACAAAACCAGTGGAGGACACTGCAGCGAAAATCCTATTGCAACTGCCATGGCGGCTCCGGTTGCTCCTTTCGCATAACCGCCAACCAGAACCAATGCCTCTATTCCAAGTTGCTCTCCCAAAGTACTGATAATCGTTCCAATAAGCAACGACGCAAACAAGCCCTGCGCCATAGCTCCCAGACAATCAATCCCGTATCTCTTTGCCGAGAAGATTACATTTTTTCTTCTTAAAAATTCCTTCATTTTCCCTTTTCTCTCTTTCTGCATTTTCATATGTCTTGTCATATGAGTTTACAGTTTATTATCCACATTTTTTTTCATTCGTCAACCTTAAATTTCATCCTATCCCATCATCCCGGCAAGAACCACGCTTGCAGCAAGTCCCCCCAAAGTGGCAAGTAATGCTCCCACCAGTGTATATCTGGTTTTCTTTACTTTTGCCGTCATAAAATATACGGACATAGTATAAAAAATAGTTTCTGTGCAGGACATGGAAATTGACGCAATCCGTCCGATATAGGAATCGGTCCCAAATTCTTTATAAATATCTAACAAAAGACCGGTGGCTGCTGAGGAAGAAAACATTTTCACCAGAGTAAGCGGCACAAGCGCTCCCGGGAATCCAATATTTTCACTAAATTTCTCTAAAAATTCTCCCAGCCATTCCAGAAAACCCGAAGCCCGAAGAATTCCTACTCCCACCATAAGCCCAATCATAGTCGGCATAATCTGAAGCACTGTTTTGAAACCACTTTCTGCACCTTGAATAAAAGTATGATACACCTCCACCTCCATGCTAATTCCGTACACCACAATTCCCAGAATCAGACAGGGTATGATAAACTCCGATATATACAAGAACATTTTCATCAAAAAAACTCCGCCAAATCACTTTCTACAAGTGTATTCAGCGAAGTTTTCTTCCATGACAGTCATGATCGATTCCTGTCCATCATTTTGCAGAAAATCACGGCCGTCAGGGTACTGATCAAGGTTGCCAGAATCCCGGGCCCCACGATTGATGTTGGATTCACACTTCCATACTGGCTCCGATAGGCAATCACGGTCATAGGAATCAGCTGTAGTGACGAAATATTGAGAATCAAAAAGGTGCACATTTCATTACTTGCCGCCTGTACATTTCCACCGTATCTTCTGCATCGTTCTCTGTGAAGCTCTCCAAGAGACTCCATCGCCCTCAGTCCTGCCGGAGTAGCCGCCCATCCAAGACCAAGTATATTTGCAATAAAATTCGTTGCTATCAGTTGCCTTGCCGGATGCCATTCAGGAATCCCCGGGAACATAAAAGTGAGAAAGGGGGCCATTTTTCGAGAAGCCCATTCAATAATGCCCGCTTTCTTCGCGATTTCCATAAATCCAGACCAGAAAGCCATGACTCCCACCATAGTGATGCATAAGCTGACTGCCTCTTTCGACGAATCCAGAGCCGCATTCGTAATATCTGGTATTTTTCCGGTAAAGGAAGCAAAAATAACCCCAGTAATAATCATTCCTGCCCACAGATAATTCAGCATTTTCCCTCTTCTTTTTCTTTTTCCCTTTATTATATGAACTTCCTGTCCTGAATATGGGTAAATCCTAAGCTTCTGCCGTTTCTTCTTTCCCCCTCTTCCTGTCGTCTGCATGTTCTGCTTCATAGGCAAGACGCATCTGCTCTACCTCTTCTTCTGTATACTCTTCCACCTCATCCAAAGTCACCTTCTTAATATGCTGCTTTTTCAGTCGCAGATAAACCACTTCGCGGAACAAAGTATAGAACACAGATGCAAGGGGAATGAAAATCAGCATTCCCACAATTCCCATTAATTTTCCACCAATACTGACCGCTGCCAACACCCAGATAGACGGAAGCCCTACAGAGCCTCCCACCACATGCGGATAAATCAAATTCCCCTCTATCTGCTGTAAAACAAGGAACAAAAGCAGGAAGAAAATTGCTTTTTCCGGGCTTACCATGAAAATCATGAAAAACCCAACCCAGCACCCGATGAATCCGCCAAACACCGGAATCAACGCTGTAAACGCAATGATGATTCCAATCAAAAGTGCATACGGCAGGCGGAAAATCGTCATGGAAACTACAAACATACTTCCTAAAATCAGAGCTTCCACACACTGTCCTGTCAAAAAACTGGAGAAAATTTTATAGGTGAGAGCACAGACCTCCAAAGCTGCCTCTGCTTTCCCCTTCGGCGAAAATGCAAACATAATTTTCCGCATCTGTAAATGCAGCCTTTCCTTCTGAAATAAAATATAAATAGCAAAGGAAAATGCAATAAAGAAGTTTGCCACTCCACTTACCAGACTGCCGACTGCACTGACCGTAGTTGACATCATATTCTCCGCACCATTCCCCAGAAATCCCATGGCCCAGGACATGATTTTCTGCGGGTCATACTCTATCTTATCTACCACGTTCATTACTTCACTGTTATTGTGGGTAAATTCTTTGACCCATTCCTGAAGCTTGGGCAAAAATGTAGCAATACTGTTTCCAAGGGAGGAAAAAGTTTCGCCAAGCTGTGGCACCAGTACAAACATAACCAATACGATTACTGCAACTACCAAAAGAAGTGTCACTACCAGACTGACCAGTCTTGCAAACCGTTCCTTCTTCTTCCCCTGCTCCTCCTTTTTCCCAAATAATTTTTTCTCAACAAAGCTCATGGGCACGTTGATGATAAACGCAATCGCGCCTCCAAGCGCAAAAGGAAAAACAATATCCCACAACACCCCCAGTACTTCTAAAACCACGTCAAGCTTCCAAAGTCCTACAAGACACAATATGGTAAATACAATCAGTTCCCTGATCTGTTTAAATGTCATCTGTTTTAAATCCATGAAATCTCTCCTACTCTTATTATTCAGTATCGCTATCTTTCCGCTTCTTCATACAGTTAAAGAGAACTATAGCCGTTTTTTGTTATACTGTCAATTCACTCAGCATTTCTTAATAAAGATTTCACTTTGTGCTATGACCGAAAAAGGTATCCGTCCTATATCGGCCGAATACCCTTGGATTCTTCTTTATTTGCTCTTTTTATTTACCAGCTTTGATTAATTGGTAATTACCATTTCTGTCTCTTTGTCAAACACATGAATCTTTTCTGCGTCAAACGCAAAGGAAACAGTATCTCCGGTTCTTGCTGTGGTTCTAGGATCCACTCTTGCAGTCATACTTGCGCCTTCATAGTCAAAGTATAAGTATACTTCTGCACCGAGCATTTCATAAACACGAATCTTTGCATCGATTACGGTATGTGGAGATGCCTGGATAAATGCAGGCTCGTCATGTACATCTTCCGGACGAATACCGAGAACAACTGTCTTTCCGTCATATCCGCCTTCGATTAATTTCTTTGCCTTTGCTTCCGGAAGCTCGATTCCTGCCTGACCAACCTGAAGTGTTACCTTTTCTCCTTCTACCTTGCACACAGCGTCTAAGAAATTCATCTGTGGAGAACCGATAAATCCGGCAACGAACAGGTTACACGGGGTATCATAAAGTGCCTGTGGGGTATCTACCTGCTGCACAACACCACCGTTCATAACTACAATTCTTGTTCCAAGCGTCATAGCTTCTGTCTGGTCATGGGTAACATAAATAATAGTAGAGCCAAGTCTCTGATGTAACTTAGAAATCTCAATACGCATCTGTCCTCTTAACTTTGCATCCAGGTTAGAAAGTGGTTCATCCATAAGGAATACCTTCGGATTACGCACAATTGCACGTCCCATAGCAACACGCTGTCTCTGTCCACCGGATAATGCCTTTGGCTTACGGTCCAGCAGATTCTCCAAATCCAAAATCTTTGCTGCCTCACGGACCATCTTATCAATCTGATCTTTCGGAACTTTTCTTAACTTCAGACCAAATGCCATATTCTCATATACGGTCATGTGTGGGTATAATGCATAGTTCTGGAATACCATTGCGATATCTCTGTCTTTTGGTTCTACATCGTTCATTACTTTTCCGTCAATCAGAAGTTCTCCTCCTGAAATCTCTTCCAGTCCGGCAATCATACGAAGTGTGGTTGACTTCCCACATCCGGACGGACCTACGAAAATAATAAATTCTTTATCTGCAATTTCTAAATCAAAGTCTTTTACTGCTTCATATCCGTTTGGATATATTTTCTGAATGTGCTTTAATGATAAGCTTGCCATTATTTTGCTTCCTCCTGTTACTTCGCTGCGTCCACACACAGCACTCATGAAATCCATTATAATCGGATTTCTATTTTACTGCCATAGCACAACTGACCATTTTTTCAGGAAAAAGATATACAAATTGCCCCATCCTTGAAAGAATGGGGCAATTTATTACTGTTCCAGATGATTTTTGATATGATTTCTAATCATTTCCATAGCCGCCTGATTGTAACCGCCTTCCGGAACAATCACATTTGCATTTTTCTTACTCGGCTCTACATACTGCTCATGCATAGGCTTTACCGTCTCAAGATACTGGTTAATAACCGACTCCAGGCTTCTTGCCCGTTCCATAACATCTCTCTGAATTCTCCGGATAATACGCAGATCTGCATCTGTATCTACAAAAATACGAATATCCATCAAATCACACAAATCCTTATTTTCAAAAATCAAAATTCCTTCTACAATAATGACTTTGTTCGGAGCAATCGTAATGGTATCCTTACTGCGGTTATGAATGGTATAATCATAGATTGGACATTCCACGCTCTTTCCCTGTTTCAATGCCTTCAGATGCTCAATCATGAGTTCCGTGTCAAACGCATTTGGATGATCGTAATTTAACCGGCTTCTTTCATCATAATCCATATCATCATGTGCCTTATAGTAATTATCATGCTTGATAACCGTCACCTGCTCCAGAAACTGTGCCGCAATCTGATTGGTCAGTGTGTTTTTCCCACTGCCTGAACCTCCTGCAATTCCAATAACCAAATAATCTCCCATTCCAGTTTCCTCCTTCTGCGCTTCGCCTATTCCAGTAAAGCCTTATATACATCCCGTTTTGCCATTCCTCTGTCTTTGGCAACTCGTTTCATCGCTTCTTTTTTATCGATTCCCTGACCAGTGTAATAATCCATGTGCTCCGAAAGGCTCATTTCTTCCCACTTATCTACTGCTTCCTGCCGTATCTGCTCCCGGCTCTTTCCTTCCACTACAAGCACACATTCCCCTTTCGGTTCCGTGCTCTCATAATAGCCCACAGCTTCCTCAAAGGTTGTCTGAAATGCGGTCTCATGTTTCTTAGTCAATTCTCTGCAGACTGTCAGTTTCCTGTCTCCGCCAAACACTTCCTGCAATTCTCTCAAGGTTCTCACAAGCCTGTGTGGCGCTTCATACAGAATCATTGTCCGGGTCTCCTCTTTCAGCTCACCTAAAATCGCCTGCCGTTCCTTCTTGTCCACAGGCAGAAATGCTTCAAACGCAAATCTTCTAGTAGAAAGTCCGGATAAAGTAAGAGCAGTAATGCATGCCGCAGGTCCCGGAAGAGAGGTCACTTCAATTCCGGCTTCATAGCACATTTTTACCAGCTCCTCTCCCGGATCAGAAATCCCCGGTGTTCCCGCGTCTGTAATGAGGGCGATATTCGTCCCCTCCCGCAGCTTTTCAATTAATTTGTGCCCTTTTTCCATTTTATTATACTCATGATAACTGGTCATGGGTGTTTTAATATCAAAATGATTCAGCAGCTTGATACTGTTTCTCGTATCCTCTGCCGCAATCAAATCCACTTCTTTTAAAATACGGATAACCCGGAACGTCATATCCTCCAGATTACCAATGGGCGTTGCACATAAATATAATGTTCCTGCCATAAGTTACTCCTTATTTTTCTGTGCCATATGATAAAGCTCTAAAAGTTCCTCTGTGTATGCCCCACTTCTGCTTCCATCCTTCTCGTATACAATCAATGGTGCATCTACCGCCATACGGGATTTGGCTCCTTTAATTCCTTCTATCAGCACCATATTTGGCTCTTTATCCACATAAGGATACACCAGCCGCATGCGCTTGGGCTCCAGCTTCATTTCTACCATTTTCGAAAGAATCTCTGCCAGTCGGAAGGGTCTGTGAACCATGTAAAATCTTCCGCCCGTCTTCAGCACTTTGGCACTTTCTCTTAAAATGTCATCTAACGTACAAAGTACCTCATGTCTTGCAATGGCTTTGGCACTCTCTGCATTTGCCATTCCATGTCCACCAATCATATAAGGCGGATTCGTTGTAATCACATCCATGGCTTCTGCTCCGAATATAACAGACGCTTCCTTGATATCCCCAGTAACAATATCCACCCTGTCTTCCATCTGATTGTGAGCCACACTCCTGCGTGCCATATCCGCACTTTCTTCCTGGATTTCCAGTCCTGTAAAATGCTTTCCCTCCGTCTTTGCGGCTAAAAGAATCGGGAGAACTCCCGTTCCTGTCCCTAAGTCAAGAACACATTCTCCCGTTTTCACCCTGGCAAACGCACTAAGTAACACTGCATCCATCCCAAAACAGAATCTTCCCGGATGCTGAATGACTTCATAGCCCTTTATCTGTAGATCATCTAATCGTTCCCCTGGTTTCAGATTAATTGTCATCTAGCCTTGACGCTCCTTCATTCTTCTCCAAAGCCGCAAGTTCCTTCATTTCCTGCTTGGTAAGCTTCATCTCTGATTTCTTGCGTCTTGGTTTAAATTTCAATTCATCTACCTTATATTCACGAATTTCCTTTTCATCATTTTCCAGATTGACAATTACCTTCACCTGCTGGCGAAGCACACTCAAGGATGACACCTCACCCTTCAGTCCTTCTGGTGTTGTCACATAGTCCCCAATAGATGGAAGATGACTGTTCAATTCCTCGTATGTCTCTTCCTCATTGGTAAGACAGCACATCAATCTGCCGCACACACCTGAAATCTTGGATGGATTCAGGGACAGATTCTGTTCCTTGGCCATCTTAATAGACACCGGTGCGAACTCAGATAAATAGGTATGACAGCAAAGTTCTCTGCCACATACACCAATCCCGCCTCGAATCTTTGTCTCATCCCGCACTCCAATCTGGCGAAGCTCAATTCTTGTGCGGAACACTGCCGCCAGATCCTTAACCAGTTCACGGAAATCAATTCGTCCATCTGCTGTAAAATAGAACAATACCTTATTATTATCAAAGGTATATTCCGCATCGATCAGCTTCATTTCCAGTCCATGCTTATGAATCTTCTCTAAGCAAATGTCAAAAGCTTCTTTCTCTTTCTTGCGGTTCTTCTCTTCTGTCTTACGGTCTTCATCCGTTGCCACACGGATTACCGCCTTCAGTGGCTGTGTGATCTCATCATCGGCTACTTCTTTCGGCCCGCTTACTACATTTCCAAACTCTACCCCACGGGCGGTTTCAACGATAACCTGATCGCCTCTTTTAATCTCTAATTTCCCCGGTGAAAAGAAATAAATCTTTCCGGCCTTACGAAAACGAACTCCGATTACTTTCGTCATCTTTAATTCTCCTTTATTGTCAGCAACAGAAGTTCCATTACCAAATCAAAATTAACATTGGCTCTGAGACGCGCTTTGGCATTCTCGATAGCCTTAATAATATTTTCAATTCCTTCATATGAGCTCTTTCTTGCCCGCTCCTTGATATAACTGAGCTGTTCCGCAAAAATCACCCGGTCAATGCTCTGTGTTGCTTTATAAATTAATACATCCCGATACCAGATAGCAAGCACATCCAAATAGTCATCCACATCCATCTTGTACTGAGAGCACCGTTTCACTGCTTCTATCAAATCGCTCACGTCCATGGTATCAATATTCTTCAGAAGCTGAATTGCTTCTTCTTTAATTTCATTAAAATGCTCCGAATTTGCAAGCAGAATCGCACGTCCGATATTTCCCTGTGCAAATGCAGTACACACATCTGCCTTGTAATCCGGAATGTGCTGATTCTCCATGAGATATTTTTTCACTAACTGATCCTTAATATTACGGAGTTTCAGCATCACACATCTGGAACAGATGGTTGGAAGCAGTTTCTGCGCATTTTCCGTAAGCAATATCAAAACAGCGTATGCCGGAGGCTCTTCAATGGTCTTCAGCAATGCATTCTGAGCCTGCTGCGTCATCAAATCTGCCTCTGGAATAATATAAATCTTATATTTACTACTATATGGCTTCACCTGAATATCTTCATTCACCTGAACCCGGATTTCATCTACACTAATGGAAGATGTCTTCTCATGCTGAACTGTGATAATATCAGGATGATTACCAGAAAGTGCCTGCTTGCAGGAATGGCACTCATAACAAGGCTCATTGCCGCCCTGCTCACACTGCAGGGTCTGCGCAAACAAGTTCGCAAGAAGCTTCTTGCCCGAACCACGTTCTCCATTCATAATATATGCATGGGAAACCTTGTCCTCTGTCACCGCGTTCTGTATATATTGAATGATATCTGCATGGCCTACTACATCTTTAAAACCTGACATATCTTCACCCTCTTTAAAGTTTATTACACTTTAGTATAGCATATATTTTCTGGAATACCTAGAGAAATTTTGACAGTATTAGATGCAGAATTGCGAGCTGCCTTCACCGTATAGATTGTTTCGGAGACCGCTTGCGCTTTGTTCTCTCCTAACGGTACCAACCAAGAAGAAGGCACAACCAACGGATTTTTCTCCCGCCGGCTGTGCCTTTACATTTATTATACGTTTTTCTACTTTGTTTTCATTATTCTCCGTCTAGCAGTGTTTCTATCGTCCATACCATCTGCGATACAACCGTACCGGAAACTGTATAGACCACATCTCCGTTTTCTTCCATCACATAGTAATTCTCTCCGGAAGCATTTCCAATCAGGAAGGTATGCTCTTCGTCTTCTGTTTGCAGCGATAATCTGTACTTCGGCTGTTCCAGTCCATAATCTGCAAGAGAATCTGGTTCTTCTATGGTCTGCAAGGCTTCCATACTCTGAAATGCATTTTCCATAGCTGTCATAGTATCTGCCTTCAGAGAAATCGTCGGATCCTTCTCATAAATCCAGGTCCCATCTTTCTTCAAAAATACCCAGGTATTCGAATTATTCAAATCATCTGAATTATCCGAACTATTCGAATTTCCCGAATCATTTGAGCTGTCCGAATTATCCGAATAAATAATTCTCTGCAGCTCATCTGTCTGGAAGAGATACGTCTTTTTTGCCTCTTCCTCTTCGGCAGCCTTTGCTTCTTTCTTCTTGCCCCAGGTCTGAATCCCCACCAAAAGAACGACTAAAAGAAGGAGGCACCCCATAAGGAGCCACATTGTCTTTTTCTTTTTATTCATAGTCTACGCTTTCCTCCTTCTCATCCATACCACAAATCCAAGAACAAGGATAGCAAGTGGCACAACAAAGATTGTTACCATACTGATGCTTCCTGTGTGAAGCGGGGTATTGTAGGTAGTCGAAAGACTCTTGGACTCAATGGCCAGGTTTTCCACCTCATCAAAGTTAGCTGTTACCGTATTCATAAATAACGTCAGGTTATCCAAATTTGCAAATGCACCTGTTACCTGAGAGTCAATCAAAGAACCACTTGCAAGGACGGTAAGCTTTGACTCATCCTTCGTTGCAACAGCTCCTAAAACATAAGCCCCCTTCTCTTCCGAATCCTCTGTCACTGTGCAGCTGTTTGATGAAGAATTCATAAATGCACTTACTGTCACACTTTCATCCTCTGTATCCACCTTCTGCATACCAAAGGAATTCAGCATGAGTACCATTTTGTTGTCGATTCCATTTCCAAGATCACCGGACAGAGAAAGCACCGGGAAGATGGCATAATAATTCCCCTGATAACAGCGTTCCATATCAGCAATATAACCATCTACCTTTTCCAGTCCATAGGACTTCATCAGAGAATCCAGGTTCGGAGTTTCCTTGGTTGTATTGCCAAGAATCAGATAGACCTTTCCACCATTTTCCATATAATCAGTAATCAGGCTTAACTCCTCATCGGTAATATCAGAAGTTGGCGCGTTCAACATCAGAAGCTGGCAGTCCTCCGGAATCTCTGGATTCATACTTAAATTTAATTCCTTTGTGGATATATTATTCTTCGTAAGAAGCTCAGAAACAGAAGAGGAAATAGTATCTTCTCCGTGTCCACTTGTGCGGTAAATCATAGACTCCGTCTCACTTGCCACATAGTTAACCGCACTGGTAAGCTGACCCTCTCCGTCAAAGGCAGACTCTGTCATCTGGCCTGTCGTATAATAGGAAGAATAATCATACTGAATAATATCAGAAAATGCGATGGTTGTTGATTTTCCTGTCTCTTCACAGGAAACTACAATAATATCTCCATCTGTATCATATTCCTGCAACACGGCAGGATGCTGCACGCTGTCTGTCCATTCTACCTGAATATGATCGGATAATTTGGCGTACTTTTTGACAAAAGTCTCAATTCTGGAATCCATGCTGTCAAGCTCTGTAATTACCTGGAATTGAATATCTTTATCCAAATCCTTCAGCATATCTGTCGAAGTATCACTGATATCATAAATGTGCGTGTCGCTGAGATCGATATTCTTCAAGCTGTCCGGCATCTGTCCCGCAATCAGATTGATGACTACCACAATGGCAATCACAATACACACAAGGCCTGCACTATATACACCATTGCGGGAATTTTTTGACTGAAACATTTCTTTTATTTTCTTCATCTCTTATCCCTCCTCCTAACTCCAGCGTCTCTTCTGAATCGACTGCATCGTCAAGAACAAAAAGACGCAGATAAATGATGCATATAAGACAAGTCCGCTTAGGCTGAAGGTTTTATCCGTTACAATCTGGTCAAACACCGATACAACGCTTAACTTTTCAAAGCAATTTGGAAGCAGGCTTTCAAACACTTCTCCTTTTACAAAGCTAAGTACCACAATGGCAATCACACCGACCACTTCTATGCCACCGGTCAAAGCCCAGTTGTGGGTAAGCCCATAAAGTACGGCTGCCAGTGCAGTCAGAAGAAGAACGCAGCCTATCATATTGCCACTCTGAGAAGACGGAAGATAATGAGTAAGTCCGTCCCAGAGGAAGGTCAGCATCAGCGCACCAAAGGTTATCACTGCTGCAATAATTGTACTTTCTGTTAATGTGGAAAGAAAGGTTCCGATTGCTACATATACACATCCAAGCAGGAAAAACATTCCAATCGCTACATAATCTACTTTAAAATATGCTGTTCCAAAACTCTTTATAATAGCCGGAAACGCACAGTAAACCAGACATGGAATTGCAATCACAGTTGCCATAGCCAAATATTTACCAATGACTACTTCAGATAATCTTACCGGTGCACACAAAAGCAACTGGTCTGTTTTATTTTTTCGTTCTTCCGAAAAGCACCGCATAGTCAGAAGGGGAACCATAATAATCAAAATATAAGCCGTACTGGACAACACGTAAGAAAAATACGGATATCCGGAATACAGGTTATATGCCATAAAATAAATACTGGTATACGCAATCATTACCGCGATAATTAAATATCCTATCATAGAGTGAAAATAGGATTTAAGCTCTCTTTTATAAATCGCTATCATGTTCTTCTTCCTCCTCCTGATTCTCATTGCCCTTTGTCAGCTCTAAGAAGACATCCTCCAGACTGGTCTGGCTGTCAACAATCTGAAGGAGCGGGCATTTTGCTTCGGCAAATGCATAGAACAGCTCTTCTTTACTGTCCGTTCCCGGATTAGAAGTAAAGGTCACACGAGTCGTTCCTTCTTCTTTTCCTTCGGTCACTTCCACTTTCTGAATTCCCTCCAGCCCTTCCAAAATCTGTTGTACCTTTTCCATTTCGCCCTTGGCAACCAATTCGGTCTGTCTCTGATTGCTCAACGCCTTTTCCAGGTTTTCCGGTGTATCACTTGCCACCAGATGTCCCTTGGAGATAATCATAATATAATCACATACTTCCTGAATTTCTGCCAGAATATGGGAACTTAGGATTACCGTATGCTCTTTCGCCAGCTCCCTGATAAGCTGACGGATTTCGATAATCTGCTTCGGGTCCAAGCCTACAGTCGGTTCATCCAGAATAATGATTTCTGGAAATCCCAAAATTGCCTGAGCCAGCCCCACTCTCTGCTTATAACCTTTGGAAAGATTCCGGATCAGTCGTTCTTCCACATCTCCAAGCTGTACCATGTGGATGACCTTATCAATCTGTTCCTCACGTTCAGCTTTTGGTATTTTCTTCAGTTCTGCCACAAAAGTCAGATATTCTCTCACTTTCATATCCACATAAAGCGGCGGCATTTCCGGTAAATATCCAATGAAATGCTTCGCCGCTTCCGGTTCGTCTAAAATGTTGTGCCCGTTAATCAGAACTTCTCCTTCTGTTGCACCCAAATATCCCGTCATAATGTTCATGGTTGTAGATTTTCCAGCTCCGTTAGGACCAAGAAATCCATAAATCTGCCCAGATTCCACTGTAAAATTCAGGTGGTCTACTGCAAGATGATTTCCATATTTTTTTACGAGATTTCTTACTTCTATCATTACGCTTCCTCCCATATACATTTTGCCATCTGGTCATTTCTTACCAAATACATCAAAAGTATATGGGCAGTCTGTGTTCTTTCTGCGTAAAATTTTTGAATAATCTGAGAAAATTATGTGTTGAAATTGTGAAATTCTGGAAAACAGCATGCATAAATCTATGCCAGAAATTCTCCCAGAATTTCTCTTATTTTCGCCTCCTTTGCCGTATCCATCCCATCCTTTCCTTTGAAAGGTTCTTTTTCTTCCTGCGTCGGTGCACTTCGCTGTTCCCCTTGTGTCACGTTCTCCACCTCCATTACGGGCTCTTCTGCTTTTACAGCCATCGGTGCCGAAACAGCCACAGCCGGTTCCTTCCTGGTTTTCTGATTCATTTTTTCATATCGGTGTGCATATGTATTTCCTAAGAAATCCACCATATAAATCTTTGCCCCCTTTATTTTATATTCTTCATCAAGCAGCAAATGCAGAACGGTAATTACCAGCACCCCGGCAGCGCCCAATACAATGTATTTTGCCACCTCCAGACGCATGAGTCCGAACGCATAAGCGCCAAATGCCCCTGCCACACAAAGCAGGGCATAGAGCCACACACAGATTAGTTTTAATTTTCTCCAGGAATATAATCGTAATCCCCACACCCGGTATTCGTAAACATATTTATCCACAAGAGCACGCACGCTTGGCACCTTATCATTTACCATACATGCATGTTCATATTTGGAACGAATCAGCTTCATCAGTGGATGACTGCTTTTTCCCATATCTTCTGCTGCACTTACCAGACGTTTTATCGAAACGGCTGAAATCACATGCGCAATAAGCGCAATGACAAGAATTCCACCCGCCACGTAAAAAAGTACTTGTTGTGTAATCAATGTTCTTAACATAAAAGAACCCTCCTTCTTTGATTTGTCGCTTATTATAACGCAAATCTCCAAAGTTGGGTTCTATAATCGTTCGCCTTATTTTGCCTGCTCTGACGGTCTTTTTGTCGAAATCCGCCCGCCAGTCTACAGACGTCCCAGCATATTTTTAAGCAGCTTCAGGGAATGTTCCGTTGCATGCTTTTCAAATGTAGGATAATCCATGACCGCGCTGTTGTCAGCTTTGTCCGAAATTGCCCGAATAATGACATACGGAACTTTGTTCAGATATGCTGCCTGTGCAATGGCTGCTCCTTCCATCTCTGCACATTTTCCGTCAAAGGTACGCACCAGATAATCCTTCTTCTCTTCTCCTGCAATAAACTGGTCTCCACTTACCACTCTTCCGGTAAACGTATGAATATCTTTATTCACTTCTTCATTCGCCAGTCTGGCTGCCTCTATAAGCTTCGCATCTGCCGGGAAGGAAAAGGTATCCAGCCTCGGAATCTGTCCTAACGGGTCACCAAAGATGGTGGTATCCATGTCATGCTGCACTGCATCAAGGGAAATCACCATATCCCCAATATCAATGTCTGCATCAAGGGAACCGGCCACACCTGTATTAATCAGTGCATCCACACCAAACACATCCACCAGAATCTGAGCACAGATTCCTGCATTTACCTTGCCGATTCCACTTCGTACCACTACCACATCCTTGCCACAAAGCCGCCCCTTTGCAAATGACATAGAAGCCTTTTCCAGCACTTCTTCCACTTCCATCTCAGCCTTCAGAGCAGCTACCTCTTCTTCCATCGCACCTATAATTCCTATCATCCTTATATCCTCCGTAAATAAATCCGTACGCATCATAATTTAATACTTTAGCCCCAATATATTTATTATAATCATAAATCACTTTTTTCCTAGCTTTTTTTTGTCTTTTTTGTTATCATTGTTATGTTTCAGATAAGGTGCAAAAGACCTTGGAGAGGGTCTGTAAACACTACTACTTTACACCACAAGGAGAAAATGATTATGGTATACAAACCATCAGGCGTCTGTTCCAAAGAAATTTCTTATGATATAGATGAAAACGGATGCGTTCACAATGTTTCATTCGTAGGTGGATGCAACGGTAATCTGAAAGGAATCGGAAGCCTTGTAGAAGGAATGAAGGTAGAAGACGTCGTTGCGCGTCTGGAAGGCATCAAATGCGGAAGCAAAGGAACTTCTTGCCCGGACCAGCTTGCAAAGGCATTAAAAAAGTAGAACCGGCATGGTTCTACTTTTTTATATCAGATTGCTAATAAGTTTGTCTTGTTATTTTTAGAATTGAGTTTTGTTTGGGTAACATTTTACTTTTTTAATTTATACGAATTCTACTTTTCGAACAGTGGTGTTGAAAAATATCTTTCTGCTGTATCCGGTAGAATGGTCACCACAGTTTTTCCTTTTCCAAGCTTCTTCGCAAGTCTTAAGGCGGCAGCCACATTCGTTCCACTGGAAATTCCACACAAAAGACCTTCTTTTTTCGCCAGGTCTCTCGCTGTCTGGACAGCTTCTTCATCAGAGACAATTGTGACCTCATCATAAATGTTCTGATCCAATATCTCGGGAATGATACCATCTCCGATTCCCATTTGAATATGTGTCCCTACTTTCTTTCCGGAAAGAATAGCAGCATGCTCTGGTTCGACTGCCCAGATAACCGCGTCAGGATTTTGTTTCCGAATTGCTGCACCGACTCCACTAATTGTTCCACCGGTTCCAATACCAGAACAAAAACCATCAATCGGCTTTCCAACCTGCTTCACGATTTCTGCACCTGTATATTCCAAATGTGCTCTGTAATTCGCCATATTTGCAAACTGCTGCGGTATAAATACATGGATATCTTTTTGTTGCATTTCTAACGCCAACTGTATGCACTGGTTAATACATTTTCCAATGTCTCCCTCATCATGGACTACTCTTATCTCAGCCCCGTATTGTTTCACCAGTTTCCTGCGTTCTTCACTTACAGAATCGGGCATGATGATTACCGTCTTATAACCTCTCACTGCACCAACCAATGCCAATCCAATTCCCTGATTTCCACTGGTGGGTTCTACGATAATTGTATCCTTATGAATAAGGCCTTTCTGTTCTGCATCCAGAATCATATTCAATGCAGTCCTCGTCTTTACGGAACCGCCTACACCTACTGCTTCAAACTTTACCAAAATCTCCGCACTGTCCTCATCTGCCATATGATGAAGTCGGACCATTGGTGTGTTTCCCACAGCTTCCAGAATATTATCACAAACCATTTCCTGCACCTCCTGCTTCTGCGCGCGCCCGCTGCTTTTACAGTTCCCGGCCCTGTCGCTTCGCTCTTTCCTTTAGTATATTGCGAACCTGCGTAAGTTGCAACTCTAAAGCAAGGCTAAACCGGTCAAAGGTGTTAGAATATCTACTTGCGACAGAAAGTCTGTAGTTCCGGTCACTACGTCACTTTCCTTTTCTCAGTATTCAGTTGTCATCTCAATATTCAATTTTAATTGGATATTGTGTATGTTTATAATTGTTTATTGAGCTGTCTGAGACTGTCATCTCTAGCCTGACCATCAGGACTTACTTCCAACCACCACACTATTTACCATCCATGCGTATGTTATCTTAAGGCCTTTTTTATTTTACATTTTCACTTGTCTGATAAATATTCGCGAAGGTCTGGTAGCTGGAAGAGCTTCCTGAGAAGCTCTCTGGCAATGATTATGTTGTTTTTCGTTTTCGTTTCATTTCGCCTTGGTGCGAAGATGACGTTTGTTGTTAAATGTAAAGTCCATCAGTGAATGAATCTGTGACGTCAGACCCTGCATAATGAGTACAAGATACTCGATAATAGTATCCCGTTGGAACTGACAACACCTTACTCGTACTTACATAGTATGAATTTTCCTTGGAAGCACTCCAACTCGTATAATACTGCCACTTTCCATTTACTAATCTTTGAACCCTAACAAGCACTGCAATCTTGTCCACCACCTTTTGCCCAGTGGTATCTCCCCCGGCACCAATCAGTCCTGTTCCCTGTTTATTGATAGTAGAGGAACCACTTTTCAAATATACACCTCTTGTCATAGAACCGACAGTCACTTCCGAAGAATCTGTATCCAACAGATAAGAACCATCAATGCGAACCGGTTCGTCAGCTGCCTTTGTGTCCACTGACAATCCTAAGCTCAAAACCATAATCATCGCCATCATAACTGATATGAGTTTTTTCATGTTTATCCCTGCCTTTCACTATATTAACGCACAAGCAGGAAAAAACTGACGCAGATTTTAGAAAAAATATAAATTTTTTAAAATTTCTATGATTTCCCCTTCTTCCATATCTGTTGTTGCATTTAATGTGTAATATGTATCTTTATACTCAAATTGCGCCACATATAAAGTTTCTTTACTGTCAGCTACTTCATAGCCTTTTAAATCAATAGGGACCTCAGCAACCATCAATATTTGCTCATCCACTATTTTATCTTCTACTTGATAACCCACAACTTGTTCTGATGGCAAAAATGATATTCGATATTCTAAAATGCTATCTGTATATTGATAAAACAAAGTTGCCCGATTTAGTGTTCTGTCTATTTCAAAATCAGAAAAAATAACACCCTCTGGTAAATATCCAAAACGAACTATCTCTACTCCAAACTCATTTTTTATCTCTTCACGAGCCAATGCCTCTTTATCTTCTCCAGATTGAATGCTTTCATCCCCTTCTCTTGCCGAATTCATCTTCACCATCTTACTGGTTCCAAGTATCTGGTTTTTAATCTCCGTCACCAGTGGGACTTCCCCGATACTGGTCATCCCTATTGCAAATGTAAGAATGGCAACGATTGCCACCAGCAGATATAGTTTCCGTCTGCGTTTCTTAAATGGCACAGTTTTAGACATTCCTTCTGAATCTTTATTTTCATCTGCCTCTGTGGCATCTTTTCCATTTTCCTTGAGCGCCTGCATTTCCCGGCCGAGCCGGAGCGCTTCTTTGTCTTTTTCAGGCATCGCTTCACAAGCCGCCTTCTTTTCTTCTAATTCCTGAATCTTCTGCAAGAGTGCTTCCTCATTTTCTTCTGGAAGCTTCAGGTCCTTCAGGGATTCATCGGCCTCTATTTCCGCCAGAATCTCCTGTGCTTCCCTGTCCAGCTCACTACGCAGAAGTTCCTCCATTTCCTCATGTTTGTTCTTCATTCGTGACCTCCTCGTCACTGCTTTATCGTTTTGCATTTCATTTCTTACCCCATTCATCTTGACCTTTCCATTTACAGTGTTTAAACTGTAAACATGAACGTTCAAAAACAGGAGGCAAATCCATGAAACGAATTATTTTAACCGGTGGTGGTACCGCCGGCCATGTGACACCTAACATTGCATTATTACCAAGATTAAGAGAACTACAATATGACATACACTACATCGGTTCCTATAACGGAATCGAAAAAGAACTGATTGCAAAGCAACAGATTCCATACCATGGAATTTCTTCCGGAAAGCTTCGCCGCTATTTCAGTCTGAGAAATTTTACGGACCCATTTCGCGTACTAAAAGGTTTTAATGAAGCAAACCACCTAATCAAAACCTTGAAACCAGATGTCATCTTTTCAAAGGGTGGTTTCGTCAGTGTTCCTGTGGTCATTGCCGGAAAACGGAACCATGTTCCTGTCATTATCCACGAATCGGATATGACCCCGGGGCTTGCCAACCGTATTTCCATTCCCTCTGCTTACAAGGTATGCTGTAACTTTCCTGAGACTTTAAAAGCACTTCCTGAAGACAAAGCCGTACTGACCGGCTCTCCTATCCGCCAGGAGCTTCTGACCGGTGACCCGGAAAAGGCCCGTGCTTTCTGTGGATTCACAGATAACAAACCAGTCATCCTTGTAATCGGTGGAAGTCTGGGGGCAACTGCCGTCAATCAGGCAGTACGCGCCATTCTCCCTGAACTGTTAAAGGAGTTTCAGGTCATCCATCTGTGTGGAAAAGGTAAGCTTGATACCAGTTTAAGCAATCTGGAAGGCTATGTCCAGTTTGAATATATTCAGGATGAACTGCGCCATTTGTTTGCCCTCTCCGACATTGTCATTTCCCGTGCAGGTGCAAATGCCATTTGTGAACTGCTGGCTCTTCAGAAACCAAATATTCTAATTCCACTTTCTGCCAGTGCGAGCCGTGGAGACCAGATCCTGAATGCTCGTTCCTTCGAGCGCCAGGGCTTCAGCAAAGTTTTGGAAGAGGAAACCCTCACTAATGAGCTGCTTCTGAAATCTATCCGTGAACTCTATGAAAACCGCAGGCAATATGTCACTGCAATGCAGCGCTCTGCCCAGCAGAGCCCCATTGAAACCATCATTCAGTTAATAGAAAGTGCTTCGGGAAACAAATAGTTCATTTGTTTATATATCATATTGGAAAAACAGGTGTCGATTTGACACCTGTTTGTTGCTAAATCTGTTCTTTGTCATCTTATTCATTATCCGGTTTTATATGTTCTCTTACCCATTTTCGTGCTCTGTACAACACACTATGCAATACCTCCAGACTAATCCCCATTTCATCGGCAACATCTGCCTGTTTCATGCCTTTCACATAAACCAGCATCATTGCCTCATACCAGCGTTCATTTGTTTCGTATAGCCTGTCCAGAAGATATCCGCCTCTGCGAATACGTTCCCCTGCTTCTATGCGTTCGAAAATCGTCTCTTCCGCACTTGGTATCTGCTCGCCCTTCAGAAGATGCATATCCACTGCTTCATCAGGTCTTTCCCGAAGTATTTTTCTTAAATATGAATACACTTCATGCCTGGCTGCTACAATCAACCATTGTAAAAGATATTCTTCTGTGTATGTATCAAAGTGCTCATACAGTTTCACAAAAACTTCCTGTGTGATATCTTGAGCTGTATCATAATCCATGTTAGAGTATCGCATCACGATCTTAAAAATAATATCCTTATTCTCAGCATAAACATGCCAAAAACGTTCTAAATCCTTTTCCCTCTTAACCATGTGCTTTCCTCTATCCTGTTATATTTATTCTTAATTTATTTTGCCTCGGCAATCTTTGCCAGAATCTCATCTCTGTCAGCATCCTTAAGTTCACCGCTTTTCCACCCAAATCCGGCATCATCATTCTTGTAACGCGGAATCAGATGCATATGAAAATGAAATACAGTCTGACCTGCTGCCTCACCATTATTCTGTACAATGTTGTATCCATCGCATCCAAGAACTTCCGTAAGCTTTGTTACCATCTTCTTAGCAAGCTTAAATGCTCTTCCGGCAACCTCTTCATCAATTTCATAAATGTTTGCGTAATGCTCTTTTGGCAAAATCAGGGCATGTCCCTTTGTAGCCGGTCCAAGATCAAGAATGACTTTGAACTCATCATCTTCGTAAATGGTGGCTGTCGGAATTTCACCATTTGCAAGCTTACAAAAAATGCAGTTATCGTCTCTCATACTACCATCCTCCATTCAAAAAACATTTGATTATCCATATCGCCAATGCTACACTAACCTCAGAAAGGCGGTATGAATATGTCATTTACAACCAGTGATTATGAACAATTACAACTTCTCATGGACAAAAGTCCAGAAAATAAGGCTTTGATTCAGAAACTTCTGGATACCCACCAATATACGGTCAGCAAAATCAGTCATGAAATCCGAAATCCCCTGTCGCTCGTGTACAGTATGCTTCAAATGACAGAAACCCAGCATCCGGAAGTCAAAAACTTCAAATACTGGGGTCAGATTTGTGATGATCTGGAATTTATCAATCAACTCTTAAACGAGCTATCAGCCTACAATAACAGCGAACGACTTCGCAGGGAGCTCTTCTCCTTCACAGAACTTTTGAAAAAAATCTGTCTTTCCTTTGCGGCCACCTGCAGCGATACAGATATTGAATTCACATCTCTTGTTATTTCCGATCCTGTAATGTATAACGGTGATTCGGTAAAACTAAGAGAAGCGATTCTGAATCTTCTGAAAAACGCGAAGGAAGCAATCTCCGGAAATGGCTCCATCTACCTGGAAACCACACTTACAGGAAATCATTTCATCATCCGCATTTCCGATACAGGATGCGGAATTGCTGTGGAAGATTTGGATACTATTTTCGACACTTTCGTAACACACAAAATTGGTGGAACCGGCCTTGGACTTGCAATCGTCCAAAAGACCATTATGGCTCACAATGGCTGCATCTCGGTTGATTCTACCCCCAATAAAGGAACAACCTTTGTTCTGCAATTTCCAATCACTTAATTACGGACTTATTATAGTGAATAACCATTACTTTTACAAGGAAAATTTTTCCATTTTTGATTTTTGTAATGATTGTAATGGTTTATGTAACATTTTATCGAAAAATACCGAAGAATATCGGAAATCACACAAAGGAAAAAATTTATGGTATGCTTGCAAAATCAATGATTTAACAAAAGATTCACGGGCATTTAGAACTGTAAAAAACCATAAATATATGCTATGATAAGTATAGTAATATCGCTCGTGAAAATAAGAAAAGCGAGGGATACTAATGAATAATAACAATCAGTTTATTATGTCACCAACTAATGATTTCTGTTTCAAAGAATTAATGCAGAACCCGAAAGTACGAAAGGGATTCATTTCGTGCATTCTAAAGAAATCGCCGGAAGAAATTGCAGAAACCATCCTGATGCCAACAGAGACAAAGAGAGACTACGCCGATGATAAGCTCTCTGTTCTGGATGTAAAGATTCTATTGGCAGATGATACGAAAATGGATTTGGAAATGCAGGTAGCATATTTTGGTTCATGGGATAAACGGGTTTTATTTTATTTAACAAAAATGTATACCGAACAAATCCGAAAAGGCGAAGACTACGAAAAGCTTAAAAAATGTGTTCATGTAGGCATTCTCGATTTTGTACGTTTTCCGGAAAGTGATGAATGTTATCACAAAATCAACCTCTGTAATTGCAAAAATGGGGAAATATACACAGATTTGCTGGAATTACATATTTTAGAGCTTCCAAAATTACCGGCAGCACGCGCAAAGCTTGCACATGGCGAAATGATTTCAGATGAGCTGGTTATTCGATGGATGGAATTCTTTAGTGGTAAAACGCAGGAGGATTTTGAGACTATGGCAAAGCAGGATGAATATATAGAAGAGGCTGTAAACACTATATTTGAACTTAGTGCCGATGAACAAAAGCGGTTAGAATACGAAGCGCGAGAAAAAGCGATTCGGGATGATAGAGCCAGACGGAACTGGGCTATTAAAACAGGCCTCGAAGAAGGGCGTAAACAAGGTTTGAAGCAAGGACTGGAACAAGGTCTGGAACAAGGTCTGGAACAAGGTCTGGAACAAGGTCTGGAACAAGGTCTGACACAGGGTCGGGCTGAAGGTTTAGCTTTGGCGGCCAGAATTATCCAGTTAAAACAGTCAGGAAAGACACTGGAAGAAATTTCTACGGATTGTGGGTTATCGCTGGAGCAGGTGAAAGGAATTTTAGGCGAATAACAATCAAAATCAAACCACGAAATTGATAGTTGATGCATATACAAGAAGCAGTTGTCATTCTGTAAGGTATGGCAACTGCTTCTTGCTAATTCAATTATTTTACAGGGAAACTGTTGTTTTCATTGTAGCATTTTCAAATACGAAATCGCTGAATTCGTTTCCAATTCCCGGAAGTTCCGGAACAGTGAAATATCCGTCTACCGGCTGGTAATCATATTTGCATAAGCGTTTATTATAATCATATCGATTATATACATGATGTTCATGAATCGTGAAGTTTGGAATCGCTGCTTCCAGATGAAGGGATGCTGCTGTAAGAAGCGGACTTGAGCAAACATGAATCTGTACCCCTACATCATAGATGTGAGCAAGGTCGCACACCTTCTTTGTCTCTGTGATTCCACCGCAGTTTCCGATATCCGGCTGAATCATCTGAATAGAACCGTCTTCAAAATATGGTGCGTAGCCCCATCTTGTGTAAATACGTTCGCCCTGGGCGATTGGCATATTCAGATGATCGTGTACATACTTGTTCATCTTCGGATTCGGTGTACATGGTTCTTCAAAGCAGAAAATGTTATATTTTTCTGCAAGACGTCCAAGCTGAACAGCTACCTGTGCATCAATGTAAGAATGATTTTCCATAATGATATCTACATCTGGTCCTACTGCCTCACGAACTGCCGCAAGACGGTTAATTACCATATTCACATACTTTGGAGGAAGCAGTCTTGTGGTATCTTCATGATTCAGTCTTCTTCCTTCTTCATCAAAGGTAAAGAAGTCAATCTTAATTGCATCGTAACCTTCCGCAACTGCTTTTTTCGCATTATTTACATAATCTTCAATCGTAATGGCCGGAGTCTTCTTTTCTCCCCACCCAAACTGAAGCTGGCTGGCATAACATCTTAACTTGTCACGAACCTTTCCGCCAAGTAACTGATAAAGCGGAACATTGAAATATTTTCCTTTAATATCCCACAGAGCAACATCAAGTGCTGAAATTGCCGAGAAAATAACAGGACCACCATTCTGTCCCCAGAATGTTTCTTTATATAACGTTTCCCAGATAAATTCTGTCTGAAGCGGGTCCATTCCTACAATCTTATGCGCAAAATCTACAATTGTGCTGAATGCACCTGTGGAACCACTGCCATAAGCCATTGCAGCTTCTCCATCGCCGTAGATTCCTGCATCTGTGTATACACGGCATAAAACCGGCTTCCATGTCTTGTTGTCTTCCGGCTTTAAATCCATAATCATAACATCTACTTTTGTAATCTTCATTATCGTCTTGCCTCCATCATTTTCTGTTAATTCAAAGTCCATCTCAGAATGCGGTTTTTCACTTTTTCAAATAACTGCATTACAATAACCAATATTACAACCATGAAAATAAATCCGCTCCATGCTTCACTGTAAAGTCCATATTCAGCGAATTTCTTTACATAGTAGCCCATGCCATACTTCGCGCCATACATTTCTGCATATACAAGTACTACGAAAGAACCTCTGAGTGAGTTGATAAATCCTGACATAATAGACGGCATAGCCGCAGGCAGGATTACCTGAAACATTTTTTCAACCGGATTTAATTCCAATGTTTTCGCTTTATCAAGAAACACCTTATCAATTGTCATAATACCGTTGATTGTGGCAAATAATGTTGCCCAGATTGTATTATATACCACCAGGAACAAAGAAGCTGTTCTGAAGTTCGGTGCCATAAGCAGTGCAAATGGTGACATCAGAATCGAAGGAATGACACTGATTGAATATACAACCGGATATACAACCTTCCGGATTTTCTTATGCATACCGAGAATCGTTCCTCCTACAATGGCAATGGCTGCTGCAATGACAATTGCCGGAATCATAAGTTGGAAGGAATAAAACATATTTAAGAAAAGGGTTCCTATGTTATCCCGGAATGAGCCAGCCACTTTACTTACTGATGGGAAGAGATATCCACCAAAAAGCTGGTTATCTGCGATATATTTATACCCTAAAAACATAGCTAAATAAATACAAACCGTTATCCAATAATCTTTTATAAATTTTAAAACTTTTTGCATAGATACCTCCATCTAAAATACATTCTCATAAAAAAACCAATTCCGCAGCGTAAACGGCGGAATTGAGTTTCTCATCCTGTTACTGATTATTGATCGTTTTCTTCGAAGAATTTCACTCTTCCATCGTAGAAATCTGGGTCTTCATCACGATATTCAGCTACACATTCATCAAGGGCTTCTTTGTAAAGTTCTGTATTGATGTGGTCCTCAATCTTGATATCTTTAGCAGCATTTTCATCAATGAATCCCATCTTAATCATGCCTTCCCATGTCTTGATTACAGAGTTCTTACATGGGTCTACACTTGAAACATAGTTTTCATTTAACAGATATGCTGCAACATAGTCTTCATCTGCACCGATTTCCTTTGCAAGAATAGATACACATTCTTCTTTGTTAGCAAGATACCACTGTTCTGCGCGGATAAGTGCTTTCAAAAGAAGTTTTACTGTAGTTGGGTTCTTCTTTACAAAGTCTGTGTTCATGTTCATACGGCAGCATCCATAGTTTGGAACAAGGTCATCTAACCATGCTTTGATTTCGATTTCATCGTTATTTCCTACTGTAAATAACTGGTCTCCACTAAGTACTGCATAATCAGCTTCGCCGGCAACAACTGCTGCAAGACGGTCACTGTTTGTGCTGTATGTAAGCCATTCAACATCTGTCTGTGGGTCAATTCCTGCATCAAGTAATGCCATACCTACAACCGGATGGATACCTGCATATGCGAATTTGCTTCCCTTTAAGCTTGTAACATCTTTATAATTTGTATCTTTCTTTAGGTCAGTTTACAAGGAACTACACGCAGACCACGAAACGGGGGCTGCTG
>CAJMSZ010000013.1 GCA_905216215.1 uncultured bacterium | reverse complement strand
CTGTTGCAGGTCGTGTGTTGGTTCGCGAAGGAAATCGGATTACCGGCAGGCTTCTGAAAATTGACAGAGATTTACTGCTGATTCCTAATGTGGCAATCCATATGGACAGAACGGTGAATGACGGGTATAAGTACAATAAGCAGATAGATATGTTGCCGCTTTTTGGGGGAGCAGATACCAGAAAGGGAGACTTCAGAAAATTAATTGCCACAGAACTTGGTGTGGACGAGTCTGCTGTGTATGGATGCGATTTATATTTGTATAATCGTATGGAGCCATCTATATGGGGCGCGAATGAAGAGTTTGTTTCAGCACCACATCTGGATGACCTTCAATGTGCGTATGCGGCTTTGCAGGGATTTTTAAGTGGTTATAATTCGAAAAATATTAACGTAATGGTTTGCTATGATAATGAGGAAGTTGGTTCTGGTACGAAACAGGGAGCAGAATCCACTTTTTTGTGTGATGTACTTCATCGGATAAATACTGCTCTTGGGAAAAAAGAGGAAGCATATTACCGTGCGCTTGCAAACAGTTTTATGCTCAGTGCAGACAATGCACATGCAGTACATCCAAATCATCCGGAAAAAACAGATGCGACAAATTGTGTGTACATGAACGAGGGAATTGTGGTGAAATCTCATGCAGGACAGAAATATACCAGTGATGCAGTGAGTATTGCAGTATTCCGCAGAATTTGCGAGGAGGCAGGAGTGCCGGTTCAGTTCTTTGCCAATCGTTCCGATATGGCAGGAGGAAGCACCCTTGGAAATATTTCTTCCACAAAGGTTGCCATGAACGCTGTGGATATCGGACTTCCACAGCTTGCTATGCATTCATCCTATGAGACAGCTGGAATCAAGGATACATATTACATGGTGAAAGCTATGGAAATGTTCTATAAAACAACAATTTGTGAAGTTTCAGAAAGCGCATGGAATATTGACGTTCCCTCGTAAGTCTGCTATACTTGATAAAATTGTGAAAGAGAAGACGAAAAAAGAAAGGAAGTAACAAAATGAAAAAGAATAAGGGCATTTTAATCCTTATCCTGACTGTTGCGCTGACAGCGCTCCTGGGCTTTACATGTATTGTTGGCTTTGGAAAAAGTCATACTGGGTCAGCGAGAAACATTAAACTGGGATTGGATTTAAATGGCGGTGTAAGTATTACGTATCAGGTAAAAGGAGAAAATCCTACATCGGAACAGATGTCAGATACTATTTATAAGTTACAGAAGCGTGTAGAACAGTACAGCAAGGAAGTAAGCGTATATCAGGAGGGTGACGACCGAATTAATATTGAAATTCCGGGTGTTACCGATGCAAATGCTATCCTGGAGGAACTTGGTAAACCTGGTTCACTGGAATTCCGGGATATGAATGGCAATGTAGTTCTGGACGGAACCGATGTCAAGAGCGCAGAAGCAAAGACACAGCAGGACCAGACTACAAAGGCAAATGAATATGTGGTTGTCCTGTCTTTGACAGATGAAGGAACAACCAAATTTGCAGAAGCAACAAAGGCAAATCTTGGAAAACAGATTGCCATTGTTTATGATGGAGAGACTATCAGTTCACCGGTTGTTAATAACGTGATTGACGGCGGCGAAGCGTATATTTCAGGTATGCAGAGTTATGAAGCGGCAGAAAATCTTGCCTCTACTATCCGTATCGGTGGACTGCAACTGGAACTGGAAGAATTGCGCTCTAATGTTGTCGGGGCACAGCTTGGTTCGGCAGCTATTGAAACAAGTTTGAAAGCAGGTGTGATTGGACTTGCAATCATCTTTGTATTTATGTGTATTGTATATTTGCTTCCTGGACTTGTTTCCAGTATTGCGCTGCTTATTTATACGGGAATCGTCATTGTACTTTTGAATGCCTTTAATATTACTCTGACGCTTCCGGGTATTGCCGGTATTATTCTTGGTATTGGTATGGCGGTTGACGCAAATGTTATCATTTTCGCACGTGTACGTGAAGAAATCTCGATGGGAATCAGTGTAAAGACTGCACTTAAGAATGGTTTCCAGAAGGCTACCTCTGCAATTGTGGATGGTAACGTTACGACTCTGATTGCAGCCTTAGTACTCTGGCTGAAAGGTTCTGGAACTGTAAAAGGTTTTGCGCAGACACTGGCTCTTGGCATTATTGTGTCCATGTTTACAGCACTTGTAATTACCAGACTGATTATATTTGCATTTTACGCAATTGGCATTCACGATGTGAAGTTCTATGGAAAAGCAAAAGAAGCAAGAAAACCTATTGACTTCTTGGGCAAGAGAAAATATTTCTTTGCACTTTCTGCTATTGTGATTGTGATTGGCTTTGTTACTATGGGAATTCAGTCATCAAATGGAAATGGAGCGTTGAATTACAGCCTTGATTTCAAAGGCGGAACTTCAACAAATGTTACATTTAATGAAGATTATACAATCGAAGAAATTGACGAGAAGATTGTTCCGATTGTAGAAGAAACAGTCGGTGATAAGAATGTTCAGACGCAGAAGGTTAAAGGAACAAACCAGATTATTATTAAGACAAAAGCGCTTGACCTTGATGGAAGAGAAGCACTGAATAAAGCATTGGTAAATAACTTTGGTGTAGATGATTCTCTGATTACAGCAGAAAATATCAGTTCTACAGTAAGTTCGGAAATGCGTCAGGATGCAATTATTGCTGTGATCATTGCTACCATCTGTATGCTGATTTATATCTGGTTCCGTTTCAATGATTTCCGTTTTGCTACAAGTGCGGTTATCGCTTTGATTCATGATGTGTTGGTTGTGCTTACTTTCTACGCAATCGCAAGAGTATCTGTAGGCAACACCTTCATCGCATGTATGCTTACTATTGTTGGTTATTCCATTAATGCGACTATCGTTATCTTTGACCGAATTCGTGAAGAAATGAAGCTGAAGAGAAGAAATGAAGATTTAGCGGATGTTGTGAATAAGAGTATTACTTACACATTAACAAGAAGTATCTACACTTCATTTACAACAATTGTTATGGTTGCTATCTTATACATCTTGGGTGTAAGCTCAATCAAAGAATTTGCAAGCCCGTTGATGGTTGGATTTATCGGTGGTGCTTATTCATCAGTATGTATTACAGGTGCGCTGTGGTACGTAATGAAGAAACATTCTAAAAAGGAAGCATAAGCTTAGTAGGAGTAGAAAATAGAGAAAAGGTACTGGGAGAAATCCTGGTCCTTTTTTCTTTATATACCAGAAATAGGGTTTCAATGAAAGAAATTTTGGGAAAGGAATAAGATGGAAAAGTGGGTTTTGTTAAGAAAAGGAGCTGATTTTGAACATCTCAGCCATAAATTTCATATTAGTCCTAGAATTGCGTCACTGATTCGTAATCGAGAAATCATTGGAGATGAAGCTGTAGAGCGTTATCTGAATGGAACCATTGCGGATTTGTATGATGGGATGTTGATGAAAGATATGGATAAGGCCATTGCGGTTCTTACAGAGAAAATCCGAGAGGGCAGCCGAATCCGAATTATCGGTGACTACGACATAGATGGTGTTCAGGCAACCTACATTCTGATGGAAGGTATGAAACGATTGGGAGCTATTGTGGACAGTGACATTCCTGATAGAATGACAGATGGCTACGGATTGAATCAGAATCTGATAGACAGGGCTATGGAGGCGGGAATAGATACCATTGTTACCTGTGATAATGGTATTGCCGCTGCAAGGGAGATTGCCTATGCAAAGAGTCTTAATATGGCTGTAATTGTAACAGACCATCATGAAGTACCGTTTGAAGAACAGGAGGGAGTGCGTACCTATTTACTTCCACCGGCAGATGCTGTAGTAGACCCTAAGAGGGAGGACTGTCTTTATCCGTTTAAAGAACTCTGTGGAGCGGCAGTGGCGTATAAGCTGGTAGAAGCACTTACGGAAGCTATGGGAGCTGACGCAGAAGATGTGGATTATCTGATGGAAAATGTGGCCATTGCTACGATTGGTGATGTGATGGATTTAAAGGACGAGAACCGAATCTTTGTAAAACAGGGTCTGGAAATGCTTGGTCATACGAATAACCTGGGACTTCGGGCATTGATTGAATGTACAGGGATTAATAAAGATGCAATCAATCCTTATCATATTGGATTTGTCCTTGGTCCATGTATTAATGCATCAGGAAGACTGGACACGGCAAAACGTGCGCTGGCTCTTTTGAACGCAAAAGAGAAGAAAGAGGCAGATGTTCTGGCCGGAGATTTAAAGGCATTAAATGACAGTCGCAAAGATATGACCGCCAGGGCCGTTGAGGATGCACTCATTCAGGTAGAGACAACGGAAATTAGAGAAGATGATGTGCTGGTTATTTATTTGCCTGACTGTCATGAAAGTCTGGCTGGAATTGTGGCTGGAAAGGTGAGAGAAAAGTATTACAAACCTGTATTCGTGTTAACCAAAGCAACAGAAGGACTGAAGGGGTCTGGACGTTCTATTGAAACCTGGCATATGTATGAGGGAATTCACAGGTGTGCACATCTCCTGACAAAATATGGTGGACATAGAATGGCGGCAGGTCTGTCTCTGCCGGAAGAAAATCTGGATGCTTTCCGTAGACTGATTAACGAAAAATCGGGAATTACAGAAGATGATCTTGCGGAAAAGATTTCCATTGATATGCAGCTTCCTTTTTCCTGTGTCACAGAAGCTTTTATACAAGAATTAAGTGTACTGGAACCTTTTGGAAAAGGGAACACAAAGCCTTTATTTGCCGAAAGAAATGTACTGGTAAAAAGTGCACGGGTTCTTGGAAAAAACAAAAATGTACTGAAGCTTCGCGTGGAGGACCAGAATCATAAACAGATGGATGCAGTATATTTTGGCAATACTTCGGATTTTCAAAATTACATAGCAGGAAGGTATGGAAAGAACGCTATGGAACAGTTGCTTCAGGGAAGTGGAAAAGGGATTTCTATGGCATTTACCTATTATCCGGATATCAATGAATATCAGGGTATAAAAAACATACAGATTATCATACAGAATTATAAATAAATTTTGAAAATTATAAAAAGTATGTTATACTAAAAGATATTCTGAAATTTTTGACTAAAAGGTGGAACGAATTATGAAGAAATTAGAAGACTATGTTGTAACAATTCCAGATTTTCCGGAAAAGGGAATTATGTTTCGAGATGTAACAAGCATTTTGGAGGACAAGGATGGGCTGAAGCTTGCCATTGATTCGTTACAAGAGCTTGTAAAGGACAAAGATTTCGATGTGATTATTGGGCCGGAATCCAGAGGATTTATTTTCGGTATGCCGCTTGCGTACAATATGAACAAATCCTTTGTGCCTGTCCGTAAGAAGGGAAAGCTTCCTTGCGAGACAGTATCTGTCACATATGAACTGGAATATGGATGTGCAGAGATAGAAATTCATAAGCGTTCTCTGAAACCTGGAGATAAAGTAATTATTGTGGATGATCTTATGGCCACAGGCGGAACGATTGAAGCAATCACGAGATTAGTAGAGAGTCTTGGAGCAGAAGTGGTATCTGTTGTGTGTGTTATGGAGCTTATGGGACTGAATGGAAGAAAGAAGTTACAGAAGTATGATGTACAGAGCGTGATTCAGTATCCAGGTAATTAATAAAGCAGAAGATTAGAAAATACGTGAGAAGGAGGGGGAAGATATGGCAGACGAATTTGGTATCGGACAAGAACAGTTAATTGAACCATCTGACAAAAAACTGGAAATTGTAGATGGGCACGCTGTGAAGGCACCCGTTGACTATCAGAACCCGGATGATTTATATAAAAGTCTGATTGAGCGTATCCGGAAGTATCATCCATCGGCAGATATTTCCATGGTTGAGAAAGCATATCATATTGCAAAGAATGCGCATGAAGGTCAGAAACGTAAGTCGGGGGAAGAATATATTATCCATCCACTGTGGGTTGCCACCATACTGGCGCAGCTTGAAATGGACAAAGAAACCATTGTTGCAGGTATGTTACACGATGTAGTGGAAGATACGATTATGACCGATGAAGAAATCCGGCAGGAATTTGGCGATGAGGTGGCGTTGATCGTAGACGGAGTTACCAAGCTGGGGCGATTGTCTTACTCTACGGATAAGCTGGATGTACAGGCAGAGAATCTTCGTAAGATGTTTCTTGCCATGGCGAAGGACATCCGTGTTATTATTGTAAAACTGGCTGACCGCCTGCACAATATGCGTACACTGGAATACATGAAGCCGGAGAAGCAGAGAGAAAAGGCGAAAGAAACCATGGATATCTACGCGCCAATCGCCCAGAGACTTGGTATTTCCAAGATTAAAATTGAATTGGATGATCTGGCTCTGAAGTATTCCAATCCGGAAGTGTTCTATGACCTTGTGAAGCAAGTAAATGCACGTAAGACAGAACGTGAGGCATTTATTAAACAAATCGTAGATGAAGTGTCAAAGCATATGAAGAATGCTTCGATTGAAGCGGATGTTTACGGAAGAGTAAAACATTTCTTCAGTATTTACAAAAAGATGGTCAATCAGGATAAAACCATTGATCAGATATATGATTTATTTGCAGTGCGGATCATCGTAGATTCCGTGCGGGACTGCTATGCAGCCCTTGGTGTCATTCATGAGATGTACACACCGGTTCCTGGAAGATTCAAGGATTTTATTGCCATGCCGAAACCGAATATGTATCAGTCTCTGCATACGACTCTGATGAGTTCCGTGGGACAGCCATTTGAAATCCAGATTCGTACTAAGGAAATGCATAAGACAGCTGAATACGGTATCGCAGCACACTGGAAATATAAAGAATCAGATGATGGTAAGAAGAGTGTAGAAACGAAAGAGGAAGAGAAGCTTAGCTGGCTTCGCCAGATTCTGGAATGGCAGACGGACATGTCAGACAACAAAGAGTTCATGAACCTTTTGAAGGGTGATTTGGACTTGTTTGCGGAGGATGTCTACTGTTTTACTCCGAATGGAGATGTAAAGAATCTGCCAAATGGTTCTACACCAATCGATTTTGCCTACGCTATCCATACAGCAGTCGGTAATAAGATGGTAGGTGCCAAGGTAAATGGAAAGCTGGTAAGCATTGAATACAAAATCCAGAATGGTGACCGTATTGAAATCCTGACTTCCCAGAATTCTAAGGGTCCGAGCCGTGACTGGCTGAATATTGTTAAGAGTACACAGGCAAAGAATAAAATCAATAACTGGTTTAAGAAGGAATTCAAAGAAGAAAATATTGTACGGGGAAAAGAATTACTTTCCTCTTATTGCAGAGCCAAGAGTCTGGTGCTTTCGGATTTGTTAAAGCCGAAATATATGCAGGCAGTACAGGAGAAGTATGGTTTCAAAGACTGGGATTCCACATTGGCCGCATTAGGACATGGAGGTTTAAAGGAAGGTCAGATTGTCAACCGTCTGGTAGAAGAATACAGTAAAGATCATAAGAAAGAGATTACAGACGAGACGATTCTGGAGAAAGTGGCAGAGGCATCCAAGAATAAAGTGCATGTTGCCAAATCCAAGAGTGGAATCGTAGTAAAAGGAATCGACGATATGGCAGTCCGTTTTTCCAGATGTTGTAACCCGGTTCCGGGAGACGAGATTGTGGGCTTTATTACCAGAGGACGCGGAATGTCGATTCACAGGACAGACTGTATCAATATTCTCCATCTTCCTGACGGAGAAAGAGCACGTCTGATTCCTGCGGAATGGGGCAAACCGGAAGGCGGCAGTGAAGCAGCAAGCTATCTGGCGGAAATCAAGATTTATTCACAAGACAGACAGGGACTGCTGATGGATATAACGAAGGTATTTACCGAGATGACCATTGATGTGAAGTCCATGAATGTAAGAACCAGTAAACAGGGAAAGGCTACGATTGAAGCGGGCTTTATTGTAAATGGCAGGGATGAACTGGGACATGTCATCGAAAAGCTCAGACAGCTACCGGGAATCCTTGATATAGAACGAGCAGTGGGGTAAGAACAGAGATGAAGATTGAAGTATTTGTAACAGGAATTGTCAGTACAAATTGTTACATTGTAAGTAACGAAGAAACAAAGGAAGCTGTGATCATTGATCCGGCAGGAATGACGAAAAAGATGATAGCTTATATCGAAGAAGAAGGATTGAAATTACAGGCAATTCTTCTGACACACGGACATTTTGACCATATTATGGGAATTGATAAAACCATAGAAACCTTTGGTGAAATGCCAATCTATGTGGAAGAACATGATTTGGCACTTCTGAACAATGCGGACCAGAATGAGTCTATGGTTTATACATCAGGATACAGTCATCCGGGTGGAAATGTGATTCATGATGGTGATGTACTTTCTTTCATCGGACATGACTTTCAGGTAATCCATACACCGGGACACACCGCAGGTGGTGTCTGTTATTATGTGGCAGATGAAGGGGTACTTTTCAGTGGAGATACCTTGTTCCGTTGCTCTGTAGGAAGATTTGATTTTGCTACCAGCAGCAAGGAAGACCTGATTCACTCTGTAAAAGACAAGTTGTTCTTGTTGCCGGATGAAACCAATGTTTTTCCTGGACACAGCCATCCAACAACGATTGGATACGAAAAAGAACATAATCCATACGTGTAGAGAGGATATCGAGAGAATGATTTTAATCAAGTGTCAGAATGAACGATTTACCTATGATATGTATCATATTGTAAAATCATTTTTTCCCGATGCAGATATCACTCAGACAGTAGATGAAGAACAAGAATCGCTGATTACGATTTCCATCGGAAGTGATTCTTGTTTTCTCATTTCAGAATCAAAGGAAGTGTGTTTTCAGGTACTGCCGAAGGAAATTGAGAACATTGCAGAAAAGCGAGAACAAAAGCGTTATATTAACAAGAAATTATACTGCTTTTTAAGCCGACTTACGGGTGAAGTCCATGCATGGGGAGATATGACAGGGGTCCGTCCTACCAAAATGATGATGGAGCAATTAGAAGAAGGAAAGTCAGATGACGAGATCGTTGCTTATATGCATGATGTCTATGTCGTGGAAGAAGAGAAAGCCAGACTGGGAATTGAAATTGCAAAAAGAGAGAAGGCGCAGCTGGAAAAGCTGGATTATCGGGATGGATACAGCCTGTATATCGGAATTCCATTCTGTCCGACTACCTGTAGTTATTGTTCCTTTACTTCTTATCCGCTTGCAAAATGGGAAAAGCGGGTAGACGAATATGTGGATGCACTGTTAAAAGAATTATCTTATATTGCAGAAGTATCCAAAGAGAAGAAGCTAAATGCGATTTATATGGGTGGCGGTACACCAACTACCTTGAGCGCAGCCCAGATGAACTGTGTATTATCTCAACTGGAACAGAATTTTAATATGGAATATTTGCAGGAGTATACGGTAGAGGCAGGGCGTCCGGACAGCATTACCAGAGAAAAACTGGAAGTGCTTTACAAGCATCATGTGGGAAGAATTTCCATTAATCCACAGACCATGCAGCAGAAAACTCTGAATTTAATCGGACGCAGGCATACGGTAGAGGCGACCGTTCAAGCATTTCAGATGGCAAGAGAAATTGGATTTGACAATATCAACATGGATTTGATTGCAGGGCTGCCGGAGGAAAGACCAGAAGATATGGCAGATACCTTAAGACAGATTGAGGAGCTGATGCCGGACAGTCTGACCGTACATGCATTGGCGATGAAGCATGGCTCCAGACTCAGCCGGGAACGGGCAGAAGCAACGGTGCGACCAAATTACAAGCAGATGGCAGTGGAACTGGAAGAAATGATTCATATGGCTGCTGAAAGTGCAAGAAATATGGGACTTCTTCCATATTATCTGTATCGTCAGAAAAACATTGCGGGTAATTTTGAAAATGTGGGTTATGCGAAGGTTGACAAAGCCGGAATATACAATATACTTATTATGGAAGAGAAGCAGTCCATTGTTGCCGCAGGCGCAGGAGCGTCGACAAAAGTGGTACTTCCATATGAAATTCCTGCTCCGGGAAGCAAGAATGGAAGAAAGACGAATTTGATTCGAATAGAGAACGTCAGAGATGTGAATGAATATATCACAAGAATTGACGAAATGATAGAGCGAAAGGGAGAATGGCTATGGCGTTAAAGAAAAAACCGGTTACCGGTATGAAGGATATTATGCCAAATGAGATGGAAATCCGTGATTATGTACTTCAAATGATCAAGGATACTTATAAGACATTTGGTTTTATTTCCATTGAGACACCATGTATGGAACATATTGAAAATCTTTGCAGCAAGCAGGGCGGAGATAATGAAAAATTAATTTTCAAAATCTTAAAGCGTGGAGAAAAGCTAAAGATTGAAGATGCGAAAGAAGAAATGGATTTAGTGGACGGAGGGCTTCGCTATGATTTAACAGTTCCTCTTGCCAGATATTATGCAAATCATGCAAATGAGCTTCCATCTCCATTTAAAGCCATGCAGATTGGTAATGTATGGAGAGCAGACAGACCGCAGAGAGGTCGTTTCCGCCAGTTTGTACAGTGTGATATTGATATTCTCGGTGAGCCTGGTAATCTGGCAGAGATTGAATTGATTCTGGCTACAACAACCATGCTTGGCAAAATGGATTTCCATAATTTTACTGTATGCATCAATGACAGAAATATCCTGAAGGCAATGGCTGCATACAGTGGTTTTAAAGAAGAGGACTATGATGAAGTCTTTATAATCTTGGATAAGATGGACAAGATTGGGAAAGAGGGCGTTCAGGCAGAACTGCAGGAACTTGGCGGATACACCGCAGAAAATGTAGAAAAATACCTTGGACTTTTTGATGAAATCAGCAGCGATGTAGAAGGCATCCGCTTCTGCAAGGAAAGGTTGGCCGGATTTCTGGATGAAAATGTTGCCGACAGCATGGAAATGATCATAGGCTGCGTGGAACAGATGAAGGAGGCTGACTTTAAAGTGAAGTTTGACCCGACACTGGTTCGAGGACAGTCTTATTATACAGGTACAATTTTTGAAGTTACCATGGATGAATTTGGTGGTTCTGTTGCAGGCGGTGGACGTTATGATAAGATGATTGGTAAATTTACAGGTCAGGATACTCCGGCATGTGGATTTTCCATTGGATTTGAACGAATTGTTATGCTGATGCTGGAAAATGGCTATCAGATTCCATCAAAGAAGCAGAAGAAAGCATATCTTTTAGAAAAGAATATGCATCAGGAAGGTCTTCTGAAAGTTCTGGGGATGGCAAGGAAGGACAGAGAAGCTGGCTGCCAGGTTCTGATCTCAAACATGAAGAAGAATAAGAAGTTTCAGAAAGATCAGATGATCGCAGAAGGATATGAAGAGATTATAGATTGTTATAAAGATTCTATTATGTCTATGTAAATGATATACAGGAGGAAAAACAGATGGCTGAATCAATGATGGGCCTGAAGAGAACGCATCGGTGTGCGGAACTTTCCAAGGCAAATATCGGTGAGAAAGTAACCATTATGGGATGGGTGCAGAAGAACAGAAATAAAGGAGGACTTATATTCGTTGATGTACGTGACCGTTCAGGACTGATACAGGTTGTATTTGAAGAAGGGAGTACAGAGAAAGAATTACTGGATAAAGCAGCAAAGCTCAGAAGTGAGTTTGTAGTTGCTGTTGTAGGTACCGTAGAAGCACGTTCCGGTGCAGTTAATGAGAATCTGGCTACAGGTGAGATTGAAATCAAACCGGAAGAACTTCGTGTTTTATCGGAGGCTGAGACTCCTCCGTTCCCGATTGAGGAAAATTCTAAGACCAAAGAAGAACTTCGTCTGAAATACCGTTTTCTGGATTTGAGGAGACCGGACATTCAGAGAAATTTAATAATGAGAAGTAAGGTCGCTACGCTGACACGTCAGTTCCTGGCTGAGGAAGGATTCCTGGAAATTGAAACTCCGTTTTTGATTAAGAGTACACCGGAAGGAGCAAGAGATTATCTTGTGCCAAGCCGTGTACATCCGGGAGATTTCTATGCACTCCCACAGTCGCCGCAGATTTTCAAACAGTTGTTAATGTGTTCCGGATATGACAGATATTTCCAGATTGTCAAATGCTTCCGTGATGAGGACCTTCGTGCCGACCGTCAACCGGAATTTACACAGATTGATATGGAATTGTCTTTTGTGGATGTGGATGATGTAATTGATGTGAACGAGCGACTGCTTCAGAAACTGTTCAAGGAAGTACTAAATATTGATGTTCAGCTCCCAATCCAGAGAATGACATGGCAGGAGGCTATGGACAGATTTGGCTCAGATAAACCAGATATCCGTTTTGGTATGGAATTGGTAAATGTCACAGAGACAGTAAAGGGTTGCGAATTTGCAGTGTTTAAGAATGCCATTGAAAATGGTGGCACTGTCCGTGGAATTAATGCCAAAGGACAGGGCGCAATGCCGAGAAAGAAAATTGATAAATTGGTTGATTTTGCAAAGGATTATGGTGCAAAAGGACTTGCTTATATTGCAATTCAGGAAGATGGAGTTGTAAAGTCATCTTTTGCAAAATTTATGACAGAAGAAGAAATGCAGGCACTTATCAAAGCCATGGATGGTGAGAATGGCGATTTACTCTTGTTTGCAGCAGATAAGAATACTGTTGTATGGGCAGCGCTTGGAGCACTCCGTTTAGAACTTGCCCGCCAGATGGAGCTTTTGGATAAAAATGAATACAAGTTCTTGTGGGTGACAGAATTCCCACTTCTTGAATGGAGCGAAGAGGAAAACCGCTTTACTGCAATGCATCATCCATTTACAATGCCAATGGAAGAAGATTTGCAGTATATTGATTCTGATCCGGGACGTGTCCGTGCAAAAGCATACGATATCGTTCTGAATGGAACCGAAGTCGGCGGTGGAAGCGTGCGAATTTTCAATCAGGAAATTCAAAAGAAAATGTTTGAAGTGCTTGGATTTACTCCAGAACAGGCACAGGAGCAGTTCGGCTTCCTTCTGAACGCATTCAAGTACGGTGTTCCACCACACGCAGGACTTGCATATGGTCTGGACAGACTTGTGATGCTTATGGCAAAACAGGACAGCATCCGTGATGTGATCGCATTCCCTAAGGTAAAAGATGCATCTGACTTAATGACAGAGGCACCGGCAGCCGTGGAGACAGCACAGCTTGAGGAACTGGGTCTGGAACTGTTAAAAAAAGACAACTAGAAGAGAGTTAGAATGAGGAGGAACGAGAGTGAACACACTGGAAAAAATCTTTCATTTGAAAAAAAACAACACAGACTTTAAGACAGAAGTAATTGCGGGTATCACTACTTTTATGACAATGGCTTATATTTTGGCTGTTAACCCGAATATCCTGTCAGAGGCAGGGATGGACAGAGGGGCTATCTTTACCGCGACAGCATTGTCTGCATTTATTGCAACATGTGTTATGGCACTTTTAGCAAATTATCCATTCGTATTGGCACCCGGTATGGGGCTTAACGCTTATTTCACATACACCGTAGTTATGGGTATGGGATTTACATGGCAGGAAGCTCTGGCTGCAGTTTTTGTGGAAGGTATTATTTTTATTATTCTTTCCCTTACCAGTATACGAGAAGCAATTTTTAATGCGATTCCAATGAATCTGAAACATGCAGTTTCTGTAGGCATTGGACTTTATATCGCATTTATCGGTTTGCAGAATGCACATGTGGTTGTAGATTCCTCTACCTTGGTTACTTTGTTCTCTTTTAAGAATTCGGTAAAAACCGGTACATTTTCAACAGAAGGTATTACTGTACTTCTGGCATTGATCGGAATTCTGATTACAGCTATTTTGATGGTAAAAGAAGTAAAAGGGAATATTCTTTGGGGAATCCTGATTACATGGGGACTTGGTATTATCTGCCAGTTTACAGGACTTTACACGCCATCTGCTGATGCAGGATGGTTCAGTCTGCTCCCTGATTTCAGTAACGGAATTTCTATTCCAAGTCTGACGCCAACTTTGTTTGCAATGGATTTCAGTAAAGTATTTACAAGTGACTTTGTTGTCATTATGTTTGCGTTCTTGTTTGTAGATTTATTCGATACACTTGGAACGTTGATTGGTGTTGCGGCGAAAGCAGAACTGCTTGATGAAAATGGAAAACTTCCAAGAATCAAAGGGGCTCTTCTTGCAGATGCCGTTGGTACA
This sequence comes from uncultured bacterium, assembly GCA_905216215.1. Lineage (GTDB taxonomy): Bacteria > Bacillota > Clostridia > Lachnospirales > Lachnospiraceae > Allocoprococcus. The sequence continues at coordinate 44,229 of CAJMSZ010000013.1, read as the reverse complement.
ACAGCAGGTGCGGTAATGGGAACTTCTACGGTTACAACTTTCGTTGAAAGTGCTGCAGGAGCTACCGAAGGTGGTAAGACAGGATTAACTGCAATCGTAGCAGCTATTCTTTTTGGACTGTCGCTGTTCTTGTCGCCAATTTTCCTTGCGATTCCATCCTTTGCCACAACACCGGCACTGGTACTTGTTGGATTTTTGATGATGACATCCATTACAAAAATTAACTTCAGTGATTACACAGATGCAATTCCTGCATTTATTGCAATCATTGCGATGCCATTTACTTACAGCATTTCAGAAGGGATTGCTATGGGAATTATCTCTCATGTAGTGATTAAACTTCTTGGTGGAAAGAGAAAAGAAGTGTCTCCACTGATGTATGTATTGGCAGTATTATTCATCCTTAAATATATTGTAATCTAAAAATAAAAAAACAGGTTGACATATGAATGAAGTCAATGTATAATAGCTTTTGTTGAGGCGATGATTGCTTCGCAAAAGCATGCGATAGTAGTACAGTTGGTAGTACGCCACCTTGCCAAGGTGGAGGTCGCGGGTTCGAGTCCCGTCTGTCGCTTTTTCTTATTTATATTTTGTGTATTTGCGATAGTAGTACAGTTGGTAGTACGCCACCTTGCCAAGGTGGAGGTCGCGGGTTCGAGTCCCGTCTGTCGCTTCTTGGAGCTTTCAGTTTACTGAAAGCTTTTTTTAGTATTCACAACATATCGGGTGGATAGCGAGTAGAAGCCATTCTACCCAATGGCGAAAAGCAGATTTTTTTAGCTAAGCAATGATTTAAAAGAAAAAGAGAAGATTTCTTAAGGTTTTCGAAAATCCATTGTGCAGAAAATTAAAAATCGCTATATTATGTAGAGAGTACAGAGTATTGAGGAACGAGAATATGAAGAAGAAACAGATAAAAAACAAAAGAAAAAATCTGACAGCAAAAGAAAAAAGAGTAATCCAAAGGAATCATAGAGTCGGGGTGGGAATTTTATTCGGAATGTTAATTCTCCTTGCTATTCTGAAAATCACAAATCTTTTGCCTACAAAAGAATATACGGAAGTAGCAGATGATAAAATTACAGCAGAAAAACCGTATATCCAGGTTGAACTTTTAGATGTGAATCCTTATTCCAGACCGGGAACCAAAAGTGAGCAGATTACAGGAATTGTAGTGCATTATACAGCGAATCCGAGTTCTACGGCACAGCAGAACAGAGACTATTTTAATGACCTTCAGGATACACATATCACAAGTGCCAGCAGTCATTTTGTTATTGGTCTTGACGGTGAGATTATTCAGTGTGTTCCAACATGGGAGATTGCATATGCTTCCAATGACCGCAATAAGGATACCGTGTCTATTGAGTGCTGCCACCCGGATGAGACAGGAGAACTGAATCGGGCCACTTATCAATCTCTTGTACAGCTTACAGCCTGGCTCAGTGAAAAATTCGCACTGGAGAAAGATGATATTATCCGGCATTATGATATTACAGGAAAGCTTTGCCCGAAATATTTTGTGGAGCATGAAGATGCATGGAGCGCATTTAAAGATGATGTACAGAACGCAAGAGAACTGAGTACAGAGGAAACAAGTGAAAACAACTAAGAAACCTATTGATAAAAAGCAGAATTTTTTGTTATAATAACACGGAATGAGACACGAGAAAGGGATAAAAGCTATGAATGACTTGGAAATGTTTCGGGAAGAATTGGCCCATTGTGATGAAAAAATTATAGATGCGTTGAATGAGCGTTACGCAATCGTTGAAAAAATCGTAAAATATAAAGAAGAGTATGGAATCCCTATCCTCCAGCCGTTTCAAGGTGAAAAACGGAATAAGAATCTGGAGGCTTTACTTTCGAACAGCAGTCATAAAGATGAAGTACTGGATGTGTTTGGCAGAATAGAAAGAAACAGCCGCAAAATCCAGGGTGGAAAATTATTTGACTATAATATTGTCCTGATTGGATTTATGGGAGCAGGTAAAAGTACCGTGGCTGATTATCTGAATTCCATTTTTTCTATGGATATTATTGAAATGGATCAGATTATCGAAAAGAGAGAACACATGTCGGTTTCAGATATCTTTGAGGTAAAGGGAGAAGAATATTTCCGCAATCTGGAAACAGAACTTCTGATTGAAACCCAGGGAAGAAAGAATACAATTATTTCTTGCGGGGGCGGTGTTGCAATGCGGGAACGCAATGTGGAAGAAATGAAGAAGAATGGACGTGTTGTACTTCTAACTGCCAAGCCGGAGACCATTCTGGAGCGTGTGAAAGAAAATGAATCCAGACCACTTTTAGAAGGAAAGAAGAATGTGGAAGATATTCAGAATCTGATGGAGAAACGGAGAGCCAGATATGAGGCGGCCGCAGATGTAATTGTTGCAACAGATGATAAAACGGTTTTACAGATTTGTGAAGAATTAATTCAAAAATTATTAGAAATGGATGAGAACAATGCTTAGAACATTTTATCCAGATGATTATATTGCATCCACATATGTAATTCCTTTCGAAGAATTGTATAAAAAGGGGTATCGTGGACTTATTTTTGATGTCGATAATACACTGGTACCGCATGGTGCACCGGCAGATGAAAGAGCAATTGCTCTTTTTGAGAGACTTCGTAATATTGGATTTGATACCTGTCTGATTTCAAATAATCAGGAGCCCAGAGTGCAGCCTTTTGCGGACAAGGTGGGAAGTAAATATGTGTTTGATGCGCATAAGCCTTCTACGAAGAATTATAAAAAAGCTATGGAGTTAATGAAAACCGAAAAAGAGAATACGCTCTTTGTGGGTGATCAGTTATTTACAGATGTGTGGGGAGCAAAGCGCACTGGGATTAAAAGTATTTTGGTAAAACCAATCCATCCAAAAGAAGAGATTCAGATTGTCCTGAAAAGGTATCTGGAAAAAATCGTTCTCTTTTTTTACAAGCGGAGTGAAAAGGAAAAACTGCTATGAAACCAGTGAAGATAAGAAACTTGGAAATTGGATGTGGAAGACCGAAAATCTGTGTTCCGATTGTGGAACGAACCAAAGAAGAGATTCTGAGTTTTGCGGAAAAGATAATACAGTCAAAGGCTGATATGGTTGAATGGCGTGCAGACTGGTATGAGTCAGTTATGGATTTTGACAAAGTCCGTGAAGTGCTCACAGAACTGCGAAAAATTCTGGATGACAGACCAATCTTGTTTACGTTCCGTACTTTGCAGGAAGGCGGAGAACAGTTAATTGGAATGGAAGCGTATCAAGAACTTAATTGCAATGTGTGTAGGTCTGGGATGGTTGATTTAGTTGATGTTGAGCTTTCAGCAGGAAAAGATATCATGAACGAAATTCTGAAGACTGCACATGAATATCATGTTTATGGCATCGCCTCAAGCCACGATTTCGAAAAAACACCGACAAAGGAAGAAATTATTTTAAAACTTTGTTCCATGCAGGAACTTGGAGCAGATATTGCCAAAATCGCAGTTATGCCACAGAACAAGAAGGATGTGCTGACGTTGCTTGCTGCAACGGAAGAAGTTGCTGCAAAAGGAAGTGAAATTCCGCTTGTCACGATTTCCATGGGAAGCTATGGCAGTATCAGTCGGATTTCCGGAGAAATATTCGGATCTTCCATTACATTTGGAACAGTGGAAAAAGCCTCTGCTCCAGGACAGTTTGATGCGGAAAAACTGTATGAGATGCTGGAAAGTATTCATCAGAATGGATAAATTTGTGAAAACCGAAAAGTAATAGTTGAAAAATGAGAAATTATATTATAAAATTAGATGTGCTATGTTAGAAAAACGATTGTGCGTGTGCACTTATAAGGAGGATTACAATGGCATTTACAGCAGGAGATATTAAGAAAGGTAAGACATTTACATGGGAGGGAAACGTATATAAATGCTTAGACTTCCAGCATGTTAAACCAGGAAAAGGAGCTGCTTTCGTTCGTACAAAGATTAAGAACATTCTTACAGGCAGCGTGACAGAAACAACATTCCGTCCTACAGAAAAGTTCGAAGATGCAATCATTGAAAGAAAGAAAATGCAGTATCTTTACCATGATTCGGGATTATACTACTTCATGGATATGGAAACATATGAACAGATTCCAGTTGGAGAAGATGTTGTTGATGAAGATTTGAAATTTGTAAAAGAAAACGAAGAAGTTACACTTAGCTTTTATCAGAACAAAGCATTTTCAATTGAACCACCTCTTACAGTTGAACTGGAAGTTACAGAAACAGAACCAGGCGTTAAGGGAGATACAGCTACAGGTGCTACAAAGCCTGCAGTAGTTGAAACAGGTGCAAACGTATTAGTGCCATTGTTTGTAAATCAGGGTGAAAGAATTAAGATTGATACTCGTACAGGAGAATACCTCTCAAGAGCATAGTTGTAGGTTTTTCACGAAATATAAAAGTATATTTAAGCCGGAATTAAGGATGAAGCCCTTGGTTCCGGCTTTTTTACGTATCAATGAGTAAATTCAGAGCCGAACTATTCATTGTATAAGAAGCAGTCAACAGGTATAATGAATCCAAGTCCAAATCAAAATTTTTTGTCGGTACATAGGAAGGAAGAAAAATGGATTATCAGACGTTTATTACATCTATGTACGAAAGAATGAAAGACCGGATGAAACCGGAGGTGAAGATTGAGGTACATCGAACCGTGAAAAACAATGGAACGATTCGTACAGGTCTGCTATTTACGCAGACAGGAGTCAATATTTCTCCGACTATTTATCTGGAAGAGTTTTATGAACAATATTTACGAGGTAACACTTTTGATGCACTTACAGAGAAGCTTGAGAAGATTTACGAGGAGGTACGGATAAGCCAGTCCATATCTTATCATGATATTCTTGATTTTTCAAAAATTCAGAGCAGTATTGTATATAAGGTGATTCAAAAACAGGCGAATGAACATTTGCTGGAACATTTGCCTCATGAGGAATTTCTGGATTTAGCAGTTGTATATTATGTGTTAATGAATAAGACGGAATTTGGGAGAGCTTCTTTGCTTATCCGGAACGAGCATATAGAAGGATGGAAGGTAAGAAAGGAAGATGTGACTCAGGCGGCCAGGCGAAATACACCGCAACTTCTTCCGATGGAACTTCAGAAAGTGACAGAATACATGTATATTGCAACAAACAGGGCTCATAGTCTGGGAGCAGGTGTTATGTTATATGAGGAATGGAAAAGTGCAGTTTCAGAAATAAATGATAATTTTTTTGTGATTCCCAGCAGTATTCATGAATTAATCCTGATTCCGGAAGGCTTCGGTATGAACAGACAGCAGTTGGAAGCCATGGTAAAGGAGATTAACGAGACAGAAGTGGCAAGAGAAGAAGTGTTATCAGATACTGTATACTATTATGACAGAGAAAAAGAATGTATCTTTGCATAAAGTACGTAAAATGTTTATAAAAGCATAGTTATGAAAAGAAAAAGCACTGGCCTTGGCCAGTGCTTTACGTCTCTGATCAGAATCGAACTGACGCACCCGCCTCCGGAGGGCGGCGCTCTATCCACTGAGCTACAGAGACATTTATTAATATAGCATTCCAATCAGGAAAAATCAAGAGTTTTCTTGCATGAAAATAGGAATTAAGTTATAATCAAAATAATGTTTACTTATGAAAGAGAGCGAGGAAGATAGATATGAAAAAAATTCTGGAGCTTATAACAGAAGAACTTGAACAGGCATTTGTTGAAGCTGGATATGAGAAAGAACTGGCTAAGGTTACCCTTTCTAACAGACCAGATTTGTGTGAGTATCAGTGCAATGGTGCAATGGCAGGGGCGAAAAAATATCATAAAGCTCCGTTTATGATAGCAGACGAGGTTGTGGCAAAGATATCGAAAGAAAGGTGTATCCGGGAAGTGGAATCTGTAAAGCCAGGTTTTATTAATATTAAAACTAACCCGGATTTTATTGCAGAATATTTGAATCAGATGGAACAGTCAGATAAGCTTGGAGCGGAGCTGGAAGCCAATCCTAAGACGATTGTGGTAGATTATGGCGGACCGAATGTGGCGAAGCCGCTTCATGTAGGACATCTGCGTTCTGCTATTATCGGTGAGAGTATTAAGCGTATCACCAGATTTAAGGGAAATAAAGTGGTAGGAGATATCCACCTGGGAGACTGGGGATATCAGATGGGGCTTATTATTACGGAACTTAAGAAACGCCAGCCGGAACTGCCGTATTTCGATGACGCATTTACAGGTGAATATCCGAAAGAAGCTCCATTTACCATTTCGGATTTGGAGGAAATTTACCCTGCTGCATCTGCTTATGCCAAAGAACACGAAGAATATCGCGAAGAAGCACTGCAGGCGACGTTTCTGCTTCAGAATGGGAAACCGGGATACCGTGCAATTTGGAATCATATTATGAATGTATCCGTTTCGGATTTGAAAAAGAATTATGAAAAACTCAATGTGGAATTTGATCTGTGGAAGGGTGAAGCGGATGCTCAGAAGTATATTCCGGATATGGTAGAACGTTTGAAGAGTGAAGGTTACGCTTATTATAACGATGGTGCATTGGTTGTGGATGTAAAGGAAGAATCCGACACGAAAGAAGTTCCACCATGTATGATTCTCAAATCAGATGGAGCAGCACTATATGATACAACGGACTTGGCAACCTTGGTAGAAAGGGAAGAACTTTATCATCCGGATGAAGTAATCTATGTAGTAGATAAGAGACAGGAACTTCATTTTGTACAAGTGTTCCGATGTGCAAAGAAGACTGGTATTGTAAGAGAAGAAACAGCACTTCGTTTTCTGGGATTCGGTACGATGAATGGAAAGGACGGAAAGCCTTTTAAAACAAGAGAAGGCGGTGTTATGCGTCTGGAAACGCTGATCAAAGATATCACAGACAAGATGCTTGAAAAGATTACGGATAATCGTACTGTAGCAGAAGAGGAGGCAGCCCGTACTGCACAGACAGTTGGAATGTCTGCACTAAAGTATGGCGATTTGTCAAATCAGGCTTCCAAGGATTATGTGTTTGATGTGGATCGTTTCACTTCTTTTGAAGGAAATACAGGTCCGTATATCTTATATACCATTGTTCGTATCAAGTCTATCCTGAATAAATATCAGGATGCAGGGAATTCTGTGGAAGGCTTAAAGATTTCTGCTCTAGATAATGACAGTCAGAAAGCACTGATGCTGGAGCTTGCAAAATATAATAGTGTGATTGACGTAGCCTACGAAGAACTTGCACCTCATAAAATTTGTGCTTACATTTATGACCTGGCCAATGCATTCAACCGTTTTTACCATGAAACAAAGATTCTGGCAGAGGAAGACAAGGCAAAGCAGCAGAGTTATATTGCGCTTCTTTCTCTTACAAGAGATGTGTTAAATACATGCATAGATTTGCTGGGATTTGAGGCTCCGGAGAGAATGTAAATACAAAATGCAACATAGAGGTCGTGTGAGAATACCTCGTGAGAAATTATTTGCAATTAAAACAGAAGGAATCACAGAATATGACAGAAAAGTTATTTTATGCAGACAGTCATTTGAAAGAATTTGACGCCACTGTAATTTCCTGTGAACCATACAAAGATGGATACCAGGCAGTTCTTGACAGAACTGCCTTTTTCCCGGAAGGGGGCGGACAGGCATCCGATACAGGTTGGTTGGATGAGGTAGAGGTATTGGATGTACAGGAAAAGAATGGATTGATTTACCACAGCCTGTCAAAAAAGATTGCAGTTGGAATGATTGTCCATGGAAAGATAGAATGGAACAAACGCTTTTCGAAGATGCAGCAACATACTGCAGAACATATCATTTCCGGATTGATACATAAACAATATGGATATCATAATGTGGGATTTCATCTCGCAGATACCTATTGTACAATGGACATAGATGGTCCGCTTTCAAAGGAAGAGCTGGAGAAAATAGAATGGCAGGCAAATGAGGCTGTATTTCGAAATGTTCCGATTGAAGTGCTTTATCCATCGAAGGAAGAACTTACCGAGCTAAATTATCGTAGTAAGATAGAAATTGAAGAACAGGTAAGGATTGTCAGTATTCCAGGGTGTGATATGTGTGCCTGCTGTGCGCCTCATGTAAAGAGAACTGGTGAAATCGGGCTGATTAAGATGGTTCATGTGCAAAATTACAAGGGCGGTGTCAGGATTACGATGCTTAGTGGCGACCGGGCTCTGGCAGATTATCAGAAAAAGGAAAAAAGTGTAAAACAGATTATGTCACTTCTTGCAGCAAAAGAAGAACTTGTTGTAGAAGAGGTAAAACGGTTAAAAGAAAACAATAATGCACTGAAAATGCAATTACTGGACTTGCAAAGAAGTATGGTCCGTATAAAAGCAGAACAGATTCCAATAGAGAGGGAAATATGTTTGTTTGAAGATAACGTGGATATGGGTCTTGCAAGAGAGATGGTGAATCTGATACTGGATAAGGGGACAGAAATATGTGGAATTTTCTGCCGAAAATCAGAGGCGGAATACCGGTTTGTAATTAGCAGTAAAAATCAGAATATGCAGGAACTTGGAAAATGTCTTTATCAAATCCTGAAGGGAAAAGGCGGCGGAAAGCCAGATATGGTTCAGGGAACAATTTTAGGAAACAAAGAAGAAATTCAGACAGCTTTTCAGGAGTCTGTAAAGAAAATCAGAAGAGAGGAATAACGTGGAACAGACCAGACCAAAACACCCTTTTATATATTTGCTGGAACCCCTTGCAATTAGATGGGGTCTTTCAATTGGAGTAGAATTGATTTTGATTGCGATTCTTGGAATGGAGAAGGCTGGAAATTATCTGATGGAGGCAACAGCCCTCATATCAATTGTAACAATTATTGTTTTTTGGAAGCCTTATCAAAAAGAACGAAAAAGCGATAAGGAAAAACATCACAATGAGAATCTTCTTGTAGGGAAAAATATTCTAGCCATTGTTGTATGTGGATTTTGCATTTGTATTTCAGTTAACGGACTGATTATACAAAGTGGTATTTCGCAGTACAGCGAAGCATACCAGGCTACAAGTCAGTCGATTTATGGAACGTCGGTTTTTTTACAGCTTATAGGTGCAGCCTTTCTGGCTCCGGTAGCAGAGGAATTTGTATATCGCGGAATGCTGTACCGGAGAATGCGTGTTATGCTTCCTGTTTGGATGTCTGTACTGGGAAGCGCAATGATATTTGGCATAAGTCACGGGAATATGGTTCAGTTTATCTTTGCACTTTTTACAGGCGCTGTGATGGCATATCTATATGAGGTTTACCATACTTTGAAAGCTACGATATTATTTCATATTACCCTGAATTTGACTTCCCTAATCTGCACCTGGCTTAATGTTTTTTCGTTCCTTTTTGAAAATATATATTTATGGACATGTGTTACATTAGGAACTCTGGTGGTTGGAATTGCTATGATAAGGTATGTTGTGAAGCTGAATTCACAAAATAATCATAAATAAATGTGACAAAAGTGTTAAAAAGTATTGAAAAAATACATACATTCAGTTATAATAACCAAGAGTAAACTACAAATTATCTAGTCCTGCAAATTGAACTTGAAAAAACAGGTCAAATAGTGTACGCTATATCGTGGGATTATAAATAAGACAAATGAGGTAGGTATTGTAGATGAAAAATAAGTTATTTCGTGCATGTATTGTTGCGTTAGCAATCAGCTCACTCACTATATCATCCGTTTATGCTGCTCCGGATGCGGATGCAATCAAAGACAAGAAGAATGCTGCGGAGGCAGAGGTTTCTTCGTTACAGGAACAGATTGCAGATGTTGTGCGTGAAATTGATGATCTTGAAGAACAACTGATCACAACAGGAGAAGAGATTAATCAGGCAACAGAAGACCTTGCAGCAGCAGAAGAAAAAGAAAAAGAACAGTATGAGGCTATGAAGCTTCGTATCAAATATATGTATGAAGAAGGAAATTCTACTATCCTTGAAAAGATTACAGAATCAGGTAGTATTACAGAATTTCTGAATAAAGCAGAATACATTCAGAATGTACATAATTACGACAGAGAACAGTTACAGGAATATGTGAATACAAAAGAAGAAGTTGCTGAACTGAAGTCGACATTGGAGACAGAGCAGGCTAATCTGGAAGCAAAACAGAGCGAGTTTGAGGAGAAGAAGCAGAGCCTTAATGATACTTTGGAGAGCAAACAAGATGAAGTAGCAGACTTGGATGCAGAATATCAGGCTGCTTTGGAAGAAATTGAAAAAGAAAGACAGGCTGCCGCAGAGGCAGAAGCAAGACGTCAGCAGGCGGCTGCTGCAGCAAATCAGAATAAGAATAATACGACAGGTAACACGACAAATGGCGGTACTTCCAATGGAAGCAACAGTTCATCATCAGGTTCTAACAGCAGTTATGTGAGTCCGGGAAACAGTAGCACTGCATCTGCAATTGTAAATGCAGCATACAGTCAGCTTGGTACACCATATGTATGGGGAGGAACTTCTCCGAATGTAGAACTTGACTGTTCGGGACTTGTGCAGTATTGTCATAGAGTGGCAGGTATTTCCCTTCCAAGAACTTCTGGCCCTCAGGGGTCAGGCGGCCAGGCAGTCAGCAATCCACAGCCGGGAGATGTTGTTTGCTATTCCGGACATGTTGGCATCTACATAGGTGGTGGTCAGATGATTCATGCCCCACAGCCGGGAGATGTTGTAAAGATTCAGAGCGTATATGGAAGACCTTGGTATAGACGGTATTGGTAATATTGCTTTAGAAGGATAGAATCCTGACGGAATGAACATCCGTCAGGATTTCTTTATAGAAGAGGAGAAGCATAATGAAAGTGATTCGTGCAAAAAGTGCAGGGTTTTGTTTTGGAGTAAAACGTGCTGTGGAGACGGTATATGAACAGGTTGATAAAGAAAAAGAAAAACAGATATACACGTATGGGCCGATTATTCATAATGCAGAAGTAATAAAGGACATGGAACAAAATGGTGTGAAGGTCCTGCACTCAGAAGAAGAATTGAATGCGCTTACAGATGGACTGGTAATTATCCGTTCTCACGGAGTGCCAAAGCGAATTTGCGACAAGCTGGCTGAAAAAGGAATTAAGTATGTGGACGCTACGTGTCCATTCGTAAAACGAATCCATAATATTGTACAGGAAGAAAGTAATAAAGGAAAAGAGATTATTATTATAGGAGACCCTGAACATCCGGAGGTGCAGGGAATTCGTGGATGGGTAGAAGGAAAAGCATATATTATACAGACTCAGGAAGAAATGCTTCGTTTTTTGGAGAAGTATGAGTCTAATGAAAACACGGTTGGAAAACATCCTATTTGTGTTGTTGCACAGACGACATTTAATTACAAGAAATTCAAAGATTTAGTTGAAATTATTTCGGAAAAGCGTTATGATATAAATGTTTTAAATACAATTTGCAATGCCACGAAAGAACGTCAGACAGAAGCTAGGAACATTGCAGAAGAGGTAGAGGCTATGATTGTGGTCGGTGATAAGCATAGCTCTAATACTCAGAAGTTATTTGAAATATGCAAAAAAGCATGTAACAATACGTACTATATACAGACACTAGGTGATTTGGATATGAATCAATTGAGGTCCGTGGAAACAGTAGGTATTACAGCAGGGGCATCCACGCCCAACAATATAATTGAGGAGGTTCAAAATAATGTCAGAATTAACTTTTGAACAAATGTTAGAAGAATCATTAAAAACAATTCATAATGGAGAGGTCGTAGATGGTACTGTAATTGACGTGAAACCAGATGAAATCATCTTAAATATTGGATACAAAGCCGACGGTATCATCACAAGAAATGAGTATACGAATGAAGCAAATGCTGATTTGACAAAGCTTGTTTCTGTAGGCGATACAATGACAGCAAAAGTGTTGAAAGTCAATGACGGAGAAGGACAGGTTCTTCTTACATATAAGAAACTTGCTGCTGAAAAGGGAAATGAGAGATTAAAAGAAGCTTACGAAAACAAAGAAGTTCTGAAGGCTACAGTTGTTCAGATTCTTGGTGGAGGATTAAGTGTCGTTGTGGATGAAGCAAGAGTATTTATTCCTGCAAGTCTTGTATCAGACACTTATGAAAAAGATTTGACAAAGTATCAGAATCAGGAAATTGAATTCGTTATCAGTGAATTCAATCCGAGAAGAAATCGTATTATCGGTGACAGAAGACAGCTTCTTGTTGCTGAGAAAGCAGAAAAACAGAAAGAAGTGTTTGCAAAGCTTCATGTAGGAGATACAGTAGAAGGTACAGTTAAGAATGTAACTGATTTTGGTGCATTTATCGACCTTGGTGGGGTAGACGGACTGCTTCACATTTCAGAGATGTCTTGGGGAAGAGTAGAGAATCCGAAGAAGGTATTTACTGTTGGCGAGACATTGAAAGTTCTTGTGAAGGATATTCACGATACAAAGATTGCGCTTAGCTTAAAATTCCCAGAGACAAATCCATGGGCTAATGCTGCTGAAAAGTATGCAGTTGGAACCGAAGTAACAGGTAAAGTTGCAAGAATGACGGATTTTGGTGCATTCGTTGAGCTCGCTCCTGGTGTTGATGCATTGCTTCATGTTTCACAGATTTCAAAAAATCATGTTGAAAAACCTTCCGATGTATTATCTGTTGGACAGGAAATCACAGCAAAGATTGTCGATTTAAATGAAGCTGAAAAGAAAATCAGCTTAAGCATGAAGGCTCTTGCTGCTCCAGAACAGGAAGAAGCTGTAGAAGAATAATATTTGCAGAAGCAAATTCGAAAATGAAACTATGAGAAACACACTTCGCGAGTTTCTCAAGTTATCGCGGCAGTCGCCAAGGTCTCGTGCAAGCACGGACTTTGGCTCGTTGCTCGCGTAAATAAAGAGAGACAGGACAGAGATTCCTGTCTCTTTTCATATCAAACGATTTTGTTAAGAAAATAACATCTTAAAAAATAAAAATTAACTGGATTTGTCTATGCTTTTTTAGTATAGTAAAGTGAGAACGTGAAAAAGGAAGGTGAGAAGATGATTAAATTTACATTTAAGGGCGGTGTACATCCGGATGATGGAAAGAACCTTTCTAAAAACAAAGAAGTTACAGAGTTGTTGCCAAAGGGAGAACTTGTGTACCCACTTTCGCAGCATATCGGTGCACCGGCTAAGCCTGTTGTAGGAAGAGGAGACCGTGTCCTGCGTGGACAGAAGATTGCGGAAGCAGGGGGATTTGTATCTGCCCCAATTTATGCTTCTGTATCTGGAAAAGTTAAGGCAATCGAAGCGAGACTGACTCCGACAGGAAATAAAGTAGAATCCATTGTTGTGGAAAATGATCAGCTTTATGAAGAGGTGGAATACCTGGAAGCAAAACCGTGGGAGGAATTGACGAAGGAAGAAATATTAAATGTTATAGCGGAAGCGGGAATTGTTGGAATGGGAGGAGCCGGATTCCCTACACGAGTGAAGCTCTCACCCAAGGAACCGGATAAGATTGACTATATCATTGCTAACTGCGCAGAATGTGAACCTTACATTACCACGGATTATAGACGTATGATAGAAAATCCGGAAGAACTGGTTCAAGGGATGTCTGTAATCCTGAAGCTTTTTGATAATGCAACCGGAATATTTGCTATTGAAGATAATAAGATGGATTGTGTTGAAAAGATTGAGGCACTGATTAAAGAACAGCCGCGTATGCAGGTGAAGGTGCTTCAGACAAAATATCCGCAAGGTTCTGAGCGACAATTGATTTATGCAACAACCAAAAGAGCGATTCATTCGGCTATGCTTCCGGCAGATGCGGGATGCATTGTTGATAATGTGGAAACAATCATACATATTTATCAGGCTGTGGTGAAGGGGCGTCCATCAATGGAAAGTCTAGTCACTGTAAGTGGTGATGGCATTGCTTCACCTGCGAATTTTAAAGTGTATTTTGGAACCAATCAGCGTGAACTTGTAGAAGCAGCCGGTGGTCTTGTTGAAGGAACGGAAAAGGTGATTTCCGGTGGGCCGATGATGGGATTTGCCATGTATTCGCTGGATGTTCCGGTAACTAAGACAACGTCCGCAATCGTCTGTCTTAAGACGGATGCGGTTTCCGCTATGGAGCCGACTCCTTGTATTAACTGTGGAAGATGCGTAGAAGTTTGCCCAAGCAGACTGATTCCGTCACGTCTTGCAAAAGTAGCTGAACGTGGGGATGAAGAGGGCTTTGTGAAATTGAATGGTCTGGAATGTATGGAATGTGGCTCCTGCAGTTATGTATGTCCGGCAAAGAGACAATTAAAGCAGGCAATCGGAAGTATGAGAAAGACTACGCTGGCGAACAGACGTAAAAAATAAAATGAATAGAGAAAGAGGTGGACCTACGTGGGAGAACAATTAAAGATTTCATCATCTCCACATATACGTTCCAAAGCTACAACCGGTAATATTATGATGTGGGTGGTAATTGCACTTTTACCGGCAACGGCTTTTGGAATTTATAATTTCAGAGATACCAATGCATGGCTTCTCGTACTGGTTACGGTAGCATCTGCAGTGCTTACAGAATATATTTACGAAAAACTTATGCACAAAAAAAATACAATTCAAGATTTCAGTGCCGTTGTAACGGGACTGCTTCTGGCGCTTAATCTGCCTCCGACAGCACCGCTCTGGATGGGGGCACTTGGAAGCATTTTTGCAATTTTGATTGTAAAGCAGTTATTTGGCGGTCTGGGACAGAATTTTATGAACCCGGCTCTTGGCGCACGATGCTTTTTGCTTATTTCCTTTACAGGAAGAATGACCAATTTTGTATATGACGGCATTTCCGGTGCAACACCACTTGCAATTATTCGTTCCAATGTGCAGAGTGGAAATGCATTACTTTCCGGAGTAAATACCATGGATATGCTAGTTGGAAATATTGGTGGAACCATTGGTGAAACATCGGTACTTGCAATCATGGCAGGTGCAATGCTTCTGATTGGACTTGGAATTATTGATTTGAATATTCCGGGAAGTTATCTGGCAACTTTTGTTATCTTTATAGGTATCTGTGGTGGCTTTGTAAATGGAATTGGATTCTTTAATTCTGATTATATTGTTGCTGAACTTTGCGGAGGCGGAATTATGCTCGGTGCATGGTTTATGGCAACGGATTATGTTACAGCACCGATTACTAAAACAGGACAGATAGTATATGGTGTAGTGCTTGGAATTTTAACTGGAATTTTCCGACTCTTCGGAGGTTCGGCAGAAGGTGTATCCTATGCAATCATTATCGGGAACCTTCTTGTTCCTCTGATTGAAAGAGTGACTCTTCCGAAACCTTTTGGGAAAGGGGGAGAAAAATAATGAATAAAATTCTTAAAAATACATTAATTCTTACAGCTATAACACTCATTGCAGGAACAGCTTTGGGATTTGTCTATGAGGTCACAAAAGAACCCATTGCACAGGCAAAGGAAAAGGAAACACAGGAAGCCTGCCTGCAGGTATTTCCATCTGCGGATGCGTTTGAGGTGGCGGATGTAACACTGACAGATGGAATCGACCAGGTTTATACGGTTAAAGAAAATGGAACAGACGCAGGATATGTCATCACAACAACCAGCAAAGAAGGATATGGTGGTGATATTCAGATATCTGTGGGAATTACTTCTGACGGAACCGTGAAGGGAATTTCTATTTTGTCTATCAGTGAGACTGCCGGGCTTGGAATGAATGCCAAGAAACCGGAATTTTATAATCAGTATGCAGGAAAGCAGACAGACCATTTTTATGTATCAAAAGACGGTGGTGAGGGAGAAGCGATTGATGCGTTAAGCGGTGCTACCATTACATCCCGTGCAGTGACAGGAGCTGTCAATAATGCACTTGATTTCTATTATAACGAGTTAGGAGGGCCTGAAAATGAATAAGTATATGGAACGATTATACAATGGAATCATCAAAGAGAATCCTACCTTTGTTATGATGCTTGGTATGTGCCCGACTCTTGCGGTCACCACTTCAGCAACCAATGGAATTGGAATGGGTCTGTCAACAACAGTAGTTTTGATTCTGTCAAATATGTTGATTTCCATGCTCAGGAAGATTATACCTGATTCGGTCAGAATGCCGGCATTTATTGTTGTAGTGGCATCTTTTGTAACAATTGTACAGTTTCTGTTAGAAGGATATATTCCAAGCTTGTATTCAGCACTTGGAATATATATACCGCTTATTGTTGTAAACTGTATTATCTTAGGACGTGCTGAGAGTTACGCGTCAAAGAATCCAGTGTTACTTTCTGTTTGTGATGGAATTGGAATGGGTCTGGGATTTACATTTGGATTAACTTGTATTGGAATTGTCCGCGAAGTAATTGGAGCCGGAACTATTTTTGGTATACAGGTTATGCCGGCTTCCTATGAACCTATTACTATTTTCATTCTTGCCCCGGGAGCGTTCCTTGTGCTTGCTTTTCTGGTTGCTGCACGAAACAAGATTATGCGCAATCTGGAAAAGAAGGGAAAAGAAGTTCCGAAGGTACAGGGATGTGCAGAAGGCGGTTGTGCATCCTGCGGTGGTTGTGACAAGAAGATATTCCCTACAGGACAAGAAGAATAGGAGGAGTGCGAGATGAAAGAATTGTTAATTATTGCAGTAAGCTCTGCACTTGTAAATAATGTTGTACTTAGCCAGTTTCTTGGAATTTGTCCGTTTATCGGAGTTTCAAAGAAGATTGATACAGCTGCAGGAATGGGTGGGGCTGTTGTGTTTGTTATTACCATAGCTTCCTTTTGCACAAGTTTGATTTATAAGTTTATACTGGTTCCGACCGGTTTTGAATATTTACAGACGATAGTGTTTATTCTGGTAATTGCTGCTTTGGTACAGTTTGTAGAAATGTTTTTAAAAAAGACAATGCCGCCTCTTTATGAGGCCCTTGGAGTATACCTTCCTCTGATCACAACAAACTGTGCAGTGCTTGGTGTAGCTCTCACAAATGTGCAGAAGGAGTACGGGATTCTTTCCAGTGTAGTAAATGGCTTGGCTACAGCAGTAGGGTTCACAATTGCTATAACAATTATGGCCGGAATTCGAGAAAAAATTGAGTATAATGATATTCCGGAAGCTTTTCAGGGAACACCAATCGTATTGCTCACGGCTGCGTTAATGTCAATTGCGTTTTTTGGATTTTCTGGAGTTATTTAAGAGGAGGAACGAATCATGAGTATAACAGGTGTACTGATAGCTGCACTGATTGTTGGTGGAACGGGTCTGTTTATTGGCGTTTTCCTCGGTGTGGCAGGAAAGAAATTTGCCATTGAAGTAGATGAAAAAGAGGCACAAATACTAGAACTTCTTCCGGGAAATAACTGTGGAGGATGTGGTTATGCCGGATGTGCTGCACTGGCGGCAGCAATTGCCAAAGGAGAAGCACCGGCAAACCAGTGTCCGGTAGGGGGGCCTACGGTAGCAGCCCTTCTGGCAGGTGTTTTAGGAGAAGAAGCGGGAGAAAGTGTGCGCAAAGTTGCTTTTGTAAAATGTGCGGGAACTTGTGATAAAGCAAAACAGGCATATGAATATACAGGTATTGAGGACTGTGTTATTGCATCGAATATGCAAAATGGAGGACCAAAAGGCTGTTCCTACGGGTGCATGGGATTTGGAAGCTGTGTGAAAGCATGTCCATTTGACGCAATTCATGTAGTAGATGGAATTGCAGTGGTTGATAAAGAAGCTTGTAAGGCTTGTGGAAAATGTGTGGCTGCATGTCCGAAACATTTGATTGAATTAGTTCCATATGAACAGAAGCATTTGGTTCAGTGCAATTCAAAGGACAAAGGAAAAGATGTGATGAGCGTATGTACCAGTGGATGTATTGGATGTAAAATGTGTGAAAAACTTTGTGGTGTTGCGGCAGTTACTGTAGAAGACAATATTGCACATATTGATTATGATAAGTGTGTTGATTGCGGAAGATGTGCGGAAAAATGTCCGAAGAAGATAATCTGTTAACCGCAAAAATGGTTTTAATGAATGAAAACTCAGGAAATGGTCGGTTAGGACTGGTTCCTGAGTTTTTTTGTTGCATACTTTATTTGTTTTTAGGAAAATTATTGGAATACAGAAGCTCATATTCATCTGTGATGAACAGAGCTTCGGCATAGTCAAGGGAATTGATAAGTTTCATTCCCTCTTCTGGGCCAAGTGCAAAGCAAGTAGTACTTAAGGCATCAGCATCTGCCGAAGAATCAGACAGGATAGTAACCCCGTATAAGTGATTCTGATAAGGATAACCGGTTTGTGGATTTAAAATGTGATGATAAATAGTTCCATCAAGCTCGAAGTAACGCTGATAAACGCCAGAGGAAACCACAGATTGATTGGTGGTTTCCACATAGGTCATAGCTTCACCCGAAAGTGAAAATGGTTTTTGAATTCCAATACGAAAGGCAGTTCCGTCTGGTTTTCCACCCAATGCAAGAATATTTCCACCCAAATCAATTAGTGCATGTTCCACGTTGTGCTCTTTCAGAATGGCTTTCAACTGATCTGCAATATAACCTTTTGCAATACCACCTAAATCAATTTCTGTCTGCGAATCTAACAACTGAACTGTGTTTCCTGTTATCATGACATTTTTATATCCAACATGAGATAAAGCTTCTGCAATAGTCGTATTATCTGGAAGAACACCAGAGTTATCCTGAAAATTCCATAAGTCACTTAAAGGGGCAAGTGTAACGTCAAAGGCACCATCCGAAAGCTCACAATATTGGAGTGCAAGTTTTAAAAGAGTGATGGTTTCATCCGAAAGTTCAGTTGGAGAGCCATTTGCGTGATTCAGACGGTAAATATCACTTCCCTCTACGGTACGACTGAATAGATTTTCATAAGTTTTACACGCAGTCTTGCATGCATCCAGCGCCTCATCTGCATTTGCATCATAAATACGAATTTGAATCACTGTATCAAAAAGTGTGTCCTGATAAGTGAGAGGATTGGAATCTGTAGAAGCACAGCCGGATAAAATAAATAATATTCCTGCAAGGAATCCAATGATAAATAACTTATTCCATAAAAATTGTTTCATATTCACTCCTGGATGATAAAAGATGTGTCTATTATAAAAAATGAAAGAAAGAAAATCAATCGAACATTTGGTTGTATTTACGAATCTGTTGTGTTAGAATAACGGAAGGAAGGTGAGAATGTGAAGCGTGGAATCAGAAAGAGTGATGTGGTACTTTTTATCGCCATTATGGTTTGTGCAGCAATCTTTTATTTTTTTCTGTCAAATAATCAAGCAGAACCGAATGCACGGCTTATTGTTAAAGTAGATGGAGAGGTGATAAAGACTTGTTCTTTGGAAGAAGACCAGGTCTTCTGGCTCCCTGGCAAGACAAATGAGGTTTCTATCCAGAATGGAGAAGTATCCATGAAAGAGGCAGATTGTCCAGATCAGATATGCGTGAATCATATTCCAATATATCGAAATCATGAAAGTATCATTTGCCTGCCCAATCAAGTGGTACTTGAAATCATAAACGGAGAAGAGTCGGGGCTGGATGCCATAACAAATTAGGAGGTGCGTTGTGGGAGAAAAAACAGCATATTTTGGTGTTTTTGCAGCACTTGCCATTATCTTTGGATATATAGAAGTGATATTCCCGTTTCACGTTGGAATTCAAGGCGTAAAGCTAGGTATTGCCAATTTGGTTATTGTAATCGTGTTATATAAAATGGGAAATCGTGCATCTGTTGCAATATCTGTTATAAGAATTATTGTTTCCGGATTCTTATTTTCAAATGCATTTAGTATTTTGTATAGTTTGGCAGGAAGCATACTAAGTCTTATTGTAATGGCGTTTTTGAAGAAGAAAAGCTGGTTTAGTGTATATGGAGTCAGCGTGGCAGGTGGTGTGATGCATAATATGGGACAGCTTATTATGGCAGCCATAGTGACGCAGACGGTTAGTATTTTTTATTATATACCGGTTTTGCTGGCAGCAGGAGCTATAGCAGGACTGGTAATCGGAATATTGTCCAGTGAAATGTTAAGACATCTTGAGTCGGTGGATATGACAATGAAAGCGAATAATGGAACACATAAAGGAGGAACAAGATGATTGCATTTGTCAAGGGAAATCTGGCTGATGTAGAATCAGACAGGGTAATTATTGACGTTGGGGGAATCGGATATAATGTATTTGTATCATCTTATACCATAGGCAGATTGCCTCTGGAGGGAAACGTAGTAAAATTATATACATATTTGAATGTAAAAGAGGACTTGATGCAGCTATATGGATTTTTGACGAAAGATGAGCTGCGGATATTTAAACTTCTGATTGCTGTAAATGGAATTGGCCCAAAGGGAGGTCTTGGAATTTTGTCTTATCTGACTCCGGATGATTTGAGATTTGCAGTGATGGCAAACGATGTAAAGGCGATTTCAGCAGCGCCGGGGATTGGAAAGAAGACGGCAGAAAAACTGATTCTGGAACTGAAGGATCAATTAGGTACGATAGAAACAACAGAGGCAGTGGATGCAGAGCGGATCACAGGAAATTTCACTCCTTCTAAGGAAATGCAGACCGAAGCAGTCCAGGCGCTTGTAGCACTTGGTTATGGAAGCACAGAGGCATTGCGGGCAGTTACCAATGTAATGACAGATCAGGAAGAGTCGGTGGAAGAGATTCTGAAGAAAGCATTAAAATTCCTGATATAAAGTTTCTGATATAAGAAACAGAATATAGAGATAACAGGTAAATGAGGATAACTATGGCAAAGAGGATTATTACAACAGAAAATTTAGAAGAAGATATGAAGATAGAAAATAATCTGCGGCCTCAGATGTTGGATGATTATATTGGACAGAAGAAGGCAAAAGAGACCCTGAAGATTTATATAGAGGCAGCTAAATCCCGTGGTGAGTCATTGGATCATGTTCTTTTTTATGGACCTCCGGGTCTTGGAAAAACCACGCTTGCCGGAATTATTGCAAATGAGATGGGAGTTCATATGAAGATTACTTCTGGCCCGGCCATTGAAAAGCCAGGAGAAATGGCAGCCATTCTCAATAATCTCCAGGAAGGGGATGTTTTATTTTTGGATGAGATTCACAGATTGAATCGACAGGTTGAAGAAGTTCTTTATCCGGCCATGGAAGATTATGCTATTGATATCATGATAGGTAAAGGTGCATCTGCCCGTTCTATCCGCCTTGATTTGCCTAAATTTACTCTCGTGGGCGCAACCACAAGAGCCGGTATGCTGACAGCGCCTCTTCGTGATCGCTTTGGTGTTGTCAACAAAATGGAATTTTATACAGAAGAAGAATTGAAAACTATTATTTTGCGTTCCGCAAAGGTACTGGATGTGGAGATTGATGAGCAGGGAGCGCTGGAAATGGCAAAACGCTCAAGAGGAACTCCGAGACTTGCTAATCGTCTGCTGAAAAGGGTACGTGATTTTGCACAAGTAAAGTATAATGGTGTGATTACAGAGGAAGTGGCTTCTTGCGCGCTTGATTTGCTGGATGTAGACCGATGTGGGTTGGATTATGTTGATCGGAATCTTTTGTTTACTATTATTGAAAAATTTGGCGGTGGTCCGGTAGGACTGGATACACTCGCAGCAGCTATAGGTGAAGACGCTGGAACGATTGAAGACGTATATGAACCCTTTCTGATTCAAAATGGATTTATTCAGCGTACACCACGGGGAAGAGTGGCAACAGAGATGGCATATCAGCATTTGGGAATAAAGAATGTAACACATTCTTGACAAAATCTGGCGAAAACCAATGAAAATAAAGAAAAAGAGTTGGTTTTTGAAAGAATATCATGTATAATACCGTTAGGATTATGAACGAGGAGGTTCATTATGGCATCATCTAAGAATTATACAGAAGTCTTAATTGGCGGTAAGGTATTTACGCTAAGTGGTTTTGAAAGCGAGGATTATTTACAGAAGGTATCTACTTATTTGAATCATAAAATTGACGAGTGCACAAGCAGTGAAGGATATCGCAAGCAGAGTGCCGAGACTAGAAGCGTGCTTCTTGCTTTGAATGTGGCAGATGATTATTTTAAAGCTAAGTAGCAAGGCGGAGCTTTAGAAAGTGATATTGAAACAAAAGATAAAGAAATGTACGACTTAAAGCATGAGTTGATTTCTGTTCAGATTAAATATGAAAATGCAGAGAAGGCATTGGACAAATTGAAAGAAGAAAACAGAGAGCTGCAAATGAAAATCGTACAGTTAGAGACTGAGATGAAAAATCATCGTAATAAATAGACTGTCTAATGGCAGTCTATTTTTCATAATACATGAAAGAGAATCTATGAACACAGAGGTTTTTTATGAAAGGAAAGATAGAAATACTTGCGCCTGCGGGCAATATGGACTGCCTTAAGGCTGCGGTGGCTGCCGGGGCAGACGCAATATATGTAGGCGGCAGTATGTTTGGGGCCAGAGCCTACGCCAATAATTTTTCAGAAGAAGAACTGCTGGAAGCAATCGACTATGTACATTTACATGGCAGAAAGCTTTTTATGACAGTCAATACATTGTTGAAAGAATATGAATTAGAAGAAAAACTATATGCATATTTACTTCCTTATTACAAGAGGGGATTGGACGCTATCATTGTACAGGATGTGGGTGTGCTTAGGTTTGCTCGAACACATTTTCCGGATTTACCGATTCATGCAAGCACACAAATGACGATTACTGGAATTGATGGTGCGAAATTCATGGAAGAACAGGGTGTACAGCGTGTTGTTACATCCAGAGAGTTGAGTATGAAAGAAGTTCAGCAGATTGCAGAACATACAAATGTAGAAATAGAGAGTTTTGTCCATGGAGCTTTATGCTATTGCTATTCTGGTCAATGTCTTTTTAGCAGCTTTTTAGGCGGAAGAAGTGGAAACCGTGGACAATGCGCACAGCCATGCCGCCTACTGTATCAGGCACAAGGAGAAAAGAAGAGTCAGTATCTGCTTAGTCTGAAAGATATCTGTACATTGGAATATATTCCAGAGATGGACATGGCTGGTATTTATTCTTTTAAGATTGAGGGAAGAATGAAAAAGCCTGAGTATGTGGCTGGTGTGGTATCCATGTATAGAAAATATGTGGATTTGTATTTATCAGGAAAGAAATATAAAGTAGAAGAGCAAGATAAAATATTGCTGATGGATTTATATAACCGTGGTGGATTTCACACAGGATATTATCATACCCGAAATGGCAGGGAAATGATTTCTTTGGAAAGACCAAATCATGCAGGAGTTCCGGCAGTAAAAGTATTGAAAAAACAGGGAAACAAAGTGACAGTCAAAGCACTGGTTCCACTTGGAGCACAGGATGTGATAGAACTTCCCGTTCGAAAAGGAAAAGAAAAAGCGGACTTCTATACTTGTCGGGAGAATGTGACACAGGGAAAAGAATTTATCATGTCAGTATTTGAGGATACGCCATTTCAAAAAGGAATGATATGGAACCGTACTCGCAATGAGTCGCTGATTCAGAATTTACATAAGACTTATGTAGATGGAAAAATAAAAGAAAAAATTAGGGGAAATTTAATTTTATCTTCTGGTGATTATGCTACATTTAAGTTATCGCATGGTGATATGGAAGTTACGGTGCAGGGAGACTTGGTTCAGGAGGCACTGAATCAGCCAATTGATAAAGAACGTGTCATTAAGCAGATGAAGAAAACCGGAAATACAGAGTTCGAATTTGAAGAACTGGATGTACAGATTCTGGGAAATGTGTTTCTGCCAATGCAGAGCTTAAATGAACTGCGCAGAAAGGGACTGGAATTACTACAAAAAAAGATGACAGAAGCTTACTGGAGAGCGGAGTCAGTTTCAGAAAAGAAAGACCAATGGAAACATTCTGAGCGGAGAATAGTGAATGCCCAAAATGAAAAGAAAGGTATATTTACCGTATCCGCACAGACGTTGGAGCAATTACAGGTTTTGACAGAAGTGGATATGATACAGCGCATTTATGCAGATTGCAGTGCGTTTCCGCAGATATGGAAAGAGACGGAGAAACAAAAGCCGGAGTATGAAGAAATTATCAGACGGGCACATGAAAATGGAAAAGAAATTTATTTCATTATGCCGTATATTTTTCGTGAACATACAAGAAGACAGTATGAGACGGCTTATGATTGTATTTTTCATGCTCCGTGGGATGGTGTATTGGTTCGGAATTATGAAAGTTACAAATTTTTGAGAAAGCATCAGTATGAGAAGACAATTCTGACGGACTATAACATGTATCAATTCAATTCAGAGGCAAAAGCCTTCTGGCAGGAACAAGGTGTGCATGCATTTACAGTACCACTGGAACTGACCCAGAAAGAAATGAAGCATTTAGACGTTTCCAATGGGGAAATCATCGTGTACGGTCATTTACCATTGATGGTTTCAGCAGGCTGTATTCAGAAAACATTAGGACATTGTAGAAATATTTCTGGCATGACGACAATTACTGACAGATACCATAAAGATTTTGTGGTAAAAAATGAATGTGATTATTGCTACAACGTCATTTATAATCAAGTGCCCTTGTACCTGGGAGATAAAATCCAGGAAGTGTATGAGTTAAATCCGGAAAGCTGCAGACTTATGTTTACGACAGAGGATGAGAGGGAAACAAGAAAAGTTCTACAGAATTTTGAAAAAGAAAAGCCAATGGAGGAAGGAACTTTTACCAGAGGACATTGGAAAAATGGAATAAAGTAGGTGAGAGTTTGGTAAATGTTATTGTAGAATTATCAAAATATGTAATAATTTTGGCAATTGCAATTTACACATTTGAATGTTTTGCAATATTCGGGTTTGAAGACCCGCATACGAAAAATAGTATATTGAGAAGACAGAATGTATTGATGTTTCTTATGCATTTTGTGGCTTTCATGGTCATGTTGCTTCAAACAGAAGAAAAGAAAATGCTTGGATTTTATGGAATGCAGGTCATCCTTTTTATAGCAATTCTGGTGCTTTATCACCTGATTTATCCTAAGGTATCGCGGCTGGTTGTTAATAATATGTGTATGCTCCTGGCAATAGGATTTATCATGATTACCAGGTTGTCTTATGAACTGGCGGTTAAGCAGTTTATTATAGCAACAGGAGCGTTGATAATTAGTCTTTTTATTCCAGTCATTATACGAAAAGTAAAAGCACTGTCAGAATGGAAAAAGTTTTATGCCATAGCAGGAATTGTCATGCTTGCAATTGTTATCGTAGGTGGACGAGTCACTGGTGGAGCTATGCTTGCAATTAAAATTGGAGGATTTACGCTTCAGACTTCGGAATTGGTTAAAATTATATTTGTATTTTTTGTGGCAGCCAGTTTCCAGAAGGATAGAAGTTTTAAAAATATTGTTGTTACAACCGTAGTGGCTGCGCTACATGTGTTAATCCTTGTAGCGTCCAAAGACCTTGGAGCTGCGCTGATTATTTTTGCTGTATATCTGGTTATGCTTTATGTGGCAACGGAGCAGGCAAGATATGTATTTTTAGGACTGAGTGCCGGAAGTGTGGCTTCGGTTGGAGCTTATTATTTGTTCAGTCATGTCAGAGTACGTGTGCTTGCATGGAAAGACCCTTTTGCCATCTACCAGAACGGAGGACAGCAGGTGGCCCAGTCCTTGATGGCAATCGGAACAGGAAGCTGGTTTGGAATGGGACTCATGCAAGGTGCAGCTGATAAGATTCCCGTGGCAGAATCAGATTTCATTTTTTCTGCGATTGCAGAAGAAATGGGCCTGATTTTTGGAATCTGCCTGATTCTTATCTGTGTAAGTGTGTATATTATGTTTTTAAATATATCTATGCAGCTTAAGAACAGCTTTTATAAAATGGTTGCGCTGGGACTTGGAACCTGCTACATTTTTCAGGTGTTTTTGACCATTGGCGGGGTGACGAAATTTATTCCGTCTACAGGTGTTACCCTTCCACTTGTTAGCTATGGTGGAAGTTCGGTACTGAGCACGATAATCATGTTTGCAATCATTCAGGGCTTATATATTTTAAGAGAAGATGAGGAAGAGGACATTGAAAGAAAGAAAGCAGAACAATTACGGGCAAGACGATCTGGATATGGAACTGGCAAATCTTCCGGACGAAGAAGAGCTGAGAAAACAGAGACGTCAGCAGCAAAAGGCAAGAGAAGAAAGAAAACTTCAGCAGGCAGCAAAGGAAGAAGAGATTCCTAAGAAACAGAAATCGAAAAAAAAGAAAACAAAACGGATAACCAACAAAGAAATCACAAGAGTAACTTATATGTTTGTTACCTTATTTCTGGTTATGATTGGATATCTGGTTTATTTTAATTTAGTAAAAAGCAAAGATGTTATAAATAGTGTGTATAATATCAGACAAGATATTCTTGCGGATCGTGTGGTACGTGGAAAAATTCTTGACAGTAAGGGCAATATCCTGGCACAGACAGTGACTGCTGATGATGGTACGGAGACAAGAGAATATCCATACGGAGACATGTTTACACATACAGTCGGATATTCTGTCAAGGGTAAATCTGGTGTTGAATCTATTCAGAATTTTAATCTGCTTACTTCTAATGCGCCATTCCTGGAAAAATTAATGAAAGAATTCCAGGATCAGAAGAATATAGGTGACAACGTTATTACGACTTTGAACACTAATCTGCAGAGTGCAGCTTATAATGCACTTGGAAATAATAAAGGTGCAGTAGTGGTTCTGGAACCAAGTACAGGAAAAGTACTTGCCATGGTTTCGAAACCTTCATTTGACGCAAATACAGTCAGTGAAAACTGGAATAATTTGATTAATGATAGTGACAGTGTTTTGGTAAATCGTGCAACTCAGGGACAATATGCGCCTGGTTCCATATTTAAGCTTGTTACAACCCTTTCTTTTATGCGGCAAAATTCAGATTATGAAGCATATTTGAATGACTGTACAGGAGAAGTGACAGTAGACGGAACGACGATTCACTGTTACGCGAATCAGGCACATGGTCAGGAGACGCTTGCGGACGCTTTGGCAAATTCATGCAATACTGCATTTTCAGGAATCGGACTTCAACTGGACATCTCAAAGTGGCAGGATACTGCGAAGGATTTATTATTTAACACCAATCTGAAATGTGATCTGACTGCGAATCAAAGCAGTTTTTCTCTGGACAAGAATGCAGACAGTGCATCTATTATGATGACGGCAATCGGACAAGGAGATACTCTGGTCAGTCCATATCATATGGCCATGATTACAGCAGCTATTGCCAATGGCGGGAAACTTATGAAGCCATATCTTGTAGATGAAATTACCAATTATCAGGGGACAAGAGTGAAAAAATATATGCCTGAGAAATATGCGGATTTGATGACATCGGAGGAAGCTTCCGTACTTACAGAGTATATGAAAGGGGTTGTTTCCTATGGAACAGGAACTTCTCTTTCCGGGGAATCCTATACCGTAGCAGGAAAAACTGGAACTGCTGAAGTCAGCGTGGATAAGACACAGGTACATTCCTGGTTCGTGGGATTTTCCAATGTGGATAATCCGGATTTGGCAGTAGCAGTAGTTGTAGAGAACGCAGATACTTCCTCCATAACCGGAGTGAGCGTTGCAAAACAGATTTTTAATGCTTACTATTATAAGTAGAGTGAAGATGTCAGGTGAGACAGATAGGAAAATATGAAATTTTATAATAAACTGTATATTAGTGATGGACTGGAAAAGAAAAAAGAAAAGTGGATAAAGAAACTGAAATCCGGGAAATGGCCACTCCAGGCATACATCCTTGTTTTACCGGAAAATGGTAAAAATCAACTGGAATTTTACAGTGCAGCCATGCTTTATCAGAAGTATTTTTATTCGGATGATATTTTTATTGTTGGTCTTGCAGAAAGCTATATGGAAGCAATTTATCTTGTAGAAGAAATCGCGAGAGAAGTATTTGAGAAAACGGGAGATGCCGATTTACGTTTGTATCTTTTGCAGCAACAGCAGTTATATGAGGAAAATAACAAGACAGAGGTGTAGAATATGCTACATATAATTGGATTGATTTTACGAATATTGGGAATTTGTCTATTGGGTATCATAGGGTTTCTGTTATTGCTTCTTTGTATATTGCTATTTGTGCCTGTCCGATATGAATTGAGGGCAGAGTTTCCGGGAGAAATCAGAGGTTCAAAAGTTAATTTCCGTCTTACGTGGCTGCTGCATCTGCTTTCTGCTAAAGCACGCTATGAGGAACAGGAACTTACATGGCGTGTCCGTGTGGCATGGAAAAAATTTGCAAAGGCAGAAATGCCTGTCGGTGAAACAGAAGAAGAGCCAGATATAGAACAAGAGCCTGACGCAAAACAAGAGCCTGACGCAAAACAAGCGCTAGATGAAAAAGAAAAATCGGATATAAAAGAAATGTCGGATATAAAAGAAATGTCGGATATAAAAGGAATATCGGAAGATTCTTCGAAAAAGTGCACGAAGAGGGAAAATCAGGAAAACGGGAAAAAAGAAAAGAAGCCATCTGTATATGAACGGCTGAATCAGAAAATCATCACTATCTGGCGGAAGATAAAATATACATTTGTGAAGATATGTGGTAAAATAAAAGGCATAGCAAAGAATATTTCCGATACAAAAGATGCAATTCAGATTTTTTTGAATGATGAAGTCCATAGAAGCGCATTCCGAAAGGTAAAGAAAGAACTGATTTGGATGAAACGTCTTTTAAAACCGAAAATCTTTCGGGTTCGTTTAAATTATGGATTTGAAGACCCTTGTCTGACTGGACAAGTCTTAGGCTTGCTTGGCATGGTTTGCCCGTTTGTTGGGGATAATATGGAAATAGAGCCAGATTTTGAACAGAAAGTTTTACAAGGGGATATTCATATAAAAGGAAGAATCCGGATGATTCATCTGGCGGTTTTTGGTGTAAAATTG
The DNA here is from genome assembly GCA_905216215.1 of uncultured bacterium. GTDB lineage: Bacteria > Bacillota > Clostridia > Lachnospirales > Lachnospiraceae > Allocoprococcus. The sequence goes on along the minus strand of CAJMSZ010000013.1, from coordinate 15,253 downwards.
TTTATACACAAGGAGACGCGAAAAACAATAATGGAAATACGAAACATGGTTATGAAATAGAACGTTATGCATTAGAACAATATATGCGAAAACAGGAGGAAAGAAAATGGCGGCTGAAAAACAATTTAAAGAGACAGTGGAATCCTTATTTTCAGGAATCAACGGAGTATTGTCATCTAAGACGGTTGTAGGTGATGCAATTCATATAGGAGATACTATTATTTTACCACTAGTGGATGTTTCCTTCGGTGTTGGAGCGGGTGCTTTTAGTGGAGATAATAAGGACAAAGGCTGTGGAGGCCTCGGTGGAAAGATGACACCGTGTGCAGTTCTTGTTATTCAGAATGGGACAACCCGTCTGGTAAATATTAAGAATCAGGACGCAATTACCAAGATTCTTGACATGGTGCCGGATGTCATTGAACGTGTAAAAGGGCCAAAAGATGATAAGATGACTGAGCAGGACGTGGTTGATATTCTGGATTCAGCAGAAGAAAAATAATTGATTTTCTTAGTAATGGATTCTATAGAAATGAATATAATGAATTAAGAAGCAAAATTGGGTGATGGCATGAAGCGGGTGATAGGATTTGCGTTGTTTTTCCTTGCTTTGGGAATCATAGTCGGAATGTTCCTGCCAAGCGATTTCTGCCGGGTTCTGATTTGCATTCTGTGTTTTGTAGTTGGATATCAGATGTTTCTCTGGTAAAATCTGAGTATTCCGAAATATCAAATATATGACAGTAAAAAAAGCCTTGCATATGCAGGGCTTTTATGTTATCTTATAAATGTTGCAAAAAAACACGTGTGCCGTTAACTTTGGTGCCGGATATCCGGTTTGTATAATGAAGCATACGGAAGTAAAAACCAAATGGAGGAAAAAAACATGAGCGTTATCTCAATGAAACAACTTTTAGAAGCAGGTGTACATTTCGGACACCAGACAAGAAGATGGAACCCTAAAATGGCTGAATACATCTACACAGAAAGAAATGGTATTTATATCATTGACTTACAGAAATCTGTAGGAAAAGTAGATGAAGCTTACAATGCAATTTCTGATATTGCAGCAGAAGGTGGACAGATTCTTTTCGTTGGAACAAAGAAACAGGCTCAGGATGCTATTAAGACAGAAGCAGAACGCTGCGGAATGTTCTATGTAAACGAAAGATGGTTAGGTGGAATGCTTACTAACTTCAAGACAATCCAGAGCAGAATCAATCGTTTAAAAGAAATCGAAACAATGTCTGAAGACGGAACTTTTGATGTATTACCTAAGAAAGAAGTTATCGCTCTTAAGAAAGAATGGGAAAAACTGGAAAAGAACCTTGGCGGAATTAAAGAAATGAAGAAGATTCCAGATGCAATCTTCGTAGTTGACCCTAAGAAAGAAAGAATTTGTGTACAGGAAGCTCATACTCTTGGAATTCCTTTGATCGGTATCGCTGATACAAACTGCGACCCAGAAGAACTTGATTATGTAATCCCAGGTAACGATGATGCTATCAGAGCAGTAAAACTTATCGTTTCTAAAATGGCAGATGCTGTAATCGAAGCTAACCAGGGTGAAACAGGAGCAGATTACGAAGCAGAAGAAGTGGAAGCAGTAGAAGAATCAGTTGAAGAATAATCAATTGTATTAGGAATCGGATGGAGGAATAGATCATGGCAATTTCAGCAAGCATGGTAAAAGAATTAAGAGAAATGACAGGTGCTGGTATGATGGACTGTAAGAAAGCTCTTACAGAAACAAACGGAGATATGGATGCAGCTGTTGAAGTATTAAAGAAAAGCGGAGCAGCTAAGATGGAAAAGAAAGCTTCTCGTATTGCAGCTGAAGGTATCACTCGCGTTGCAAAGAATGACAATGAAGTAGTTGTTGTAGAAGTTAACTCAGAAACAGACTTCGTTGCAAAGAATGAATTATTCCAGAATTTTGTACAGTTAGTGGCTGACAATGCACTTGTTTCAGGTTTAAATGGTGGTTTAAACGGAGAAGATGTAGAAGCTCTTCTTGAAATGAATGGTCTTAAAGAGGAATTAATCGATAAAACTGCTACAATTGGAGAAAAATTATCTGTACGTAGATTTGCTAAAATTTCTGGTGAATGTGTAGCCAGCTACCTTCATGCAGGCGGCAAGATTGGTGTAATTATTGCTGCAGATGGTGCAACAGGTGCAGAAGAAGTGCTTACCAATATTGCTATGCAGGTTGCAGCTATGAGACCGGAGTACATCAGCAGAGATGATATTGCTCCAGAAGCAGTAGCAAAAATGAGAGAAATCATTGTTGACTCCTCATTGAATGATCCTGCTTCCCTTCCAAAGCCAGTTTTAAATGATTTGATCAGTAAAGCTTGTACAGAAAAACTTTGGAGCGATGAAGATATTGCTATTTACAATGAAAAGAAGAACAATATGAATTACTTGTTCAACTTCCTTTCAAAAGAAGCAAAAGATGTACTTGTAAATTTAGCTATGGCAGATAAAGAGAATATCATGGCAAACAAGATTTTCAATGGCGCAATCGAAGGTCGTGTTTCTAAACAGTTAAAAGAAATCTGTTTATTAGATCAGGCTTATGTTAAAGCTGAAGATGGAAAACAGACAGTTGCTGCATATCTTAAGTCAGTAAACAGTGCTCTTGTAATTAAGAACATTGTACGTTTTGAAGTGGGCGAAGGTATGGAAAAGAAAAACGAAGACTTTGCAGCTGAAGTAGCAGCACAGATGAACGCATAGTATGTAATACAGATTTTGTATTAGATTTCTGCAATGATATTAACCCTTATGAATGGTGGAGATACTGTTTGTAAGGGTTATTTTTATAAAACAAACCGGTAAAGAAAGAAGGATACAAGATGTACGTCAGATATTATAAAGAACATTCCGGTTATTTGGAGCGCAATATGGAGTTTAAGGTTTACGGACATGCCGGAATTCCTTTTATAGTGTTCCCATGCCAGAATGGACGTTTCTTTGATTTTGAAAATCGTGGAATGATAGATACAGTGGCCGAAAAAATTGAAGAAGGTAAGTTACAGTTGTTCTGCGTAGATTGTGTAGATGAGGAAACTTGGAGTGCAGAAGGCGGAGATTATCATGGGAGAATCATGTGGCATGAGCAGTGGTTCCACTATCTTTGCGAAGAATTTTTGCCACGATTACATCAGATTCATGGTGAGACAGATGAAAATTCATATGTCGGAAAGGTCATGCTGACCGGAGCAAGTATGGGCGGCTATCATGCAGTGAATTTTTATCTGAGACGACCGGATTTGTTTGGCGGATGTCTGTCATTGAGTGGTCTCTTTCATGCTGGATATTTTTTCCCGAATTATAACGATTCTGACATTTATAACAACTCCCCTATTGATTTTATAGGAAATATGTCACCGGAACATCCGTGGGCTGATAAGTATCGTCATGGGAAACTTGTTATCTGTTGTGGCCAGGGAGCCTGGGAAGACGAGGCAAAAAAGGATTCACAAATTCTAAAAGAACAGTTTGAACGCCTTAGTGTTCCGGTATGGATTGATTTCTGGGGAGAAGATGTAAACCATGACTGGCCTTGGTGGCAGAAACAGTTTCCTTATTTTATTGAAAAAATTGTTGGATAAATTTGGACATATTGGGAAGGAAGGATTCTTTCGAATACAAACCAAATTGTCATACATACTAATCCTGAAAGAAAAAGTGCGGGATGCAAAACAAAAAAATTGCAAAATTAGATCAAAAATATAAAAAAATAATTAAAAATGAATGAAATGAGAATGGAATATTCTTTAATTATCACATTACGCTTTTAAAATGATAAAGCGTTAAAGGAAAATACTTGGATTCTGAGCAAAATTGTGGTACAATACTGTCTTATAAAAAGTGAATGGAGGTATACTCAATGAAGAAAGAGAAAAAGAGCGGGGGCGCACTTTTTGGTGCAGCATTTTTGATGGCGACCTCGGCAATTGGACCAGGTTTTTTAACACAGACAGCAAAGTTTACAGGACAGCATTTGGCGAGTTTTGGGTTTGTTATATTAGCTTCCATACTTTTATCTGCTATAGCACAGATGAATATCTGGCGCGTACTGTGTGTGACAGGACTTCGTGGACAGGATGTGGCAAATAAAGTCCTTCCAGGTCTGGGATATTTTGTGGCATTCATGGTAGCACTTGGTGGACTGGTATTTAACATTGGTAATGTGGGTGGTGGCGCACTTGGATTCAATACACTGCTTGGAATTCCTACAAAAGTTGGATACATTCTGGCTGGTGCAGTAGCGATTGCAGTATTCTTAGTGAAAAATGCAAAATCAGCTATGGATACATTGACAAAAGTACTTGCAGGCATTATGATTATCGTTATTTTGGGAATCATCATTGTAGTACAGCCTCCGGTAGGAGATGCGCTCAAGAATACATTTGTTCCATCGGAAGGAGTCAATAATCTGATTCCGGCTATTATTACCCTTCTTGGTGGTACAGTCGGTGGTTATATTACATTTGCCGGGGCACACAGACTGATTGATGCCGGAATAACAGGAGAAGAAAATTTAAAAGAAATCAACAAGAGTTCTATTATGGGAATTGGAATTGCAACAGTTGTCCGTATTCTGCTTTTCTTAGCTGTACTGGGAGTTGTCGTAAAAGAGGGAGTTGATTTAAGCACTTCCGGAAACCCGGCAGCGGATGCATTTCGTGCAGGTGCAGGCGAAAACGGTTATCGTTTTGCAGGACTGGTACTGCTTTGTGCAGCGGTTACTTCTATTATAGGTGCAGCTTATACGTCCGTATCATTTTTGAAAACCTTCCATCCTGCAATTGAGGAAAACGAAAATAAAGTTATCATTGCATTTATTGCAGTGTCTACACTGATTATGTTATTAATCGGTCAGCCGGCAACTTTACTGGTACTTGCTGGTGCATTAAACGGACTGATTCTTCCGATTACTTTAGGAATCTGTCTGATAGCAGCAAAAAAGAAGAATATTGTAGGGGAATCGTACAAACATCCGGTATGGCTCTGGGTATTAGGACTGATTGTTGTCGTAATTTCTGCTTATCTGGGTGTAACAACATTTATTTCAAATATGAGTTCTTTCTTCTAAGAACTCCCTAAGGAGGTATAAAGAAATGCCTGACATCCGAATTTTAACAGCCGGAGATTCTGCATTATTGATAGAATTTGGAAAAGATATCAATCCAGAGACAAACCGGAAAATTACGGCACTTGTACAGTTGATGAGAGAACAACACATCGAAGGAATTGTGGATGTGATTCCTGCATTTTGTTCCCTGCTCATCAATTATGACCCGAGAGTTCTTTCTTATGAAGAATTGAAAGAACGGATGGAACACCTGCTGAAAATGGAAACAAAAACAGAAGCTACGCGAAAACGTATTTTTGAAATTCCGGTGTGCTATGGCGGAGAATACGGACCGGATATTGAAAATATTGCAGAGCATGCGGGACTTTCCGTAGAAGAGGTGATAAAAATCCATTCATCGAAAGATTATTTAATCTATATGCTTGGATTTTTACCGGGATTTACTTATCTGGGTGGATTGGATGAGCGAATTCATACACCGAGGCTTGCCAGTCCAAGACTGAAAATCCGTGCGGGAAGCGTAGGAATCGGAGGCTCCCAGACCGGTATTTACCCACTGGATTCACCGGGAGGCTGGCAGCTTATGGGGATGACTCCGGTGCGTACTTATGATCCGGAAAGACAGACACCGATTCTTGTGGAAACCGGAGATTATATCCGGTTTATTCCTATCGATGAAGAAGAATTCTTACGCATTCAGGAATTAGTGGAAAAAGGTGAATATCAATGCGTTGTTCACGAAGGCGAGGTGTAGTATGGGAATTCGTGTATTAAAAAGCGGAATGCTGACTACGGTTCAGGATATTGGCAGAACCGGCTATCAGAGTCAGGGCTTTAGTGTGGCAGGCGTTATGGATGTGCGTTCTTTCAAGATTGCCAATCTTCTTTTGGACAATCCGGAAAATGAGGCTGTTCTGGAATTTACATTGATTGGACCGACATTGGAATTTACTTCAGAAACGATCATTGCAATTACAGGCGGTGATTTTACACCAACCATTAATGGAAAACCGGCAAAGATGTATACGGCTATTTATATGCATAAAGGAGATATTCTCGCATTTGGAAGTGCCCGTACGGGAAGCCGTGGATATATTGCATTTTCCAGTTATCTGGAAATTCCGGTCGTAATGGGAAGCAGATGTACCAATATGAAGAGTTCCATTGGAGGCTTTAAAGGACGGAAGCTGGAGAACGGAGATTATATTAATTTCCGTATTAAGAGACGTTATCTTCCATTTTTCCTTTCCAGGAGTCTGGAACCGGAGGATTTTGGACAAGAGGGAGCAACTCTTAGGGTTATTATGGGACCTCAGGATGATATGTTTTCCAAGCAGGGAATTGATACGTTTCTGAGTACAGAATATACGGTTACCAGTGAGTTCGACCGGATGGGATGCAGACTAGAAGGGGCATTTATCGCACCGAAAACTACTTCCGATATAATATCAGATGGAATTGCATTAGGTTCTGTTCAAGTTCCATCTCATGGAAAACCAATCATTCTGTTGGCAGACAGACAGACTACAGGTGGTTATGCGAAGATTGCAACAGTCGCCTCCGTAGATATTCCAAAGCTTGTTCAGCGAAAAACGGATCATAAGATTCATTTTCAGGCAATTTCCGTTCAGGAAGCACAAAAGCTGTATATGGACGAAATGATGGAATTGGATGATATGCGACACCAGATACATCAGCCATGTAAAGAGGTATTGGAGTGTCGTCTGGTTGCAAAACGACTGACAAGGTTGTTTGACGAGGAGCAATAGATTAGGAAATACACTGAGAAATATATAGATATATAGCATATAGACATGTAGAAAGGAAGCATAGTAAATGGATTTAGAGAAAATAGAAGGTCTTGTGAACATTATAGAAAATTCTTCACTCACAGAATTTTCTATTGAAGAGGGTGATTTGAAAATCACAATGAGCAAACTGAATCATCCGCCGATTGTGGGAGCGGGAATGATTGCAGCTCCGCCGGCAGCGCCTGTTACAAATGCAGTAGCACCGGCTGAAGAAGAGGACGCAGAAGATGAAATCCTATTTATCACTTCACCAATTGTAGGTACATTCTATTCTGCTGAGGCACCGGATATTCCGGCATTTGTAAGAGTGGGTGACCATGTGAAGGCAGGTCAGACGGTCTGTATTCTGGAAGCCATGAAGCTGATGAATGAGATTCAGAGTGACTATGATTGCGAAATTGAGGCAATTCTGGTAAGCAATGAGCAGAAAGTGGAATACGGCCAGCCATTATTCAGAGTAAAGAAGTTATAGGAGCAAGGAGGTTGGAAAGATGTTTCAGAAAGTATTAATCGCCAACCGAGGGGAAATCGCAGTCCGAATTATCCGTGCCTGCAGGAATATGGGAATCCGCAGTGTAGCGGTATATTCCAAAGAAGATGCAGGAAGTTTGCATGTGCAGCTTGCAGACCAGAGAATCTGTATTGGGGAAGGACCTGCAAGAAACAGTTACCTGAACATGGACCAGATTATTACAGCAGCGAAAAATATAGGAGCAGATGCCATTCACCCTGGTTTTGGTTTTTTGTCAGAGAATAGCGAGTTTGTTCGCAAATGCCAGGAAAATGGAATTACATTTATCGGACCCGAGGCAGATGTCATAGATAAGATGGGAAATAAATCCCAGGCACGAAAGACTATGATGGAAGCGGGAGTTCCTGTTGTCCCGGGAACAAAAGAACCGGTGTATGATGCCAAGACAGGAAAAGAACTGGCGCATGATATTGGGTATCCGGTTATGATCAAGGCATCTTCGGGTGGTGGCGGAAAAGGAATGCGTGTTGCCCACGACGAGGAAGAATTTGAATTTCAGTTCAATATGGCACAGAGAGAATCTGCAAATGCTTTTGGCGACGATACCATGTATATCGAGCGTTTTGTAGAAAATCCGCGCCATGTAGAAATCCAGATTATGGCAGACACTCAGGGAAATGTGGTAGCGCTTGGGGAACGTGACTGTTCGGTGCAGAGGAATCATCAGAAGCTTATTGAAGAGTCGCCATCTCCGGCAATTACCGAAGAAACTCGGCAGAAAATGAATGAATATGCCATTTTGGCAGCGAAAACGGTTAATTATACCAATGCAGGAACCATTGAATTTATTGTAAGTCCAAAAGGTGAATTTTTCTTTATGGAAATGAATACCAGAATTCAGGTAGAGCATGGTGTAACCGAGATGGTAACGGGCACCGATTTGATTATTGAACAGATTCGGGTTGCCATGGGAGAGCCGTTGAGCTTTACCCAGGAGGATGTACGGCTTCGCGGTCATGCTATTGAATGTCGTGTCAATGCAGAAATGCCGGAAAAGAACTTTATGCCAAGCCCGGGAAAAGTAACTCATATTCATTTGCCTGCGGGAAATGGTGTAAGAGTAGACACGGGACTTTACGCTGGTTATACCATTCCATCGGAATATGATTCTATGATAGCCAAAGTGATTGTACATGCCCAGAACCGTGAACTTGCTATTGCGAAAATGCGTGCAGCTCTGGATGAGATGGTGGTAATGGGTATCAATACGAATCTGGATTTCCAGTATCAGATCATGTGCAATCCTGTTTTTGTGGCAGGAGAGGCGGATACGGGATTTATTGCCAATATTTTAAAGCTCGGACAAGAGCGGTAGAAGGAGAGAGAACATTGTATCAGATAGACTTGAATTGCGATTTGGGAGAAAGTTTTGGAAATTATAAAATCGGTATGGATGAGGAAGTAATTCCGTTGATTTCTTCTGCAAATGTAGCTTGTGGCTATCATGCCTCAGACCCAATCGTCATGCAGAAAACCATTACTATGACAAAGAAATTCGGAACAGCAGTCGGAGCACATCCGGGATTCCCGGATTTGATGGGATTTGGAAGAAGAAATTTAAGTGTATCTCCGGCAGAAGCAAAGGCATATACTTTGTATCAGCTTGGAGCCCTTGATGCATTCTGCAGAACGCAGGGAGTGAAGCTACAGCATGTAAAGCCACATGGAGCTTTATATAATATGGCGGCAAAGGATTATGAACTTGCAAGAGGAATCTGCGAAGCAATCTATGAATTTGACAAAGATTTGATTGTACTTGCTCTTTCAGGTGGAGAATTGGTTCGTGCCGGACAAGATATCGGACTTCGGACTGCATTGGAATTTTTCTCGGACCGTGCATATGAAGAAGATGGTACTCTGGTAAACCGCAGAAAAGAAGGAGCAGTTATTACCGATGAAAATGAAGCACTTGCCAGAGTTGTGCGGATGATAAAAGAAAACAAGCTTACTGCAATTACCGGAAAAGATATTTCAATAAAAGCAGACTCTGTATGTGTACATGGAGATGGAGTTAAGGCACTAGAATTTGTGGAAAAAATACGGGAGAAACTGACTGATGAGCAGATTGCAATTAAACCGCTGGCAGAAATTGTATCGTAGGTTGGTTCAGAATAGAGGAAAAGATGTTTCAGCATTTTAAAAAGAAGTTTATTGGAGACAAAAATTTTTATCATAGATTATTGATACTTGTATTCCCCATTATTATTCAGCAGGGAATAGCAAATTTCGTCAATTTGATTGACAATGTTATGGTAGGTCAACTTGGAACAGAATCTATGTCCGGAGTTGCCATTGTTAATCAACTGTTATTCGTATATTCTCTTGCTGTGTTTGGCGGAGTATCGGGTGCTTCTATCTATGGAGCACAATTTTATGGAAAAGGTGATCACGAAGGTGTCCGATTTACTTTTCGGTTTAAAATGCTGTTTACTTTTGCGGCAACGGTAAGCGCTATTTTTATTCTGAAAACATGGGATACGAATTTAATCTCTTTATTCTTGACCGAGACGGAGTCGGGAGGAAACCTTTCTTATACGTTAAGTGAAGCAGAACATTATCTGGCTGTTATGCTTATTGGATTGATTCCTTTTGTAATTTCTCAAACTTATGCAAGTACTTTGCGGGAAACCGGAGAGACATTTTCACCGATGATTGCAAGCTGTATTGCTATTTTGATGAATCTTTTTCTGAATTATTGTTTAATTTTTGGAAATTTTGGCGCGCCAAAACTTGGTGTTACAGGTGCAGCGATAGGAACGGTTATTTCACGTTATACAGAAGCTATCTTCTTAATGATACGAACGGAAAGAAATAAACACAGATTTATTTTCATCGATGGAGCATATCAATCTTTCTTCATTCCAAAGATAATTGTAAAACAAATATTTGTGACAGGGACACCGCTTATTTTAAACGAAATTCTGTGGAGTCTTGGAACTACCATGATTAACCAAAGTTATTCTACAAAAGGACTTATTGTTGTTGCGGCAACAAATATAACGAGTACAGTATGGAATTTATTCTGTGTAATCATGACTGCGATGGGTTCGGCAGTATCCATCATAGTAGGTCAGCTTTTGGGAGCGGGAAAAATAGATGAGGCAAAAGATACAGATACGAAACTGATTTTCTTCACTGTAATCTTACATATGCTAATTGGACTTGCAATTATATTAAGTGCACCATATATTCCAATGATTTATCATGCTGAGGAAGCGGTTTCGGAATTGACTACCAGACTTCTTGTGGTTGCCGGTGCTGCACTTCCGCTTCATGCATTTGTACATGTAACCTATTTTACGCTGCGATCAGGTGGCAAGACAATGATTACCTTCTTGTTTGACTGTGTATATACCTGGGTAATATCATTTCCACTGGCATTTACATTGTGTAGATGGAGTGAACTCTCCATTGTGGCAATTTATTTTTGTGTACAGTTTGCAGATGGATTAAAAGTATTAATCGGATTAAAACTTTTACACTCCGGGGTTTGGGCAAAAAGAATTATTACAGATGAGGTATCATGAAATATTAGAAATATACTTTGTATAAAAAGAACTGTATTCATCACAGAATGAAGAAACAGTTCTTTTTTTTAAAATATTTGATTATATACGAATCATACCTCTTGTGATTTCGGAAACAGAGTGAGCACCGCACATCTGCATAGTATCTTTTAATTCCATACCAATCTTGTTAATGTAGGTCTGTATTCCATCGGTGCCACCGCCATAGGCAGCTACAACGAATGGACGGCAGATCAGAACCCCATCAGCACCCAAGGCGAGCGCCTTGAATACATCCGTACCAGAACGGATACCTCCGTCCACAAGAATAGTCATCGAATCTCCTACAGTAGAAGCGATTTCTTCCAATACCTCGGCAGTCGCAGGACACTGGTCAAGAACACGACCTCCGTGGTTAGATACTACAATAGCAGAAGCCCCGGCTTCTTTGGCTTTCAGAGCACCCTTTACCGTCATAATTCCTTTTACGATAAACGGAATGTTGGAAAGGGATATGATTTCACGAAGTTCTTCTACAGATTTACTTCCTGCAGGTGGATTCATATTTTTCAAAAACGGAAGTCCGGCAGCGTCAACATCCATAGCCACTGCAAAAGCGTCAGCATCTATCACAAGAGAGAGTTTATCTTTAATGGTATCCAGATTCCACGGTTTGATGGTCGGAATGCCGAATCCGTCATTTTCTTTAATTGCTTTAGTGGCTGCCTGCATGACCAGTGGATTGGTTCCGTCACCGGTAAATGCAGCGATTCCACTGGATTTACAGGTGGAAACCAGCATCTGATTATAGGAAATATCGTCATATTTATCGCTGTAATGTAGATTAACAGCACCTACGGGACCTGCAAAAAATGGAAAACGCAATTTTTTTCCGAATAATTTAACAGAAGTGTCCGGTTCTCCCCCTTCACAGAGTGTGTCCATGTTGACACGGATTTCCTGCCATTTATCATAATTGCGGATGGCAGTATCGCCAACACCTTTGGCGCCTGGTCCCGGAATCTGGTTGCGGCATGCCTTTCCATTGCAGACATTACAGGCTTTACAGTAAGAACCGATACAGCTTCTTGCCTGAAGCAGCATTTCATTATAATTCATACATCATTCATCCTTTCAAGAAAATTGATGTCTTCAGTATAAATAGAAAAGAATCATTTTACAATGAAAATTATTCGTGATAATATAAAAACCAGTGTATCAAAGGTGGATAAAAATAGTTATATTAGCAGATTGATATAAGTAAAACTACAGAAAGGCAGATTGAAAATGAAAGAGAATCTGGATTTGAAAGTGATTGCAAGAATTTCTTCCGGTTTTACTGAAAAATTCGGTATTCCGAGGCAGAGCGGTCTGGCAAAAACGAAAGCAGAGATTGTATTTGAACCGGAATATCAGAATGCAGAGGCACTTCGGGGCATAGAAGGATACACATATCTCTGGCTGATCTGGGGATTTTCCATGGTGAAACAGGAAAAATGGCATCCGACTGTCCGCCCCCCGAGACTAGGCGGCAATAAACGGATGGGCGTATTTGCAACAAGGTCTCCGTTCCGCCCCAATCCAATCGGTTTGTCTAGTGTGAAATTACTGGAAGTGCGGAAGACGGATGACCGGGGAACGGTTCTAATCGTGTCCGGTGCAGATATGATGAATGGAACGCCCGTATATGACATCAAGCCATATCTGCCTTATGTGGACTGTCATATGGATGCGTCTGATGGTTTTACGGAAGAAACAAAGGATTATGCGCTTCGTGTGCAGTGGGAAGCACCTTTTCCTTATGGAGAAGAGAAGAAACAGGAACTGACACAGATTTTAAGGCAGGATCCCAGACCATCTTATCAGGAGGATGCAGAGCGTATTTACGGAATGAGTTATGATGGAATGGAAATCAAATTCCGTGTGGAACAGAGAAATTTAATTGTTTTGAAGATAGATCAGCAAAGAAATGAGGAATAAGATGCAGTTTTATATGGCACCTATGGAAGGCATTGGCGGGTATGTTTATCGTAATGCATACCACAAATATTTTGAACCCTTTGATAAATATTTTCTGCCATTTATTTCACCGAATCCAAAAGGAAGGTTAGCGCCATGGGAACTGAACGATATACTACCAGAACATAATATTGGAATGCGTGTGGTTCCGCAAATTCTTACCAACCGTGCGGAAGATTTTATACAGACGGCAAGGCAGCTGCAGAGTATGGGATATGATGAGGTGAATCTGAATCTGGGATGTCCTTCTAAAACCGTAGTGGCAAAGGGACGAGGAGCCGGTTTTCTAAAAGAACCGGATAAATTAAAGTGTTTTTTAGATGAAATCTTTCAGAAGCTTTCTATAAAAATTTCTCTTAAGACAAGGATTGGATTTTGGGATTCAGATGAATTTGAGGCATTATTGAACATTTATAATCAGTATCCGCTTGAGGAGTTAATCATCCATCCAAGAGTGCAAAAAGATTATTATAAGAACCGCCCTGATTGGAATGCCTACGAAAAAGCGAAGATAGAAAGTCACAATCCAGTCTGCTATAATGGTGATATTTTTACGAAAAAAGATTATCAGGATTGGAAGACACATTTTCCAGAAGAGCAGACTCTGATGATAGGACGCGGTATTTTATTTTTTCCGGGATTACTTGGAAGCCTCAAAGAAAATATAAAATATAACAGGGCCGTGTATCACTGCTTCCACGATGCATTGCTGGAGGGGTATCTGCAGTCTCTTCATACAGAAGAAAATGCAATTTTCAAGATGAAGGAACTTTGGAACTTTACACTTTTGTCATTGGAAAATTCAGGTACATTCCAGATGTCGATGGAAGTGGTACAAAATATGAAACGCTCAAAGAATCTGGAAGAATATGAAAAAGCAGTTGAACAGATTTTTTTATGTATATAATGAGGTTGTGAAGGCATCTTTCATTAAAATTAAAATGAAATGGAGAAGGAAGCTATGAAAAAAGTAAGTCTAAAGAGTACAATTCTGTTGGTGTTGACTGCACTGGTCTGGGGAATGGCTTTCGTGGCACAAAGTGTTGGTATGAATTACATTGGACCATTTACATTCAATTGTATTCGTTCAATTATGGGAGGTATTGTGTTGATTCCCTGTATTATGTTTTTTGATAAAAAAGAAAAGACAGATGAGGGTAAAAGAAAACCGGAAGACATTCACACACTGTTAACAGGAGGCATTTGCTGCGGAGTTGCGCTCTGTGTTGCGTCGAATCTTCAGCAGATTGGTATCAAGTATACCACAGTCGGAAAAGCTGGATTTATCACAGCGCTTTACATTGTTCTGGTTCCTGTTTTTGGGATTTTTCTTAGAAAAAAAGTTTCCAGTCGTATATGTATTAGTGTGGCAATTGCGGTAGCTGGACTATATTTGCAGTGCATTACAGATGAATTGAAAATTGGAAAAGGTGATTTTTTTGTTGTATTGTGCGCGCTTGTATTTGCTATTCATATTTTAGTAATCGATTATTTTTCACCAAAGGTAAATGGAATGAAATTGTCCTGTATTCAGTTTTTCGTTGCAGGAGCGTTGTCCGGAATTCCGATGCTTATCAGTGAAAAGCCAGAAATTCCTACGATTTTAGCAGCATGGGCACCACTTCTGTATGCCGGAATTATGTCTTGTGGTGTAGGTTACACACTTCAGATTATAGCGCAGAAAGATGTAGATCCGACAGTAGCTTCTCTGATTCTGAGTCTTGAGTCCGTGTTCTCCGTTCTTGCAGGGTGGGTGATTCTTGGACAGACGCTGGCAGGAAAAGAGATTGTGGGCTGCGTGCTGATGTTTGCGGCAATTATTTTAGCACAGCTTCCTTCAAAGACTCCGAAGAGCTACAGACAATAATTGACTTCACTTTTGGTGTTTTCTATGCTATAATGTACGGAGAAATTGAGACGGGAGCAAAGACATATGAAAAGAGTTCTTTTAAAATTAAGTGGAGAAGCCCTTGCAGGCGATAAAAAGACAGGATTTGATGAAGCAACATGTATTGGAGTTGCTGAACAGGTAAAAAAGATTGTGGACCAGGGTATACAGGTTGCAATTGTGACCGGAGGCGGGAATTTCTGGAGAGGCAGAACCAGTGAGACCATTGACCGGACCAAGGCTGATCAGATCGGAATGCTTGCGACAGTTATGAACTGCATTTATGTATCCGATATTTTCCGTCATGTTGGGATGAAGACAGAAGTGTTCACTCCATTTGTATGTGGTGCCTTTACGACACTGTTTTCGAAAGATGCTGCTGTGGAAGCT
>CAJMSZ010000012.1 GCA_905216215.1 uncultured bacterium | reverse complement strand
TTTTTCAGCCGCATTTTTTTCTAGGCAGTTTTTCCTTCAAATTTTCTCAGTTTTTATCTGAAATTCAGAGAGGGTATGACTCGTTGTGAGCCATACCCTCTCTGCTTTGGAACTATCTATTTCCCGACAGCCCCTTTCAAATGATAAAGTTATATGGTGGTTATAAACTTACATCTTAAATTCTTCAGCGTCATCAATATCGGCATCACATTCGTCAACCAGATAGTCAACGATTGCCTGTGCTGCATCCATATGTTCAGCATCACCCATTACAGCGATTTCATTTGCTTTGATATTAATCATTTTTGCTTTCTTTGTTACATAATCAAAAGTCTTTGCAACTTCTTCAGTGTCGTCAGATGCTGGGCAGATAAGAACCGTTTTGTTATCTTCTGTATAAGCCTTTAATGCTTCAATCTGGTCGCATCCTTCTGTAACTTTCCCACCGGTAATGTAAATAACAGCTGGACGTGGATTGATTTTTACAGTTGCCATTGTCGGTGGAGAAGGGATAAATACTTCCTTTGTATCACTTGGTGGATCGATAATGATACCGAGTTCTTCATATCCATATACTTCTACTGCCATAATTGTTTCCTCATTTCTTTTTATTTTCGTTTCCATTTATGTAGGAATTATTTTTGTTCTATGAATTGAATTCTTCAACTGTCCAAGGACGACGAAGATCATATTCAAACATATCTTTAAATTCTTTTGCACAAACAGAGTTGAACAACTGAGCGTATTCTGCGGTTGGATCATCTTTATCAAGAACGTTTGCTGCTGTTGTAAGTGAGCAGTGCTGACTTCCACCCCATGAGTGAAGCTCTACATAAACACCTGCTGCAGCAAGTTTACTTGCATAATCATAAGCAGCATCCATACCATTATCATTTCCCATAGTATGAATAAATGTTGGTGGAAGACCTACGCATTCTTCAACGGTAGCACGTCCTGGGAATGCTTCAGCAGGAACATCGTACATGTTGTTCAGTTTTCCAAGGTACTGACGGGCAGACTGCGCTGCATCTGAAGCTCCCCAGAAAGCAGAGTTGATAGCTGCTGAACGATATTCTGGCAACGGACGGTCATCAATGATTGGTACCCATACAAGACATCCACGAGGAGTGATGCCACGTTTTTTCAGTCTGTGGCAAAGCGCAAGGGAAAGATGTCCACCGGAACTGTTACCATGGATGATAATCTTGTTTGCGCTGATGTTTAATTCTTTTGCGTGTTCAGCAAGATAATTGTAAACAGCTTCGCAGTCATTGACTGGTTCCGGATATTTTGCACCCTGAGTCAGTACACGGTAGTTAAATGTTGCAACAGGCACACCATATTTGTCTGCCCAGTCTTCGATAGCTGCTGTAAAACGGAAGCATGTTGTAAGACCGCCACCAGGAATAATCATAATACAAGGACTGTTTCTCTTATAACGCCATTTTCCTTCTCTTGGATTGGCAACCAATAATTTGACCGGAGGTGCATCTGGTTCGTCCACACATCCAGGAGCCTCATATTCTGTTACACGCGACCAGTCATAATCTGGAAGGAATTCTTTAAATCCATCTTCTGCATGTGCTGCGAATTCCTGTCTTTCTTCGAAAGAAAGGTCATCGTTTAAAAGCACTTCTGCATAACCTACTGACTGACCCATCAGGGAATAAGCTACTTCCAGCTCCGGGTGTCCCCACTTTGCATCGTCACGAATTCTAAATTTTTCAAGTCCCATAAGTCATTTCCTCCTTAAATATATTTATTTATCTTCGGCTTTATTTCATGTCTATATCATAGCGCGTCCAAATATGCTTGTGTTTGTGCAAGAACGTGTTTTTGTACAAAAATCAGACGGCGACAAAAAGAGTGCAAAAATACATGCAAAATATAAATAAAGTCAGAAAATAGCGGGTAATACGAGGGGAAAAGGCAAAAAGACAGAATTTTCATAAAAAAAGAAGCCTCCGTATGGAGACTTCTTAATGAATGAACATTAGAAACAATTTACTTTTAATAAACAGAGTGCATGTTCTACCAGTTGCTTCCGATAAGTAAATTCCATGTCTCTTGGAAGCTGTGGATTACCACAAGGATAGCAGATATTCTGTCCCTTGACGACTCGTGTGATTCCATAGTTCTGTGCAATCTGGGTCAGGTTCGTGATCTGTACAACGGGGATTCCAGCCTTTTCGATTGCAGTTCCAATGATGCTGCCACTGCGGGTGCTTGTACCGCAGGCAGAAATGATCAGTACTGCGCCGATGGAATGCGTAGAAACATAAGAAGCGATGCGAGTGGCAAGCTGTTCACATTTTTTCTGTGGCATCATAACACCAGTTGTAGACAGGAAATATGGATAAATATTCTGGATAACGCCTTCTGTTTCTAATTCACGAAGTGCATCTAGTGGAATTAAACGGTTCGGATCTTCTTCCACATAGGAGTTGTCATATCCCTGATGACTGACTTCAAAGTTATCGGAAGACAAGGATTGTTTGCCTTCTATTGAATAGATGCCAAAGCTGTCGGCAGAGGTGGAAGGAATCCGATCCGGGTTCATGGAAGGAACCAGTCCGCCATCTGTGACCACAAGTAATGTGGTTTGGGATAAAGGATGCTTTAACGAAGGAATGAACTGCTCTTCCGGAGATGGCATTAGAACCTCAGATTGAAAATTCTGGTGATGGTATTTTGCTAACAGCATATCCAGACATCTGCGAGGGGCAGGAGTCTGATAATTGATAAACGGTATGAGGTTGTTCGCGGTTTCGGCTGTCGATGCATCCGAAAGAGAATAAGTGAATCTGGTGGATTCTGTCATAATGTTCCACATCCTTTTTCTTTTTTCTACCTGTCTTTTTAAAATTATTATAGAGGGTTCGCTTAGAAAGTTCATTTTACAATATCGAAGAGTGTAAAGAATTGATCTCGTTTAAAGAAAAAATATCAAATAAGTTATTTATATATTAGAAACAAAAAGCTAAAAAATCTGACACAATGAAAACATATGACTGATATTTTTACACATTTTAAAATTGTACATATTTTAAACACAAGGGCTTTTCGTAAATAGAAATATTTCGCCACGTCTGTTAAGGTAAGAGCATAAAGTTATCGAAAGTACGTCTAAGCCTATTTACTAACGAAAACGAAATGAAACTATTTTAGAAGGAGTGTGACGGTCATGTATGCGATTATAGCAGCAGTACCAATCTTGTTGACGATCATCTTAATGGCAGGCTTTAACTGGCCAGCTAAAAAAGCACTTCCAACTGCGTGGGCAGTAGCAGGAGTTATTGCGGCGACGGTGTGGAAGATGGGGCTTCTTGAAATTGCGGCCCAGACATTGGCAGGTTTTCTGAGTGCATTTGAAACCTTAAGTATTATTTTTGGAGCAATCTTACTTATGAATGTACTCCAACAATCAGGAGCGATGGCTTCTATTAACAAAATTTTCTCTGGAATTACAAAAGATGCACGTGTGCAGGCTGTAATTGTTGGTTATGTGTTTGCTGGATTTATTGAGGGAGCAGCTGGTTTTGGATCTCCTGCAGCTCTTGCAGCACCAATCCTGATCGGGTTAGGATTTCCACCACTTGCAGCAGCAGCAGTATGTCTGATTTATAACTCTACTCCGGTTGTACCTGGACCTGTAGGTATCCCTACTGTTACAGCAGCAAGTACAGTATCTTCAGCCGTAGAGTCACTTGGCGGAAGTCCGGATAAGTTCCTTACCTTACTTACCAGATGGTCTTGTATTCCACATCTGGTTGGTGGATTTGCAATCATATTTATTGGAGTTGCAGTATTATGTAAGGTATTTGGAAAGAACAAATCGTTTAAGGATGCACTGCCAATGATTCCATTCTGTTTGGCAACTGGTGTCAGCGTGGGTGTATTTTATTTGATTATGTCTTGGTTTGTAGGACCAGAATTGACTTCTATGGTGGCATTCCTTGGAGCGCTTCCAATCCTGATTTTCTTTGCAAAACGTGGAATTTTAGTACCAAAAGAAGTTTGGACTTTTGACGGAATGGAAGAATGGGGCGACAAGTCATGGATGTCAAACCAGAAAACAGAAGAACTGAAAGACAAAGGCATGAGTGCAGTTCTCGCATGGCTTCCATATGTTATTATCGGAATCTTGCTTGTATTTTCACGAGTGGAATTTTTTGGAATCAAGAAAATATTTAACTGTGAAACAAGTGATACGTTTATGATTAAAATCCACAATATTTTAGGATTTGAAAATATTAACTGGAATTTTAAGTTTATGTGGAATCCGGGAATTTTCCCATTTATGTTAGTGGCGATTCTGACAATTTTCATTCATCGGATGAAGAAGGAAGAAGCGGTAACAGCACTCAAGATTTCCTGCAAACAGATTACGGGTGCGGCAATTGCCCTGCTCTTTGGTGTGGCAATGGTTAATCTTTACCGGTACACCTGCAATGCACAGATTGGTGCAACCGTAGCGGCGGAAGATTTTGCAGGAGAGTTTACCAATACGAACAGCTCCATGCTTTATATCATGGCAGATGCTCTTGCAAATATCTTCAAGAGTGCATACTTTATCGTAGCACCAGTCATCGGTGTGCTTGGCGCATTTATGTCAGGTTCATGTACCGTTTCCAATACACTGTTCGCCTCTCTGCAGTTTGAGACAGCTACTTTGGTAGGATTATCACAGGTACTTATCGTAGCACTTCAGAACATGGGTGGAGCAATCGGAAATATGGTATGTGTAAATAATATCGTATCTGTATGTGCAACAACTGGTACAAACGGAAACGAAGGAAAATTACTGAGAACCAACGTTATTCCTGCTTTGATCTATTGTGGAATCGTTGCTCTCATTGTTGGAATCTTTATTGTGGCAGGAGTGAATCCGATGCCGGAAATTATGGTAAAATAACAAAACATCCCTCCGGTCTTCTTATGTCCCCCTAAATCCATAATGAAAAAATGCGGAAAGAATTGAAAAATTCTTTCCGTATTTTTTGCCAGAATAATCTGATTTATGTGTACTAGCTAAATATATCAGGATACCGGCTTGCCAGAATGTTGAATGACAAGGACAGGTTGTTCATCTGAATCGGGTTGTCATAGTTGAGATCAAACTGATCCGCAATCTTTTCCAGACGATAGAACATCGTATTCCTATGCGTATGCATAATTCTTGCAACAGTGGCGGCATTTTTAAAGTTCTTGATATAAAGCATGAGGGTGTATGCATAGCGGGTCTTGTGCATACGGTCATGCTGGACAATTTCTTTGGCAACCGGTGTACAGAAGAAATCTACGTCCTCGTCAGATAAGTATTTGTTTGCAAAATGAAATTCGCGGTAAGCTTCGTAGTCAAACCAGGTGCCGTTTACATCCATAATTGCGCCCAGTGATTTGGCAGCGCAGCACTGCTCATAGGCATTTTTGAGTGTGGAAATCCCATTAAATCTGGCAGAAATACTGCATTTAAAACATTTTTGTGCTTTGATATAAGGCACGATTTTTTTGTCTAAAAGTTCTTGATAACCCTTTCCTGAAATCAACATCAGAATCTCTGAGCCAAGCAAAATCGTAGTGGACATGGAAAGCTGACGTAGTTCATGGACACTGTGCAATAACTGGCGGAAACCAATATTTTTATCCGTATAAATAAGCAGCATATAGTTCTCGGAGTCCAACATAAGATTCAGTGCCTCCGCACGATTGTACATACGGAAGGTATCTGTCTCTTTCCCGGAGATAATGTCTTCAATCAGGATGTTGATGTTATCCTGTCGGAAATTGTGATACTGGGAAGCCATATAATATTGAAGGAAAGAAGCTGTGAAAAAGGCGAAAGCCAGATCCGAATTATGGAGCGGTTTTCCGTTTTCTAGGATTTCTAGCATATAGGAATTGGTGTTATTGACCTTCAATCCAGAAAGAATACGCTTCGGCAAAGATGGTTTTTCGTAAAACAGCGGATAATCCATACGTGGAAGGATATCAGGCAAATCTTCTTCCATATACCGTCTTGTTTCTTCCAGAATACCGGAGTTCTGTTTCTTCAAGAGCATATCCCAGACTGGGTCGGAGACATCTTCATTGGTGCTGTGCGAAATCACATGGAAAGAAGAATCATAGACAGCAACTGGGTGCTCGATGTAATTCGATAACAGATTCAGATAATTACTTAGTTTGTTCTGATGTTCAAGTTCTGACAATAACAGTGCTCCAAATTCGTTGAAACTGGCACTTGCACTGAAAAATCCCTGTATGTAATTCGACAATGCAATGGAATTTGTACTTTCCGGTAGAACAATTGCATTGGAATCCGGTCCTAAATGACTCTGTATTTCTCGTTCGAATTTTGTTAAAATCACGAAATTTGCCTCGTTTTTTAGTATATACAAATCATTCAAATCAGACAGAGTAATCACGTAAATTATATTTTTGTCAAACAACTCGTTTGAAGTATCTATGAATTTAAAAGTTTTCAGACGAATGCGCTCGGATGGGTTATTCTCTATCAGAATAAGAGAAAATCCGGATAAGTGTAGTGCGAGCTTCTGAATTGATGTTTTGCCTAAAATCATAATAGCTCCTCCTTTGTATGTCCTATTATAATTGAACATTTATACAAAAGCAATCGATTCTTTTAGATGAAAAGCCGATGAAAAGAGCTTGCGTATTTGATAAACTTGTAATCAGTAAAGGCGAGGCAAGATGTTATGAGAGATAACATACTTACAAAAAAGTTCATAAAATCAAGGAGGTAGTTATTATGGCTACAAATAATTTTGAAGCATTGAACCGTGAGGATAAGAAAAATCTGATTGCAGAAGCTGGAAGAGTTACTGATATTACAGATCCAAAGTGGGGACACCCGGACGGACGTGATTTTTGGTATATTGATCCGGCACTCAACATTGACACAGCTACACTGTATAATCCGGAAGTTTCAGACGAAGAAAAAATGGCACTTGGAACAAAACGTCAGGCAGCTTATATGGAACAGTGGTGGAATACAGAACATTCTTGTACCTGTGAAAAATACATGGTTCCAGGATGTCCGGAAGAACCTGATACAGAATGTGAAGTATGGGTAATCAAACCAAAGAACATCAAACCTAGAAAGAACAGAGTATTATTCTACATCGTTGGTGGTGCTCTTGTTTCTCTGAACCCTAATGCTTATCCAATCGAAAAGCTTTGTGAAGAACATAAGTGTGTAGGTATCGTTCCTATTTACAGATTGTCATGGCAGGCGAAATACCCGGCAGCAATCAATGATTGTCATGCAGCATACAAATGGATGGTTGACAATGCGGATATGCTCGGTATTCATCCAAATAAAGTTGTTCTTAGTGGTTCAAGCTCAGGTGGACATCTGGCACTGGCTACTGGCTTCCGTCTTAAGAGATATGGCTATAATCCAAGAGGTATCGTAACTGTTTCCGCTCAGACTGATGACAGAGAAAAAGACGGCCCATCAAACTACAGTGGTGTATGGGATTCTGTAGAACAGCATGATGGACTTCTTCAGTACATGGGAAGAAACTTTGCATCTAATAAAGTTGGTCCAGAAGCAATGCCAAATCATGCAACAGTAGAAGATTGTATCGGATACCCACCAGTATTCATGCATCAGAGTGAATTGGACCCAGACATTCTTAATAACGTAGAATTCTATACAAAACTTTTGAAGGCACATTCTTTTGCAGAATACCATGTATATGGTGGTGCTCATCATAACAATGGAGTATTCTCAGTTGTGAAAGGTGTTGGAGAACCGAACGACTATTCAATGTTAGTAGGAAAAATCTTTGATACAAACTTAGAAGACTGTTTCCGTTACGACCTCCGTCGTCCATGGGTTGTAGAAGAATACAAAGCAGCTTTCAAAGAAAAATTTGGCGAATAAAAAGAATAGTATATCAATAGTTGAAGAATTAAAGGAGGCAATTATCATGGTAGAATTTTATCCTTATGAAGATCTTGGTTATGTAGTAGACCCAGAAAGTGATATGAAGGAGATTACAGTTATCCTGATCGGTAAACAGATGGCAAAATGCAATCCACGTCCGGCTGTTATTTATATCACAGGTGGAAAAGTAAATGAAGAATACGCTAAATTAGGCGAATTAAAGGCATATTGTGAAGAAAATAAAGTTGTTTATATCTGTCCAAAAGCAGAAGATTTGGATGAACTTGCAAAAACTTACAAATATGCAACAGAAAAATGCAAAGATCTGAATATCAAACCAAATGAGATTTCTGTAAAAGCAGATGCAGAGCATTTAGATATTGCTCAGGAACTGGTTGAGTATATGGAAGACGAATTTGATGCTGAAGTAGAACCGGCAGAAGTATTTTAAGGCTGTTTCTACATCAGGAAACTTCTGAATTTTAGAAATGGATGATGGGATATGGCGAACAATAGGATTACGAAAGAGACATTTGCAAGAGCACTACAAGAATTACTGGAAGAACGTCCGCTTACGAAAATATCTGTGAAAGATATTACGGAGCAATGTGAACTCAGTCGCAACGCGTTTTATTATCACTTTAAGGATAAATATGAATTGATCAATTGGATCTTTTATGATGATATGATTCGAAATGTCAATTCGTTTGATGATCCTTCAAAGCTTACAGACAGCTTTGTGAATGTATGTAAGTGCCTGTATAAAGAACGGGAATTCTATTTTGCCTGTTTCCAGTATGTGGGACAGAATTCACTTTTCGAAACCTTGCAAGAGCTCTATTATGAGCTGTGGAAAATGAATCTGGAAACCCGGTATATGCAGTCAAATGTGCAGCTTTCAGAAGAGGAATTGGATTTGATGGCAAAATTAAATGCATATGCGTTGGTTGGAATCATTACCGATTGGGTGAAAAAAGGGATGCATAATAACTATATGAGTTACTTTGAACGCGTTCGTTCACTGCTGGATATGGAATATTTTACCATTTCGAAAAAAGAAGAAAAAACATCAGAAGATGCGTGCGGAAGTATTGCTTCATAATACATAGGAATATAAAATAGGGCAATGACAGAGAACGAAAAGTGCTGGAAACGAAAAAAGTAGTTGACAGCACTTTTTTTTATGATATACTTTGATAGTCAAAACATTTTAGAATAAAAATATTTTAAGACAAAAGGAAAATGAAATGATAGGAAAAATAATAGGAACAGGTTCTTATGTTCCGGCCACTGTCTGGGACAACCATAAGATTGCAGAACTGGTGGAAACCAGTGATGAATGGATTCGTGAACGGACGGGGATTGTGCGCCGGCATATCGCAAAGCAAGAGGATACTGTTTCCATGTCGGTCAAGGCGGCAGAACGGGCACTGGAAGATGCAATCAACCAGGGAAAACTGCAAAGTGCGGCAGATATTGATGCGATTTTTGTATGTTCTGTATCACCAGATCTGCTGCTTCCGGCCGTAGCCTGTGAAGTACAGCGGGCAATTGGTGCAACACATGCATTTGCTTATGATATGAATGCAGCCTGTACTGGATTTGTGTTTGCTTATAATACAGCAGTCTCCTATATGAACATGGGACTCATCAGGTATGCACTGATCGTGGGATGTGAGCAACTGTCTGAGATTGTAGACTGGTCCGATCGTGGAAGCTGTATTCTGTTCGGAGATGGAGCAGGAGCTGCAGTGATTTCTGCCTCGGAAGGAGAGTGCCAGATGGTAATGCATTCCGATGGAAAGGCTGGAGAAGCCCTATGGTGTACTAGAAATGGGAAGCTTCGCATGGATGGAAGAAGAGTATTTCAGTTTGCGGTTCGGGCAGTTCCAGAGTGTGTGGAGGAATTGCTTGAGAAGATGAAGTTGAAAAAAGAAGAGGTTGATTTCTTTCTATTTCACCAGGCAAATGCAAGGATTCTGGAATCTGTGGAAAAACGGCTTGGGATTGAGCATGAAAAAATGCCGGTCAATATTGCAGAATATGGGAATACCTCTTCGGCAAGCATTCCCATTTTACTGGATGAATGGAATCGAAAAGGATACTTGTGTGAAGGACAGAGATTGATCCTGGCGGGATTTGGAGCCGGACTTTCCTGGGGTGCAGCTTATGCTGAAATATAGTGAAGAAAAGGAGAACAAGAACATGTTAGAAAAAATTCAGGAATTAGTAGCGAATGGTTTAGGAGTGGAGGCAGAAAAGGTATTGCCGGAATCCAGATTTAAAGAAGATTTAGGAGCAGATTCTTTGGATCTGTTTGAACTTGTAATGGCATTTGAAGATGAGTTTGGTGTATCGATCGAAACAGATGAACTGGAGAAGATGCAGACGGTACAGGATATTATGAATTATATCGAAGCAAACAAGTAGTACAAGGAGAGAGAAGCTGTGAAAAGTAAGGTGACAGAGCTGTTAGAAATCGAATATCCGGTTTTTCAGGGAGGAATGTCGCAGGTGGCAGAAAATCACCTGGCGTCAGCTGTGTCAAATGCGGGTGGACTTGGAATCATTGCGGCTGGAAATGCGCCTATCGAATGGGTGAGGGAACAGATCCGTGAAATGAAGCATAAGACAGAAAAACCGTTTGGTGTGAATATCATGCTTATGAGTCCAAATGCGGAAGAAGTGGCAAAGCTGGTCGTAGAAGAAGGTGTGAAGGTTGTGACAACCGGAGCCGGAAATCCAGAAAAATTTATGAAATTATGGAAAGAAGCTGGCATCAAAGTGATTCCGGTAGTAGCTTCCGTTGCACTTGCCAGACGAATGGAGCGTGTCGGGGCAGATGCCGTGATCGCAGAGGGAACAGAAGCAGGCGGCCATATTGGTGAGCTCACAACCATGGTGCTGGTGCCACAGGTTGCGGATGCTATTCAGATTCCAGTCATCGCGGCAGGCGGAATTGCAGATGGAAGAGGCGTGGCAGCAGCATTTATGCTGGGCGCTTCAGCGGTTCAGATTGGAACGCATTTTGTGGTAGCTAAGGAATCTATCGTGCATCCGAATTATAAAAACGCAATTTTAAAGGCGAGCGATATTGATACGAAGGTAACCGGACGCAGTGCCGGACATCCAGTGCGGTGTATTCGAAATCAGATGACAAGGGAATATCTGAAAAGAGAAGCCGAAGGCGCAAGTGTGGAAGAACTGGAACTGTTGTCTTTGGGTGGACTCCGCAGAGCTGTCGTAGACGGCGATGTAGTAAATGGAAGTCTGATGGCAGGACAAAGTGCCGGACTTGTGAAACATGAATATACTTGTAAGGAATACATTACCCAAATCATGAATGAGGCAGAACAATGCATGGGAGGAAATATATGGGGAAAATAGCATTTCTCTATCCCGGACAAGGTGCCCAGAAGGTACATATGGGACAGGATTTTTATGAACAGAGCAGTGTGGCCAAAGAACTGTTTGAGATGGCAGAGCAGGTACTTGATTTCGATGTGAAGCAAGTATGCTTCGAGGAAAATTCTCTGTTGGATCAGACAGCATATACACAGGCGGCTATGGTGACAACATGTCTTGCGATGACTTCGGAATTCTTGAAGCATGGAATAAAACCAGATGTTACTGCGGGTCTGAGTCTTGGCGAATATGCAGCCATAGCTGTAGCAGGTGGAATGACTTATGAAGATGCGATCCATCTGGTGCGTGTAAGAGGCATTTTGATGGAAGAGGCTGTGCCGGACGGGAAAGGTGCCATGGCAGCGGTTCTTGGTATGGATGCCCGGAAGATAGAAGAACTGATAAAGGGACGAGCAGATGTGTCCGTTGCAAATTATAATTGTCCGGGCCAAATCGTGATTACCGGTATGAAAGACGCTGTGGAAGAGGCGATGGAAGAGCTGGTCACAGCGGGGGCAAAAAGATGCATCAGATTGAATGTTAGTGGACCTTTTCATTCAGAATTTATGAAAGAAGCAGCAGAAAAACTGAGAGATCACATGCAACGGATTCCATTTCAGGAATTGAAACTTCCCTATGTAACAAATGTAACTGCGGAATATATACAAGAGGCGGAAAAAATAGAAGACCTTCTGGTTTGTCAGATGGTTTCTCCGGTGCGATGGATGCAGAGCATCGAGAAAATGATAGCGGAAGGTGTGGATACATTTGTGGAGATCGGGCCTGGAAAGACCTTGTCAGGATTTGTTAAAAAGATTAACAGCGAAGTCCACGTGTATCATGTAGAAACGATAGAACAAATAGGAGAAGTGATATGTCAGATAGAAAAGTAGCACTGGTTACAGGGGCATCCCGTGGGATTGGACGAGCCATTGCACAGAAACTTGCGGAATCCGGAATGTACGTGGTGGTTCACTATAATGGAAGTGAGAAATCTGCAATGGAAACCCTGGATCTGGTAAAGGCGGCCGGAAGCGATGGGGAATGTATGCAGTGTGATGTGGCAAACCATGGAGAAATGTCGGCGGCAGTCACAGCCTTGATAAAACGATTGGGGCGGATAGATGTTCTGGTAAATAATGCCGGTATTACGAGGGATGGACTGATCATGCGAATGCCGGAAGCGGATTTTGACCAGGTAATAGCAACAAATTTAAAGGCAGCATTTACCACGATCCAGTCGGTCAGCAGGCAAATGATGCGACAAAGAAGTGGACGAATTATTAATATTTCCTCCGTGTCCGGTATTTTGGGAAATGCAGGGCAGGCTAATTATGCGGCATCCAAGGCTGGGCTGATTGGACTCTCCAAATCGATGGCGAGGGAGCTTGCTTCCAGGGGAATTACGGTTAATGCAGTAGCACCTGGATTTATCGAGACAGACATGACAGAAGTACTTTCGGATGAGATTCGGGATCATGCAGTCCGACAGATTCCGGTTGGCCGGTTTGGCAAGGCAGAAGAGGTAGCAGAAACAGTTGCGTTCCTGGCATCGGAGAAAGCAGGATATTTAACAGGACAGGTCATTTGCGTGGATGGCGGAATGGCCATGTAGAAAGGTTGTTGCAGAATGAAACGAAGAGTAGTGATCACTGGAATGGGTGCGGTAACCCCGATTGGAAATGATGTAGAAACGTTTTGGGAAGCAGTGAAAAAGGGCGTGACAGGGATTGGACCTATTACGAAATTTGATACCACAGAATATAAAGTGAAATTAGCGGCAGAAGTCAAAGGATTTGTGGCAAAAGAAAGAATGGATTTCAAAGCGGCAAAGCGTATGGAATTGTTTTCGCAGTATGCGGTCGCTGCGGCAATGGAGGCCTTTGCACAGGCGGGCATCGATATGGCGGAAGAGAATCCTTACCGGGCAGGGGTCAGTATCGGCTCTGGTATTGGAGGATTAAGCATTATGGAATCGGAACATGAGAAGATTCTGACGAAAGGACCCACAAGAGTCAACCCTTTCTTAATTCCGATGATGATTTCGAATATGGCAGCAGGTAATGTTGCAATCGCATTAGGACTGAAGGGAAAATGTGTCAATGTTGTGACTGCTTGTGCAGCAGGTTCCCATTCCATTGGAGATGCAATGCGTGCAATCCAATACGGAGATGCAGATATTATGGTTGCCGGAGGAACAGAAAGTGCCATTACTCCAATCGGAGTTGCCGGATTTAGTGCATTAACTGCACTTACGACCAGCATCGACCCGGATCGGGCATCGATTCCGTTTGACAAAGAGCGAAGCGGCTTTGTGATAGGCGAAGGTGCAGGGGTTGTGGTTCTGGAAGAACTGGAACATGCAAAACAAAGAGGAGCGCAGATTCTGGCAGAGGTGTCAGGATATGGAGCAACCTGTGATGCATTTCATATTACTTCCCCATCAGAAGATGGCGAGGGTGCAGCTATGGCGATGCAGCTGGCTATGGAAGAGGCTGGGGTCAGACCAGAAGAGGTTACCTATATCAATGCCCATGGAACCAGCACACATCATAACGACTTGTTTGAAACACGTGCGATCAAGAAAGCGTTTGGAGATGTGGCAAAGCAGTTGTATGTCAATTCGACCAAATCCATGACAGGACATTTGCTTGGAGCTGCCGGAGCGGTGGAATGTATTGTGTGTGTGAAGAGCATTTTAGATGGTTATATACATGAAACGGTAAATTCCAGAGAAAGCGAAGAAGAGTGTGATCTAAATTATATGTTTGGCGAAGGAATTTGTAAGGAAGTAAACTATGCCATCAGTAATTCGTTGGGATTTGGAGGACATAATGCCTCCTTGCTTATCGCAAAATACCAGGAATAGTGTGGAGGAAGAAATACATGGAACAGAAAGATCTATTGGAATTGATTCGGGCGGTATCGAATTCAAATATAGCGGATTTTCAGTACGAGCAGGGGGAAACCAAGGTTATAATCAGTGCATTTGGCAGCCAATCGGCTGTGACTTCACAAGAAGTGATGCAGCCGGTTGTAGAGCAGACGAATGTTCCGGTTTCCGATGCGCAGACGGTGAAGGCACCTTTGGTAGGTACTTTTTATGCAGCACCTTCCGAAGAGGCAGCACCTTATGTTCAGGTGGGAGATCAGGTCAAAAAAGGGCAGACACTTGGAATTGTCGAAGCAATGAAGCTAATGAACGAAATCGAATCGGAATATGATGGTGTAGTGGCCGAAGTCTGTGTGAAAAATGGTGCAATGGTAGAATATGGACAGCCGTTGTTCCGTATTTCCTAAGCAGGATATGAAGACAGGCAAATGGGAGAAAGATAATGTTAACGATCAAAGAAATTGAACAAATCATTCCACACAGACATCCATTTCTTCTGCTGGATTATGTGGAAAAGTATGTCCCGGGGGAATATGCAGTTGCATATAAATGTGTAAGCTATAGAGAAGAATTTTTCAAAGGGCATTTTCCGCAGGAACCGGTTATGCCGGGAGTGCTTACGGTAGAGGCGCTGGCACAGGCAGGAGCAGTTGCGATTTTAAGTAAGGAAGAAAATAAAGGAAAGACAGCTTATTTTGGTGGAATCAATAAATGCAGATTTAAAGGCAAGGTTGTTCCAGGGGATAAGCTGAAACTGGAGACGAGAATCATAAAAAGCAAAGGACCGATGGGAATCGGAGAAGCGATTGCCAGTGTCGACGGAAAAGTTGTGGTTACGGCAGAACTTACCTTTGTAGTTGGTTAAGGAATATCTGGAGGTGAAGGTGAGTGATGATTCATAAAATACTCATTGCAAATCGTGGCGAAATTGCGGTTCGCATCATACGGGCCTGTCGGGAAATGGGAATAGAGACGGTAGCTGTTTATTCAGAAGCGGACAAAGAAGCATTGCATACGCAGCTTGCGGACGAGGCAGTATGTATCGGACCGGCGGCATCGAAGGACAGCTATCTGAATATGGAAAGCATCATCAGTGCAACAATGGTTTCGGGTGCGGATGCCATTCATCCTGGATTTGGATTTCTATCTGAAAATGAAAAATTTGCAGAACTTTGTGAAAAATGCAGGATTACATTTATCGGTCCGCCATCTGAAGTAATACGGAAAATGGGAAATAAGACAGAGGCAAGAACGACGATGGTGGAGGCTGGTGTAAGCGTGATTCCAGGCTGGAATGAATCTATTTCATCGGTGGAAGAGGCAAAAACGATTGCAGATGGTCTGGGTTATCCGGTTATCATAAAGGCAGCACTCGGGGGAGGCGGAAAGGGAATGCGGACCGCATTTTCTGAAGCAGAACTGGAGCAGGCATTTCTGACAGCAAAAGCAGAGGCAAAGGCGGCCTTCGGAGAGGATGCCGTCTATATGGAACATTTTATGGAACATCCGAGACATGTGGAAGTACAGATTCTGGCAGATGCTTATGGGAATATTGTGCATCTAGGGGAAAGGGATTGTTCCATTCAGCGTAATCATCAGAAATTTATCGAAGAGGCGCCTTGCGTAGCAATCAGCCCGGAACTGCGGGAAAGAATGGGGTGCGCTGCAGTAAAAGCAGCGCGTGCCGCAGACTATGTAAATGCAGGAACCATTGAATTTCTACTTGAAAATGAAACAGATTTTTATTTTATGGAAATGAATACCCGTATTCAGGTGGAACACCCGGTAACGGAGTGGGTAACAGGCGTGGATCTTGTAAAGGAGCAGATACGCATTGCATCGGGAGAAAAACTGTCCATCACACAAGAAGATGTTTGTTTGGAAGGACATGCCATTGAATGCAGGATCAATGCAGAGAACCCGGCGCTCGATTTCAGACCATCGCCAGGTAATATTACCGGTCTGTACCTGCCAGGCGGGAAAGGGATTCGAATGGATACCGCTATCTATAGTGGGTACACCGTTCCGGCATACTACGATTCCATGATTGCAAAGCTGATTGTGCATGCAGAAAACCGTTCAGAGGCCCTGCGTAAGATGAAAAGTGCGCTTGGCGAGATTGTGATAGAGGGAATCGACACCAATGTAGATTATTTATATGAAGTGATAAGTGAGATGGAGTAATCGATGCTGTTAGGAAATAAATTCAAGAAGAGTTATACAAGAATTGGCGGTGGCTCCAATCAGTCGGGGCCGGAGGTTCCGGAAGGACTTCTGAAAAAATGCAATATGTGTAAATCTGCCATTTATACCGATGAAGTCATTGCCAATCATTATATTTGCCCAAAGTGTAAAGGATATTTTAAACTGAATGCGATGAAACGGATTGAAATGATCACAGAGAGTGGATCATTTGAGCCGTGGGATGAAGGCATGGATACGGTAAATCCTCTGCAATATAAAGGATATGTAGAAAAAATAGAGGGACTTCGGAAAAAAACAGGGCTGGACGAGGCTGTGGTAAGTGGCTTAGCCAGAATTGGAGAACATAAAGTCGTTCTTGCGGTCTGTGACAGTCGGTTCATGATGGCAAGTATGGGAAGCGTCGTCGGAGAGAAAATCACGAGGGCAGTAGAACGGGCAACATGCGAACAACTTCCTGTGATTATTTTTGCCTGTTCGGGCGGAGCCAGAATGCAGGAAGGAATGGTGTCACTGATGCAAATGGCAAAGACGTCTGCAGCATTGAAAAAGCACAGTGATGCGGGACTTCTGTATATCTCCGTATTGACGGATCCTACGACAGGTGGTGTAACTGCAAGTTTTGCAATGCTTGGAGATATTATTTTAGCTGAGCCGGGTGCACTGATTGGATTTGCCGGACCAAGGGTCATTGAACAGACCATCGGACAGAAGCTTCCAAAAGGCTTTCAGCGTTCGGAATTTCTGCTGGAGCATGGGTTCATAGATCAGATTGTTCCTAGAACAGAAATGAAGCAGACTTTGGAACAGATTCTGGATATGCACAGGAGTAAGGAAGCGGATGTCATGCAAGCGTGTACGGATGTGCAGCCATTGTTTCCATCGGGAATAGATGAAGTCACACATTCCGCCTGGGACAGAGTACAGATTTCACGTAAGAAAGACCGACCGGTAGGGCAGGATTATATAGACCATCTGATTGATCATTTTGTGGAATTCCACGGGGACCGCTATTTTGGGGATGATTCGGCAATCGTTGGTGGAATTGGATATTATAAGGGAAATCCAATTACAGTGATTGCGCAATGTAAGGGGAAAGAAACGAAAGAAAATATCAGACGAAATTTCGGTATGCCATCACCAGAAGGATATCGAAAAGCCCTTCGGTTGATGAAACAGGCAGAAAAATTTCACAGACCCGTGCTTTGCCTTGTAGATACTCCAGGGGCATTTTGCGGATTGGAAGCGGAAGAACGTGGACAAGGAGAAGCAATTGCGAGAAATCTGTATGAACTTTCATCTTTGAAAACACCAATCCTCTCCATTGTCATCGGGGAAGGCGGAAGCGGGGGCGCATTGGCACTGGCGGTATCGGATGAAGTGTGGATGTTAAGAAATTCGGTATATTCGATCTTGTCGCCAGAAGGATATGCTACCATCTTGTGGAAGGACAGTTCCAGGGCAAAGGAAGCGGCAGCGGTTATGCGGATGACGGCAGACGATCTTCTAGAAATGCATATGATCGAAGGAATCATTGAGGAACCGCAGGAATATACGGTAGATCAGATGTCTTTGGTACAAAGACAAATAGAGGAAGTCCTGGACCGGTTTCTGAAAGAAAAATCAGAACTGACAGAGGAAGAACTGACAGAAGCGCGTTATCAGAGATTCAGGAGAATGTAAATGGAAAAACAGAGTAAAACAGCACATAGAAACCCGTTGAAAATAGGCGATTTGGAATCAAAGATTCCGTTGATACAAGGGGGGATGGGTGTTGGCATCAGTCTGGGAAATCTGGCCGGAGCAGTTGCAAAAGCCGGAGGTGTAGGGATTATTTCGGCAGCTCAGATTGGATATCGGGAGCCGGATTTTGAAAACAATACAATAGAAGCCAATTTGAGAGCAATAGAAAAAGAATATGACAAGGCCAGAAAGATTTCTCCGAAAGGCGTAATCGGTTTTAATATCATGGTCGCTATGAATCATTATAAGGAATATGTGAAAAAGGTGGCGGAAGTAGGAGCAGATCTGATTATATCCGGAGCGGGACTTCCAACAGAACTGCCAGAATTGGTAGCTGGATACGATGTCAAGATTGCACCCATCGTATCCAGCAAAAAGGCGGCACAGGTCCTTTTAAAAATGTGGGATAGGAAATACGAAAGAACAGCGGATCTGGTTGTGATCGAAGGACCAAAAGCAGGCGGACACCTTGGATTTTCAGAGGAAGAAGTGCAGCATCTGACATGGGAAATGTATAAAGAAGAAATAAGAAAAATCCAACAGGTTGTAAAAGGATATGAAGAAAAATATCATCAACAGATTCCGGTAGTCGTAGCCGGTGGGATTTTTGATGCAGACGATGTGAAACAGGTAATGGACTTAGGCGTTGACGGCGTACAGGTGGCAAGCCGTTTTGTTGCGACTGAAGAATGCGATGCTGATATTCTGTATAAAGAAGCATATGTGAAATGTAAAAAAGAAGATGTTATCTTAGTGAAAAGTCCGGTTGGAATGCCGGGAAGAGCAATGAGAAATCCTTTTTCAGAAAGAATAGAACGAGGTAAAAAAGAAAAAATCCAAAGATGCTATGGGTGTTTGCGAAAGTGCGATCCATCGAATATTCCATATTGTATCACCAAAGCATTGATTCGTGCAGTGGAAGGAGATGTGGAAAATGGACTGATCTTTTGCGGGGCAGAGACATATCGGACACAGAGGATAGAAACGGTACAAGAAGTGGTCGATTCGTTGTTTCAACTTGAAATAAACGAAAACCCGTAGTATGATGAATAGAAAGAAATCTAAGGAAAAAATGCAAGAATGAGGAGAAATGAGAGTGGATACCCGCAATACGATCAACGATATTTTAGTGAATTTGTTTAATGAAATCATGGATTTGGAAGAACGAGAAATCATCAAAGGGGAATTCAAGAACATTTCTGTGAATGATATGCATATTCTAGATGCAATCGGTCCGGGTGAAGGTAAGAATATGTCTGCAATCGCCAGACTTCGAGGGGTAACAATCGGTTCTCTTTCCACTTCGATGAACAGTCTGGTAAAGAAGGATTATGTAATACGTGAACGAAGCGAAGCAGACCGGCGTGTAGTGATCATCAAACTGACAGAAAAGGGCCAGCGTGCATACCAGTGCCATAAGGCCTTCCATGAGATGATGGCAGATCGTGCGGTAAGCGCATTGACCGAGGAAGATGCACCGAAAGTGGCAAAGGTTTTAAAAGGAGTTGCTGAATTTTTTAGGGAATTCAAGGAGAAGGAGTAAGATATTGCAGAAGTGAAAACGTATGCGGGAGCATCGCATCGTAGAACTGAGGTTTGGGGCTGCCAGATGGCAGCTCTGTTTTTTACGCGAGCAACGAGCCAAAGTCCGTGCTTGCACGAGACCTTGGCGACTGCCGCGATAACTTGAGAAACTCGCGAAGCGTGTTTCTCATAGTTTGAATAATCTTGACTTAACTTAAATTGTGCTATATACTTTGTATTACAAAGTATATACGAGGATAGTTTTATGAATGATAAATACGAAAAGCAGATGAAGAAGGGTGTCCTGGATATGCTGGTATTAAAAATGATGGAAAGAGAACCAAAATATGGATATCAGATTATTCAGGAAATCCGGGAAAAAAGTACACAGATTTTTTCACTGAAGGATGGTACTTTGTACCCGATCTTATATCGGTTGGAGGACGAAGGATTTGTAGTGAGCGAATGGAGCGAAGCAGAAGGTAAGCAAGTTCCAAGAAAGTATTACCGGATAACCGATGAGGGACAAAATGCACTGATTCAGATTCAGAATGTGTGGCAAAATATCTCTGCCGGTGTGGAGAAGATCATGGAGGGTAAGAAGAATGAGTCCTGAGAAATATGTAAAACAAGTGACGCACAAGGTGGTTTGCAGTAAGAGCAAAAAGCGTGATATAGAAAAACAGCTTCTTGCAGAAATTACAGAGCGGATGCAGGCAGGTGAAGGAGTGGATTGCATTCTGTCCTCTATGGGAAGTGCGGATGAAATTGCGGAAGGCTTTAACGAATCCATTTCTGAGGCAGAGAAGAAAGCATGTAAACGGCAGAAACTTTATAAGATTCTGATAGTGGTTGTACTTATTATCGTTATTGCAGGAATCTTTATTCGGTGGTCTATGCCAAAAACCAATGATGTGAAAGACAGTCAGATTTTCAATCAGACGGAAGTAGAGCAAAAGCTGATAGAGGTCATTGACTTATTGGATAAGGATGACTATGATACATTACAAGAGATGTCCATAGACCAACTGAAACCCGTATTGACTAAGACCACCATGGACAGTGCAAAAGAAGACTTAAGTACTGATTGGGGTGAGAGAACTGCACTTGGAAGTATTTACTCCCAGGAAGTAACGCAAAAAGGTCGGCATTATGTCATCTGTCAGGTAAATGCTTCCTATAAAAATGTCAGTGTGACTTATACCATCACGTTTGATGAGCACATGAAACTGGCCGGTTTATATCTGAAATAGAAGGTAAAGGTTATGGGATTTTGGATTGCGATGTTTGTTTGTAATTTGTTAGTTCCGCTTTTGATGGTTATTTTCGGGAGAATCATGTATAAGCATGCACCGAAGAGCATCAATGGAATATATGGATATCGTACATCGATGTCTATGAAGAATGAGGATACATGGAAGTTTGCACATGATTACTGCGGAAAACTCTGGTATAAGCTGGGACTTGTCATGCTGCTTCCATCTGTACTTGTACAGCTCCCGTTTATGAAAAGTTCCACGGATACAGTAGGAAATATGACACTGGTATTGGAATTCATTCAGATATGTGTGATGATAGGCTCTATTGTACCTACAGAACTGGCTTTGAGAAAGACATTCGATAAATATGGAAACCGTAAATCATAAAGATAAGTGGGAATAGATTCGGGTGGATGCAGAATGTTAAAGAAACAGAAAAAAAGATGTTATAGAATGGGACTGCTGCTTATATTTGCAGCAGTTCTTGTCATAGAAAGCTATCAGGTGCAGGCGCGCAATACGAAATTTCAAATCGAAACGGAGATTCAGGAATATCATGAAAATGAAAACGAGGATGGAGTCATTGTAGAAACACCAAATCCGTATTTTGTGAAAAAGCAGGTGGGTTATTCCTACCATTTACCGGAGACAATCACGTATCATTCAGACATCACAGACAGCATGCGGCATGCCATGGTATTTTTACCTGCGGATTACAGTGAGGACAAGGAATATCCGGTGCTTTACCTGCTTCATGGGTACGGCGGAAGCCATCGGACCTGGCATAATAAAGAAGCAGATGTGATTCTTCAGAATCTGTATTATTTTGAAAATGTGCCTGAGATGATTGTAGTCTGTCCAAATAGTAATATTAATGAAAATGAGAGCGCGGACGGACTGGATTTCTGGCAGAGCATTTCCTTCTTTAACCATACAACGGAGGAACTGGTGCATAATGTAATGCCTTATATAGAAGCAAATTATTCGGTAAAGCGGGGCAGGGAGAATACTGCAGTGGCAGGAAATTCCATGGGCGGCAGAAATGCACTGGCTGCGGCATATACTTATCCGGAATTGTTTGGATATGTGGGTGCATTTTCCTCTGCGACAGCAGTTGCTGCGGCAAATGATACCACATGGGTGGAAACCCCGCTTGAAGATTTGACACTCCCGGAAGGAGTAGAACCGTTTAAAGTACTGATGCTGGCAGTTGGCAGAAGTGATGATGTCTGCGGGGAAGTGACCTATGAACTGCATGATTATATGAACGAACAAGGAATTAATCATATTTTCTATGATATGGAAGGTGGACACTGGACCGTAGTATGGCAGAATGCCTTATATAACTTTGGAAGGAAGCTGTTTCGATAGCTTTATCAAAACATTACAAAATATGGTATGAAATTCAAAATCATCCGTTGGTAGAACGGAAAATATCTGGTGGAAGTTTGTACAGATGCGGATTCATATGCCATCGGTCATATTCTTTGGCATTGGCCGTGTCGATTTTGTGTGTGGTATAGACAGATGTAAACAGCAAGTGTAAGATAGCGGTAATATCGTATAAATTCTTTTGTATTCGGTAAAATACATTTATCAGCAAAAAGGAGACTATACGATGACAAGTGAAAATAGAAGATTGACATTAGAACAAATAGAAGAATATAAAATCCATTTATGTGAAAGTGAACGTAGCAGTGCGACCGTACAGAAATATGAGTATTGTCTGTTGCAGCTATATATGTCCATGCAAGGCAGGACACTGACGAAAAGTAATTTAATTCAGTGGAAGCAAATGCTTATAGAGCAGTATGCCCTTGCTACAGTCAATGCTATGCTGGCAGCCATAAATGGATTTTTTCAATTTATGAATTGGAATGACTTGATTATACGTCAAATGAAAATGCAGAAGGTTTTATTTCAGGATGAGCAAAAGGAACTGACGAAATCAGATTATCAAAAGTTGGTATGTGCTGCGAAAGAAAAGAAAGATGAGCGGTTAGCCCTGGTAATTCAGACCATTTGTGCAACAGGAATTCGTGTGTCGGAGCTAAAATATATTACCGTAGAGGCTGTTCGGAGCGGGAGAGTGAGCGTAAGTAATAAAGGAAAATGCAGAGTTGTTTTCCTGCCGGCTAAGTTGTGCGAATTGATAAAACGATATCTTAAAAAACAAAAAAGAGCAACGGGAATGGTGTTTGTGACGAGAACAGGAAGGCCAATGGACCGTTCCAATATCTGGCGTGCAATGAAAGCACTTTGTCAGAAAGCCGGAGTGGAACCGGAAAAAGTATTTCCGCATAATCTGCGGCATTTATTTGCAAGAACATACTATGCAAGAGAAAAAGATTTGTCCAGACTGGCAGATATTCTTGGACATTCAAGTGTAAGCACGACACGGATTTATACAGCAGAAAGTGGAAATGTCCATGCAAGGCAGATAGAGCGGATGGGGTTAGTGATGATATAAGAAACAACAGAATTTTCGTTCTGTTGTTTTCGTGCATCATGCACATAGCAATAAGCTTCCGTGCATCTGTTTCAGAAAGGTTCACAGCGAAGAAATCTGCTTTTTACGATTTATCTGTCTTGGGTTGACAGCAAGACAAAACAGATTTTATTTCTTTTTTCATATGTAGAACAACAAAAAATAGGCTGGGCAAAGAAGTTCCGTTGTCCAACCTGATTTTGATGCAAAGATCTCAAAATCGTATTTATTATTTTATGAAACAGGTATGTAAGTAATCCAAACATTCATTGAAATCCAGAGGCAGATTGTGTATAATTTTAATATAAATGATTGGATTGAGATTGAGTTACAACAGAACGAAAATTCTGTTGTTTAATATTTCCTTGCATGAGGAGAAGGAGAAAATCTATGCTTGAGCAGATAAGAGAGCAGGAAACGTTAGAAGATAGAGAGAAGCATGCATTTTTGCTTAATATGTCTCATGATATACGAACGCCAATGAATGCGATTATAGGATTTGCAGACATGATTGCAAAGAATCCGGGAGACGAGGAACTTGTCATAAGAGCGATTGATAAAGTGAAACGCTCCAGCGAAGTGCTGATGAAGCTTTTGGGAGAAGTGCTGGAACTTTCACATATGGAAAATGGAGAAGTAGAAGTAGAAGTGTCGGAACTTGACTTAAAGCAATTTGCCACGCAGATACGGAATGTTTACGAGCTTGATATGCAAAAAGCAGGATTGAATTTTGTGGTTTCCTGTGAGGTGCAGGAGAAAAATGTGCTTGCGGATAAGGGGAAACTTACACAAATCTGTATGAATCTGCTTAGCAACGCAAAGAAATTCACATTGCCCGGTGGCATGGTAACATTTGGAATCTGGCAGAATGGAGAAATGGTAAATGAAACGCTTCCATGCCGGATTTGTGTTAAGGATACGGGAATTGGAATGAGTGAAGAATTTCAAAAGCATGTGTTTGAACTTTTCGAGCGGGAACAGGATTCTACAAATAGCGGAGTGGAAGGCTGCGGAATCGGTCTTACCATTATTCAAAAACTAACAAAGCTGATGGGCGGAACAATTACCGTACACAGCGTCTTGGGCCAGGGAACGGAATTTGTCATTGACCTTAAACTGGAAGTGGTGTCAGAAGAAAGTGAAAAATATTTTATAGAGAATGAAAATAGTATTACCACGGACTGCTTTCGTGGAAAACGTGTATTGATTGTGGAAGATAATGAATTAAACAGAGAGATTACATCGGAACTCTTGAAAGACGAAGGTTTTCTGATTGAAGAAGCGGCAAATGGGGTGGAGGCAATCGATAAGGTAATTCATTCCAGAAGCGGATATTTCGATTTGATATTGATGGATATTCAGATGCCGGTAATGGATGGGTATAAAGCGACCAGAGAAATCCGGCGAATGAAAGAATCGGCACTTGCCGGAATTCCCATAGTGGCGATGACTGCCAATACTTTTGAAGAAGATAAGAAAAAATGCTTTGCAGCAGGGATGAATGGACATATTGAGAAGCCGATTAACCGGCAGATTATTCGCAATACGCTGGCAAATATATTGAATTCAGTCTGATATTTTTGCATGATTTACAGTCAGAGGATTCCGGATATACTTGCCGGAAAACAGTATTGATTCTTCAAGGACATTTTATTAGAATAAGGTATAGAAACTTGAAGACTTGAGAAAGGGCATATAGATTATGGAAACCAGAGAGATTTTAAAATATGTAGACCATACCTTATTAAAAGCATTTGCCACATGGGAGGATATTCAGAAACTATGTGAGGAAGCTATCCAGTATGAAACCGCTTCGGTATGTGTTCCACCATCTTATGTGGGACAGATTCATGAAAAATATGGAGATAAACTCAATATTTGTACGGTAATCGGATTCCCACTGGGATATAGTATGACTAGTGCAAAGGTAGAAGAAACCAGGCAGGCGATTGCGGATGGAGCAAATGAGATTGATATGGTGATTAATATTGCAGAAGTAAAAAACGGAAATTATGATTTTGTGACAGACGAAATCCGTTCTGTCAAAAAGGTGGCTGGGGCTCATATTCTTAAAGTAATTATTGAAACCTGCTATCTGACGGAAGAAGAAAAGATTGCCATGTGTAAAGCCGTTACTGATGCCGGGGCAGATTATATCAAAACTTCCACTGGATTTGGAACCGGTGGTGCAACCATGGAAGATATTCTCCTGTTTAAGAAATATATCGGTGAAAATGTAAAGATGAAAGCAGCCGGTGGTGTACGGAGCGTGGCAGACATGGAAGCGTTCCTGAAAGCGGGATGTGACCGTATCGGAACCAGTTCCGCAATCAAATTAATCAAAGAAAATAAATAACAGAAATTGTACAAAGAATTTGGCATATAAAAAGTCTGAAAATAGAGAAAGAAAAGAACTGTTGTGAAATGGAGAACAAATCCATGATACAGTGGTTCTTTTTATGTTAATTCAAATTATAAATGATTTCTATAAACAATGCGTATTTATAGAAAATGTGCAGAAAATACAAAAATATATTTCGTTTTGTCAATTTCAAACGATGTAATATTTAGAAAAAATATTAAAATATTTTGGGTATGCAAGAAAACTTATATAAAGTCTGGAGTAAATGCGATGTTTAAAGTGAGTTATTTTATGGAGGTACTCCCAATCATTGCAAGTAAGGTAAATGTTACGTTCGAGCTTACCATAGCCGCAACAATATTTGCCTTATTGGTGGGAGTGATTATTGCAATCATTGGTTATTACAAAATTCCGGTTCTGTATCAGATTACGCGTGTGTATGTGTCAATCATGCGTGGAACACCGGTAGTGGCGCAGCTTTATTTCTTCTATTACGGAGTTGCACTCTATAGTGCATTCGTAAGAGATATGACCCCGCTTATTGCTGTTGCGGTAGTCATGAGTATGAATGAAGGTGCTTTTATGTCAGAGAGTATCCGAGGTGCGCTTTTGTCTGTAGACGAAGGACAGAAGGAGGCAGCATATTCTCTGGGAATGAAGAATCTTCAGCTTGTAACTAGAATTATTATCCCACAGGCAGTTCGTGTGGCATTGCCGCCGTTATTCAATGATGTGATTAATCTGATTAAGATGACATCACTTGCGTTTATGCTTGGTGTGCCGGATATTATGGGAGCAGCTAAGATTGAAGGCGCAAGAACCTTCCGTTATTTTGAAATTTATGCAGCCGTTATGCTGATTTATTGGCTGATTATCTTTGTGCTTGGATTGTTACATAAACTGTTGGAAAAGAAATGTGCAAACATGTACTAGAAAACATGTG
The DNA here is from genome assembly GCA_905216215.1 of uncultured bacterium. GTDB lineage: Bacteria > Bacillota > Clostridia > Lachnospirales > Lachnospiraceae > Allocoprococcus. The sequence continues at coordinate 32,561 of CAJMSZ010000012.1, read as the reverse complement.
TCAGAGAGGCATCTTATTCGGGAAATTCCCGTTAAGATATATTAGAAAAAAAAGAATATGAAAGAGGAGGACGCATAATATGAAAAAGCGTGTATTAGCAGCATTATTAGTTACTGTTATGGCAGTAGCAACTGCAGCCGGATGTGGAAGCAGCTCAAAATCAGACAATTCAGACAAAAAGACAGAGGCAACAGATAAGACAGAAGACAAAGAAAAGGTCGTAGTTGTAACAGCAGGAACAGGAGAACCGTACAGCCTTCTTTCTGATGATGGAAAGACCTGGACAGGTATTGATGCTGAAATGTGGGCAGAAATTGAAAAACGTACAGGTTGGGAAGTAGAAGTAAAACAGGCTGCTTTTGATGCGCTCTGGGGAGAATTGGATACAGAACGTGCTGACGTTGCTGCAAACTGTTTCGCTGTAAAAAAAGAAAGAGCAGATAAGTACAATGCAACGATTCCATATTATGGAGACGCACAGTGTGTGATCGTAAATGAAGATTCCAGCTACAAGACACTGGAAGATTTAAAAGGTAAAACAATCGGATGCACCAATGGACAGGCTGCACAGACAATTATTGAAGATGCAGCAAAAGAAATCGGCTTCGAAGTAAAACTTTACGAAGACAGTGCTGTTGGTATGAATGATCTTGTACTTGGCAGAATTGATGCTTATGCAAATACAACAACAAATGTAAATGCATTTACACACAACCATGATGAAGCAAAGTTCCGTTTCTTTGATGAAAACCTTATGGCTAACAATGTAGCTTATTTCCTTCCTAAGACAGACAGAGGAGAAAAACTTACAGAAGAACTGAACAAGGTACTTCAGGATATGCTTGATGACGGAACAGTTGCAAAAATCACAGAAAAATGGATGTTTGCAGATATGACAAAATTAATCCAGAAATAATATAGGAAGATTAAAATTATGGGAACAGAAACACAGTTGGTAAAGGTGGAACATTTGTATAAGGAATTTGATGCAGATACGAAAGTTCTGTCAGATATCAATCTTACAATTAATAAGAATGAAGTAATTGCGATTCTAGGACCGTCTGGTACAGGAAAATCAACCTTGCTCAGATGTCTGAATTATTTGACCGTACCTACAAAAGGAAAAATTACAATTGGAAATGTGTGCGTAGACGCAGAACATCATACAAAGAAAGATGTACTGGAACTCCGTAAACATTCATCCATGGTATTCCAGAGCTACAACTTATTTAAGAATAAGACTGCTCTTGAAAATGTAATGGAAGCCTTAGTTGTTGTTCAGAAAAAGCCAAAGGCAGAGGCAGAAAAGATTGCTCTTGAACTTCTGAAAAAAGTAGGAATGCTTGAAAGAAAGGATTTTTATCCGTCGAAATTGTCAGGTGGACAGCAGCAGAGAGTCGGTATTGCCAGAGCATTGGCAGTGAATCCCAATGTTGTATTATTTGACGAACCAACTTCCGCTCTTGATCCCGAGTTGGTAGGAGAAGTTCTTAATACAATCAAATCTCTTGCAGAAGAAGGAACCACGATGATTCTTGTAACACACGAAATCGGTTTCGCAAGAGAGGTTGCAAGCAGAATCTTATTTATGGATGGTGGAAAGATTGCGGCTGATGGTACACCGGAAGAAATTATTGATAATCCACAGAACCCAAGACTTCAGCAGTTCCTTAATTTTGTAAATCGAAAATAAGACAATCAAAGGCCTGTACAGCGGATGTGCGGGCCTTTTATACTATAAAGAAGTCTAATGCTATAAAGATATCTTTTGGTTTCAATATTTAAACAGAAGGAGAAGAGAAATATGGAAGCATCAAAGTGTATAGAAGAAAAGATTAAAAAAATTGCCAGTGCAATAGAACCTGAATTGATTCAGATTCGCCATACACTTCATCAGCACCCGGAGTTGGGAATTGATTTGCCTCAGACTCATGATATTATTGCAGGCGAACTGAAGAAGATTCCGGGACTTGAGATTACCGAGCATGTGGCAGGCGGAAGCGGAATCGTGGCGCTGATGCATGGAAAGAAAGACACCGGAAAAAACATTCTCTTACGTGCAGATATTGATGCCCTTCCGATTGAAGAACCGGGAGAATGTGAGTACAAATCACAGAATCACGGACAGATGCATGCCTGCGGACATGATGGACATGCCACCTGGATCATCGGTGCTGCAAAGATACTTTCCGAACTTCGGGATGAATTTGGCGGAACGGTAAAATTCGTTTTCCAGCCGGGAGAAGAAGTAGGAAAAGGAGCAGATACCCTGATTCATGAGGATAAAGTACTGGAAAATCCAAAAGTTGACATGGCATTTGCCGCACATGGATGGCCTTCCGTAGAAAGCGGAAAAATCGGAATTGCAAGACGCTATGCATTTGGCTGCGTAGGCGGATTCAAAATCAAGATAATAGGAAAGAAAGGCCATGCTTCCTGGCCGGAGCAGACCAATGACCCGATTGCAGCAGCAAATGAAATTTATCAGCATTTACCATCGATTCTGACCAGAAAAATCAGCGGAACAGAGTCCGGAATTCTTTCTGTTACTTATATGCTTGCGGGAGATAACCGCATTGGAAATATTATTCCGGAGTCCTGCGAATTTGGCGGAACCATGCGTGCCGTAAAGCGTGAAGTGCTTGAGAAAATGGGAGAAGAAATCGAGAAACAGGTCAAAGCTGTATGTGAAGTGTATGACACCACTTATGAAGCAGAAATTATGATTCACGGGGACAGTGTTCACAATGCACCGGAGCTTTTAGAGGGAGTACAGACAGCAGCAACCCAGATTCTTGGAGAAAATCAGGTCTACATTATCGAGGAAGACAATCTGGGCGGAGAGAACTTCTCAGAATACAGCAGTCTTGTTCCTGCTGTGTATATGTTTGTTGGAATTAAGCCAAAAGAGAAAGCTGAAGTGCCGGGCTTACATAGTCCGTTATATCAGTTTGATGATACGGTACTTGCCGGAGCAGCAGGAACTTTTGCCATGATTGCATGCCAGGGATGTAGGGGGCAGATTGAGAAATAGATAAAAAACTGAAAAAATAAGTAAAAAAGACTAAGTGTCAGTTTCTTGCAAGGGACTGACACTTTTTATGCAATTTGACTAAAAATTAATGAATATTAATATATAGATTGCATAAATAGATGGGCGGATATATCAAAAATATTGATTTTACAGTGAAAAGTATTGGATGTTATAATATCGGACGTAATAATGAGGATAAGGAGATGAGGGTGGTGAGTAAAGCGATGAAGAATGACATAGATACATCTACGCTTACCAAGGACCAATTATGGGAACTGGAACAAAATAATCACAGCAAGGGACAGAAGATTTTAGATATTATTATCTCCATATTACCGGTAGTTGGCTGTGCGATTGCACTTTTGGAGTACTATTTGATTCCGAATAAGTACAATAACAACAATCCGGAGCGATATGCGATTCTTTTGATTATTCCGGTTGTGATTTATTTTTTGTTATGGATTTGCGCGATGCTGAATTATGTGAAAGGCAATAAACAGAAGTTTGCAAAGTTGAGACATTCAGCCCCATTTATGACAGCGATTTACATATGTCTTGCACTACTGGATTTTCTGACATTAAAAACCGGTAAACTGCTGTACCCATTTATTCCATGGGTAAATGATATTATAAATGTAGCTATTTCAGACCACAAGCAGCTGATTAAGTGTACGTTGTTTACATTACGTCTGTTGTTTGGAGGTTACATCAGTGGAGTAGTCATAGGCTTGATTACAGGTGTTGCCTGTGGATATAGTAAGAAGGTCAATTACTGGGTAAGTCCGATTGTTAAGATTCTTGGACCAATTCCGACAGCTACATGGATTCCATTGATTATGTTAATTGCAAGCTCATTGATGGCGGGCTCCATGTTTATCGTAGGTCTTGGAACGTGGTTTGCAGTAACTGTTGCAACAACAACCGGAATCTCTAATGTGGATAAGTCTTACTTTGAGGTGGCAAGGACTTTAGGAGCTACAGAAAGGCAGCTGGTATTTCGCATCGCGATTCCTCATGCAATGCCAAATATTCTTCAGGGAATGACGCAGGGAATGAGTTCTGCATGCGTATCACTTATGATTGCAGAAATGATGGGTGTAGAAGCCGGACTTGGATGGTATATTACATGGGCGAAAGCGTGGGCTGCATACAATAAGATGTTTGCAGCGATTGTCATCATTTGTATTACGTTCAATGTAGTAACAAGGGTATTGGATGTAATTAAGAAATACTTGCTTCGCTGGCAGATAGGAGTGACGAAATAATGAATGATTCAATTGTACTAAAGCTCAGCGATGTATCCAAAAGCTTCTCGCGTGTGGACAGTGATGAGGTGACAAATGCAGTGTCAGGTATCAGCACAGAGATGCATAAAGGAGAATTCGTCAGTCTGGTTGGAACTTCCGGTTGTGGAAAATCTACTATCTTACGAATGATTGCCGGACTTATTGCACCGACAACGGGAGAGATTACATTAAATGGGCAGCAGATTAAAGGACCAGGCCCGGATATTGGAATGGTATTCCAGAAACCGACGCTGTATCCGTGGCTTACAGTAGAAGATAATATTTCTTTCAGCCTCCGTATGCAGCATAAATATAAAGGTCATGAAGAAGATGAAGTGAACCGAATGATTGAAGTGATTGGATTGGAAAAATTTAAAAAGGATTATCCGGGACAGTTATCAGGAGGTATGGCACAGAGAGTTGCGCTTGCAAGGGCAATGATTAACAAACCGGGGATTTTGTTAATGGATGAGCCACTTGGAGCTTTGGATGCATTTACAAGAATGAATATGCAGAATGAAATTCTTGATATGTGGAAGGTAAATAAGCAGCTCGTAGTTATGGTAACTCATGATATTGACGAGGCGGTTTACATGAGTTCCCGTGTAATTGTGATGGATGCACATCCGGGCCGTATTAATAACGAGATTAATATCGAGATGGAATATCCACGCAATCGAAGTAGTTCTTTATTTGTCGAATATCGCAACCAGATTCTGGATCTGTTGCATTTCGCTTAAAGAAATAAACACTAAATTTCATTCAAAACAAGGAGGAAAGCAATGAAAAAGAGATTGGTAAGTGTATTGCTTTGTGCAACAATGGTACTCAGCATGGCAGCATGCGGAAGTTCTTCAAAAGGTGAAGAAAAGAAAGAAGACACACAGGCAGAGACTACAACAGATACGAGTGATAAAGAAGCCTGGAAGAAAGAAGAAGCTTACGGGAAAACGTTGAAGTACTGGATAGGTGACAGTTGTACATCTGCTTGTGGTGTGGCAGAAGCAAAAGGATTCTTTGAGGATGAAGGATTGGATGTAGAAGGATTCAAAGGGGATTCTGATATTGAAGCAATCGGTACAGGACAGGCTGATATTGCCATTGGTCATATTGCGAAAGCAGCAGTTCCGATTACAAATGGTGTAAATGTTACTTTCGTAGGCGGCGCACATCTGTTAAAAGGATGTAAAGCTATCTATGTAAAAGCGGACAGTGATATTGAAAATTATGATGACCTGAAAGGTAAGACAATTTCTACACCAAATGGTATCGCAGCTTCTGACTATAACATTACAGCGAGATTAATGCTTGAAGCAGGAATCAATCCGCTTACGGATGTAACTCTTAAAGCAGTTGACAAGGAAGCTTGTGTAGCAGCTATGGATAACGGCGAAATTGATGCGGCTCTTTTAGGAGAGTCATATGGATATAAACTGGTAAATCAGGGAATCCTTAAGAAAATTGATTCCAAAGACGGAAACAGCCGTAATGAACTTTGTTGTATCATTATGATGAACAGAGATTTTATTAAGAAGAATCCTATTACAGCAACAAAGCTTGCATCTGCAGTAAAGAAAGCACTTAAATGGATGGGTGAAAATCCAGAAGAAACAACAGACCTTCTTATGGAACTTGGACTTGAAGGAGATGACCGTGAGCAGAACCTTGCATTAAATAAGGATATGGAATTTGGTCTTCTTAACTTTGATGAACAGTATGTTACAGATCAGATGAGAGGTATCGTAGATGACTACATTGAAGTAGGTCTTATCACAGCTATGGACGATACAGACAAGGTCATGGATTTGTTATGGAATCCAATTGGTTCTGCAGAATAAGTGATATGAAAACAGTGTGGGACAGTGCGTAAAGTGCTGTCCCTTTTTGAAATATAAGGGCACATAAAAGAGAAAAGGAATAAACGAGAGATGCAAATGGAATGTGTAAAACTGCTTATCATATTTGTTGTGATTATGGCTATGGTCTTGATGAAGAGAAAACTGAGGGATGCAATGATTGCGGCAATACTTCTTACCATCATTCTGTTTCAGATTCCGGCAGGAAAAGCGGCAAAGATGATTATTTCCTCAATTTATGAGAAGGATACGCTTCTTGTAATTGGAAGCTTCGTTTTAGTTACGTTTTTGCAACGGATTATGGAAGAGAGAAGGCTGTTGGAACGGGCGGAACTGGCATTGCAGCGGATCAGTGGGGACAGGAGGCTGGTGTGTATGATTGCCCCGGTAATCATTGGATTTCTGCCATCTGCCGGAGCAGTAAATATCTGTGGGGCCATTGTGGATAAGGCCACGGGTGAGGATTTAGACATAGAAGAAAAAACTTTCGTTACAAGCTACTATCGCCATATTTCCGAAAGCTTTTCTCCAACTTATAATGCTATTTTGCTTGCGCTCTCGATAACAGCAGTGTCAACAGGAAAGTTTGTGCTTTACATGGCGCCAATGGTGATTGTGCTTCTCGCACTTGGCTATCTTGGGTATTTGCGCAAGTTATCCAAAGGGTATGGAAATACAGAAGAGATTTTTGATAAAAAAGAAGAATTGAAGCAGTTACTTTATTGTTTCTGGCCATTGGTGCTTTGCATTGTCTTAGTTATTGCATTGAATCTTTCGGTGATAAAAGTGTTGCCGTTTATTATTGTGCTATCGATTGCTGTCTATAAGCTAAGTGCCAAAGAAGTGCTGGAGTTTGCAAAAACTTCAATAGAATGGAGAATTATATTCAATACGATTATTCTGATGATGTTTAAGAATATATTGACGTATACAGGAGCAGTCGGCAGGTTGCCGGAGCTGTTTGAAGGCTCTGCCATACCGCAGTTTGCAACTTTTGGAATTATTATGTTTATGGGAACAATTATCAGTGGAGCCAATTCTATGATTGTTTTGCTCATCCCTCTGGCATTTGCGAGTATACCGAATGCAGGAGCAGCACTATTGATGTATATGATGTCTCTTTCTTACGCGGCTATGCAGATTTCGCCCACACACATCTGTCTGGCGATTATCACAGAATATTTTGATGTATCCTGGGGGCAGCTTATGAAGAAAACACTTCCGATTATTTTTGTGTTTGTAGTCATTCTGACCGGATATTATATGCTGCTTGGCGGAATGGGAATTTTATAAGTCAGTATCGGCATTGTTAATAGATTATCTTTCATTGATACTTTTATCAGACTTCTTTATAATGAGTATAGAAGAACTTGATTGCACGTAAATAAATATGTGGGAGGTATGGAGCTATGAATCAGGATAAGAAATACTTTGAAAGAATCGCTGAATATGGACAGTTGGTTGTCTTCTCGGGACCAAGCGGTGTGGGAAAAAGAACAATTTTACGAGAGTACATGAAGGAACATCCCAATGCGTGTAAATGTGTCTCTGTAACAACCAGAGACCCGCGTCCGGGCGAAGTGGAAGGAGCGGAACATTATTTCATTTCCCATCTGGAATTCGACCGTATGGTGCGCTCCCATCAGTTGATTGAATATGGCTATTATAATCGTGTTGGATATGGAACACCACGCAGGGCAGTAGAAGAAGCCCGGAGCAAGGGAAGAAATGTACTTCTGATTGCAGATGTTGTGAGCGCCATGAAGGTAAGAGCAATGTGTCCGGATGCGACACTGATTTTCCTGCTCCCACCGACATGGGATGATTTGGCAGAACATGTGAAAGCAGATGATTCGCTTACGGAAGAAGAGCAGGAGGAACGTTTATTTGCCGCACAGGAAGAAATTATGTGTGCGGAACAGTATGACTATATTCTGGTAAATGATGAGATGGAAAAGACGGTCCGCAGACTTGGTCAGATTATCCACGGTAATCGTTATAGCAGAAACAGCATGAAAGCATTTATGGAAAGCTATCTGGAAAGTGAAATTCATTCAGATTTGGTGGATGTGATTCGCTCATTATAAGATTTGGTAAAATCAGGTGTTTCAGTTTGAGTGAAATACCTGATTTTTTTATAACTTCAAAAAACGGGGCATTTTTTGACGAATAATATATAAAAAACGGGGCATTTTAAGATAAAAATAGTAATAAAAACGGGGCGTTTTAAGAAAAATAGATTGAAAAAACGGGGCAGACATTGTATTTTATAAGTAGAGGTGATGGAAAATGTATAGAAAAGACTCCGTTACGATTAGAGAATGGCTTGATAATTCCAATAAAGCATTATTGGTAACAGGGGCAAGACAAACTGGAAAAACCTGGATTATAAGAGATGAGATTGAAAAGAGTAAATATAGTAAATTCGAAGTGAATTTCATCGATCAGCCAGATATGATCAAGTATTTAAATGCGGAAATGAGTGCAGAAGAGTTTTTGGTCAAATTAAGAATGATTATGCCAGAAGAGTGTAAACCGTATAAAACAGTGGTATTCTTCGACGAAGTTCAGAAGTGTCCGGAAATAGTCACCAAAATAAAATTCCTTGTAGATGAGGGAAGCTTTAAGTATGTAATGAGTGGTTCGCTCCTGGGAGTAGAACTGAAAGGAATAGCATCGGCTCCGGTTGGATATTTATCGGTTCTGCGGATGTATCCTATGGACTTCGAAGAATTTATGGTGGCAAATAATGTTTCTCAAACGACGTTAGATATGTTGAGGGAAAAATTTGAAACATACAGCTCTGTAGATGAATTTATACATCAGAAGTTGTTATCCATGTTTTTTGTATATCTTATTGTTGGCGGAATGCCTGATGCTGTGAAGACGTACATTGAAACAAAAGATATCCGTCAGGTTGACAAAGTTCAGAGAGATATTGTCACACTTTATAGAGAAGATTTTACTCAATATGAACTAGAGGACAAGAAACTGAAGTTGAAATCTGTGTATGACATTATTCCAGCCGAGTTAAATAAGCAGAATAAAAAATTTGTTTTTAGCATGTTGGATAAGGAACTTAAGTTTAACAGATATGAAAATAGTTTTTTGTGGTTAAAAGATGCCGGTGTAGCTCTGCCGGTTTACAATGTGGACGCACCAGTGATTCCTCTTCTGGCAAGTAAGAATACCAATGTATTCAGGTTGTTTTCGAGTGATGCGGGTCTTCTCACAAGTGCATATCCTGCAGAAACAAAAATTGAATTGATTAATAAAAATGGAGAAGTGAATAATGGTGCACATTTTGAAAATGCTGTTGCGCAACAATTAACGGCTAATGGATTTGAACCATATTTCTGTAAGAAGAAAAATTTGGGTGAACTGGATTTTGTGATAGAAATGGGTGGAAAAATTATTCCAATTGAAGTAAAATCGGGGAAAGCATATAAATCGCATAAAGCTCTGGATAATTTTATGAGTATTTCTGATTATCACCTTGAAAAAGCATATATCTTTTCTACAGGAAATGTAGAAAGAGAAAGCAATATGATATATCTTCCAATATATATGTGCTATCTTTTGAAAGAACGAAAGCTTGAACAGATGATAGTTGAGCTGGATATTAGTGGATTGTAGTAGCTGCAGTTTATGATGAATGACTGGGGGTAACTTCTTCGGGCGGATTGTATAATGGACTGACTTTCGAGAAAACTATGAATGGTCATTCTAAAATTCGAAATAAAGCAATTGCTAATGTTTTTAGTCAGATGGGACTTATAGAGTCGTGAAAATAAAAGGCTCCTGCTACTCAATTAAGAGAAGCAGGAGCCTTTATATAGGTAAAGTTTGGCTTGATGCCATTCATTTAGGAGGGAATGGTCTTTTTTTATCTTGCTCTTACAATCATACGGAGAATCTGTCCGTCTTCTGCGTATTCAATATTGGCAAGAGCTACAATATAGTAATCACCATAAGAAGCAACAAATTCTATCTGATGGTCATTTAAAATCTTCGGACTTGAGAAAGAAAACTGACGGAAGAAGAACTTGTTTCGGAAAAACATCGCAATTGCCTCCCGGCCATATACATGGTACTCCTGGCGGAGCGCTCCGATTGGAGTATAGTCGTTATAATGTCCATGCTTGGTAAATAATCTTGAAATTGCTTCGTAATCTTTGTTAAGCGCAGCATCTATGTATTTTTCAATGATACTCATAATAATTTCCTCCACCTTTAATATACTTTTTCCGTGTTGAGCAGAGCGTCTGTTCCACCGTCTACGAACATAATATTTCCGCAGACACCTCTTGCTTCATTGGAAACAAGGAATACGATTACGGATGCAACTTCCGCCGGATCCATCAGTGCGTCCTGCCCATATTGAGTAGGGATAGGGAGTGCATTGATTGCCATTTTTGTTGTAGGTGTCAGGATTGCTGTCATGGCTGTATTCACATTACCGGGTGCAACTGCGTTGATGCGAACCCCATTTGCAGCATAAGAAGCAGAATGACGCCGTACCCATCTTGCAAGCGCGTACTTTGTGGCAACATAAAGTGTGTTTCCTACGCTTAAGTCTGTTCTGTCCATCTGTCCAACGATATTTAAAATACGCTGTTCGTCATCATTTGCATTATTTAACAGGTCAGCGATATCCATACGGATACGTCCCTGGGAAATCGTATTAGAAGATGTAACAACCATAGCGCCATGTCTCTTCTGGACCAAATCATAAACGCCTTTTGCAACTTCGATAGTAGAGAAAAAGTTCAATGATATGATGAGCTCCGGTTTACCGCAGGCTCCGGAAACACCGGCATTCAGAATCATGCCGTCCAGTCCGTCCGGACACATGCGATGCAATTCATCAATTGTCTTCTTGCGTCCTTCTAATGTAGAGAGGTCAACTTCGATATCGCCACCCTTCATGTCGATGTTAATAACTTCATGGCCTCGTTCTTTTAAAAGTTTTACAGTCTGGGCTCCGATTCCGCTTGAACCGCCTGTGATAGCATATATTCCCATAGTAACCTCCTGATATTCTTATGAATTTCGTTTACAAATTGTATAAATCCCATTATAATTTCCAATGGGTATATTGAAATAACCAAAATAATAAAAAATAAGGTAACCAGATTATGATTCGATATGATTTTGAAAAGAGAAAAGGACAGCCCTTATATGAATACTTATATGACTGTCTGAAAAATGATATTTTAAGCGGACATTTGCCCGCAGGAATGAAGCTTCCTTCCAAGCGTGAATTTGCCAGGGAAAATGATATCAGTGTGAAGACGGTCATCAATGCCTATGAACAGCTTGTTGTGGAAGGATATTTGTATTCTGAGGAAAAGAGAGGGTATTTTGTTGCAGATGTGGAAACCATGTCGGAGTACCGCTCAGAACCGGCAGAGTATCCGCCTGTATATGACGAAGAGTCATGGTTTGCGGATTTTACGGTAAATAATACGGCCTACGAGAAGTTTCCCTTTACACAGTGGCGGAAGGTCATGCGGGAGGTGCTTTCCGAATATGATGTGGAACTGGTAAAAAGAGTACATTTTCAGGGAATCAGGGAATTAAGGACAGCTATAGTGGAGTATTTATACCGTACACGTAAAATGCAGGTATCCCCGGAGTGCATCATCATTGGAGCGGGAATTGAATATCTGTACAATCGCCTGATGAAAATTCTTCCGCAGGATGCGATTTACGCAGTGGAAAGTCCGGGCTCTAAGAAAATACCGGGGATTTATGATGAGTTTGGTGTGACGTGGACGTATATTCCGATGAATGAAAATGGGATTGATGTGGACAGTCTGCGTGCAAAAGGGGCAGATGTGATTCACGTATCGCCGGAGCACAGCTATCCGCTCGGTACAGTCATGACCGTGGCGCGCAGGCAGGAACTTCTGGAATGGTGTGCACGCAAAATGGAGCGCTATATTATTGAGGATGATTATGACTGTGAGTTCCGCTATAATTCCCGCATGGTTCCTACCTTATATAGTATGGATACACAGCACAGGGTTATTTATATGAATACCTTCAGCAAAACTCTGGCTCCCTCTTTAAGAATCAGTTATATGATTCTGCCGGAAAAGCTGATGAGAAGATACATGGAAAGCGCAACCTTTTATTCTAATACAGCCTCTGCCTGCGAGCAGTATGCCCTTGCAAAATTCATAGACAGAAAATACTTTGACCGTCATGTGAGCCGGCTGAAAAAGCATTACTCTGCGCAAAGAGACTTGCTTATCCAGATTATTAGGGGAGCAACACACCTTCCGGTCAGGGAAATCGGAGGAATCGATTGTGGTACGCATTTATTAGTGTGGATGGATACCGGCCTGGCGGATATTGAACTGAAGTGGCTGGCAAAACAACAGAAAATACATATTGAGTTCCTGTCAGAATTCTGTACGGAAATAGAGGAACGGTATCAGCACATTATGATACTCAATTACTCGGAAATGAATGAGGAGATATTGAGGGAAGCCATTAGACGACTGGATGAAATTTTCCGATATCTGCAAAGCTAGTACACCAGATGCCAGTCCTTCTGTAAAAGACATATAGATAACACCAATAAATGGGCGCAATGTATTTTTTAAAACGATTGGACTTTTTTGGCGGAAGAAAGTAAAATGATAAGCGAGTAAAAGTGGCGAGTTTTGTAGTTGGAATGGATGTGGGAGAATGATAAAGACAGACGCAAAGACAGTGCTTGCGGAGTCGATAGAAGATTTATTGAAAAGAAAGTCCTTTACGAATATCGGGGTGCAGGATATTGTCAAAAATTGTGATGTTTCGAGGACTGCTTTCTACAATCACTTTAAAGATAAATACGATTTAGTCAGTTGGATATACCGAAGAGATGCGGAGGAGATTTTTCACGGACTCGAGAAATTTGAGTGGAGAGAATATCATGCACGGATTTTGGAGTATATGTTCAGCGAGCGTGATTTTTATGTGAACGTTGCTGCGTATGACGGACAGAACAGTATTTTGGATTATATAACTTCCTATTCGATTCTTTGCATGGAACAACAATTGAAAAGGGAACTGGGACAAAAAGAACTTCCGGAAGATGTTGAGATTTCTGTTTATATGTGGAATCTGGCAAGGACAAGGCTGATATTCAACTGGTTAAAGGCAAAGGATGATAAGCGGACTCCACAGGAAGTTACAGATTTGCTCTGTAGCTGTGTGCCGGAACCTATTAAGGCGTATTATCACTAGGTTATGGGAAACTATGACCTTTTATTATATGACAAATAAGATTGAGTATGGGTTTACAAAAAGACTAAAATGTAAATTTGATTTACACTGGAGCGGGTTTGTAAATTCCATTTAAGAGAAGATTCTTATATACTCATTAACGGATAGTCGAAAGATGTGTCCAAAACAAATGGTTAAAAACAAAGGAGGAACAACTATGAAAAAGAAAATCTTGGCGATTCTTCTGGCAACAGCTATGGTGGCTAGTTTGGCAGCGGGATGCGGTAAGAGCAGTGATTCAAACACTGAGACAAAGACAGAAGACACAAAGAAAAAGGACAGTGACGGTACATTCACGATGGCAATTGATTATATGCCAGACAGTTTGAAACCAAGTGGATCAGGAACAGACTCATTTACAACGATGCTTCGTCCGCTTTATAATTCCCTTTTCTATCAGACAGGTTCAGGAATGGAATATTATCTTGCGGACAAACTGGATGTTTCTGATGATGGATTAACATATACTGTACATCTGAATGATAAGGCAACATGGAGTGATGGAGAACCGATTACAGCAGATGATATTCAGTTCAAAATTGACTATTCTATGGCAAGCAGTGGACGTTCAGGTCTTGCAACTGTAAACGGACAGGATATTCAGATTAATAAAATTGACGATAAGACTGTAGAATTTGTACTTCCAATGGTGTCTGCAAACTTTAAAAATACATTAGGTGATACTGTTCTGTTACCAGGACATGCGTTTGACTGGGATGTAACAAAGGTTGATGACAGTGGATATTTCTGGAACACCGATATGGCAACATCAGGACCTTACGTTGTTTCTGAAATCAACGATGACAGCTTAGTTTATACAGCAAGGGACGATTATTTTGGTGGACAGCCAAGTGTTAAGAAGATTGTTCTTCGTACATTAGGTTCAGGAAGTTCAAAACAGATTGCATTTGAAAACGGTGAACTTTCTTACATGCGTATTACAACAGCAGATGAGTTGGAAAAATACGAAAAAGATGATAATTACAATGTTACTTCTGTAACAGAAGCAAGATTGAATTACCTTCAGTTTAATCCAGGTGGAGCATTTGCAAGTCTTCCTGCCGAAGCAAGAGAAGCCATTATGCTTGCATTAAACGATCAGGAAATTATTGATGCAGCATACGGAAGCGATAAACTTGCAGTTTGTGCCAACAGTGTGCTTACACCAGACCAGTCACTTTATAATAAAAAAGCACCTGGTTATTCTCAGGATCTTGAAAAAGCAAAAGAACTTGCACAGTCATCAGGACTTGCAGGAAAAACACTGAAATACATCTACAATGCTGACCGTGCAAACATGGAAGCAGTAGCAACTGTTGTTCAGCAGCAGCTTGCAGCAATTGGTGTAAACTTAGAGGTTCAGGGACTTGATTCACCTACCTTCTTCTCAATCTTCTTTGCACCATACAGTGGAAAGACCACAGATGAATACGATATCGGTTCCAATGGTTGGGATTCTGAACGTGGTGATTGTGGATGGCAGGCATCTACTTATATGAAGAACAGTGGATGGGGCTGGAGTGAAGGAATGACTTCACTTGTTAAACAGGCAGACAGCGCAGTTACACAGGAAGAAGCTCAGAAATTATGGAATGAAATTCAGGAAAAATACACAGAAGAAAACTGGGTATTCCCACTTACTTACACAAACTATGTAATGGTTTCTCAGAAGAATGTAACAGGACTGGATGGTTCTGAAGTAGTTCCAGAATTTGTAGATTGGATGTCAATTAAAGTAGATTAGGATTTGACATAAAGAGGGGTGCTTTCGTTTAGAGGAGGTGCCCCTTCTTTTTGCCAGGCATACGACAAAAGGGTTCTGTGAACCTTTTCTAGTATAGAGAGGAAAGAACATGTGGAAATACTGTGGTAAAAAAATTATTGAGACATTAATCGTCATGCTTTTGATTTCCTTCTTCTCATTTGCAATTATTTATGTCGCACCGGGAGACATTTCGAGTATGTATATTACCGGTGATATGAGCGAAGCAGAAAGAGAAGCAGTTTTAGAAAAATTAGGTGCAAACCAGTCTCTGCCAGAACAATATATTGGATGGTTGGGGAAAGCGCTCCATGGTGATTTTGGAGTATCATTATCAAATAAATCTGCTGTTGCGCCTCAGCTTATGCGGAGATTACCTACTACTATTTTGCTGATGGGATGTGCGCTGGTGCTTTCTTTATTGCTTGCCATTCCATTAGGATTGTGGGCAGGATATAAGAAAAATGGCATTGTGGATAACATTATCAGTTTTGTGTCATATATCGGAATGTCGATTCCTTCTTTCTGGCTTGGGATGCTTTTAATCATTTTATTTACAGCAGAGCTTGGCATCCTCCCTTCCGGTGGTATGCATACTGTTGGAAATGAGTCAACCATTGATACCATCAAACATCTGATTATGCCAAGTATTACCTTAAGTCTTGGTACACTGGCTGTTTTTATTCGTTACATTCGTACCAATACGATTGGACAGCTTGCAGAAGAATATGTACTTACAGCTGAAGCAAAAGGAACAACCGCTCCGAATATTTTACGGAAACATGTATTGAAAAATACATTGCTTCCTATCATTACACTTTTGGGAATGAATCTTGCTTCTTTGGTCTGTGGTTCTTTTATTATTGAAAGTGTATTTGGTTGGCCGGGAATCGGTATGTTTGCTATGAGTGCAATCGGACAGAGAGATTACCCGATTATTATGGCTTACATTATGCTTTCAGGCTTCATTCTTGTTATTGGAAATTTGTTGGCAGATATATTGTATGCATTTGCTGACCCAAGAATTAAACGGGGGATAGATAAAGCGAATGGAAAATAAGATTATTATTAAAGATGATTCTTTCAAAAGAATAGAACACAAAGAGCCGGAAGCGGTGAAAAGATATAATCATAGTGTATGGAAAGATATAAAGAGAGAACTGTTGTCTAATAAAGTTGCATTGATTAGTTTAATCCTGTTGGCTATTATTATCATTGCGGTTCTTATGGCACCGCTTAGTCCGTATGATCCATATAAAATTGATGTCAGTCAAAAGCTCCAGGGGATTTCGTCAAAACACTGGTTTGGTACGGACGATTATGGCAGAGATTATTTTACCCGTGCGTTATATGGAGGACGTGTTTCGTTGTTAGTAGGATTCTGTGCCATGCTTATGACAGTAGCAATCGGAACGACAATAGGTGTTTTTTCCGGCTACATTGGCGGAAAGTTTGATATGCTGTTAATGCGTTTTACAGATATTTTTCTTGCACTTCCAAGTATGTTGCTTATGGTAGTTATGAATGCTTTATTACAGCCGGGTCTTACAACCTTGATTGTAGTATTGAGTCTGTTCTCATGGGCATCGGTGGCACGAATTACCAGAGCAGAAACCATGTCCATAAAAGAACGTGATTATGTAAGTGCGGTGAAAAATCTGGGCGCGGGAAGTGTAAGAATTGCAGTCAAACATATTGTGCCAAATATCCTTGGACCCGTCATTGTAGCAGCCAGTCTCGGTGTTGCAAATGCGATTTTAATGGAATCTTCACTGAGTTTCTTAGGACTTGGGGTACAGATTCCGGTTGCATCATGGGGCAGTATGTTGCAGGGCGCACAGGCTCATATTCTGGACACCCCACGGTTAGCAGTTTATCCGGGATTATTGATTTTAATTACAGTACTTAGTTTTAATTTGTTAGGTGATGTGCTCAGAACTGCACTGGAACCTAAGATTGTAGAATAGGAGGAGTGGCAGATGGAAAATTTAATCGAAGTAAAGAATCTGGCTGTGTCCTATTTTACTTATGCAGGAGAAGTACACTCAGTCCGTGGTGTAACATTTGACATTAAAAGTGGAAAGACTACAGCCATTGTAGGAGAATCCGGCTGTGGCAAAACGGTTACTGCAAAATCTCTGATGGGACTGATTCACAAGCCGGGTAAAATATTAGAGGGAAGTCAAATCCTTTTTGAAGGAAAAGACATTACAAATTTGTCGAGAAAAGAGTGGAATTCCTTCCGTGGGAAAGAATGTTCCATGATTTTTCAGGATGCATTGGTATCCCTCAACCCGACTATGAAAATAGGAAAACAGATTATGGAAAATCTGACCAATCATGACAAATCCATTTCTAAGGCAGAACTGAAAAAGAAAGCAATTGAGATTCTGGAACTGGTTGAAATACCAGATGCAGAAAATTGTCTTGAAAAATACCCACATGAACTTTCCGGTGGTATGCGTCAGAGAGTGATGATTGCCATGGCATTAGTTACGAATCCGAATCTGTTGATTGCAGATGAGCCGACAACAGCATTAGACGTAACAATTCAGGCACAGATTATTTCGCTGATGAAGGATTTGCAACAGAAAATGGGCATGTCCATTATCCTGATTACCCATGACCTTGGTGTAGTGGCAGATATTGCAAATGAAATTATTGTAATGTATGCAGGCAAAATTGTAGAAAAGGGAAACTGCAGAGATATTTTCTATCATCCGAAGCATCCTTATACATGGGCTCTTTTGAAATCAGTACCACGTGTAGACTATGAAGAGAAGCAGGCACTGATTACCATCGAGGGAAGTATCCCGGATATGACAAATCCTCCAAAAGGATGTGCCTTCTGCTCCAGATGCCCATATGCAATGAACATTTGTAACGAATATGAACCTCCAAAAACAGAATTTGCTGACGGACATGAAGTTTGTTGCTGGCTTATGGATGAAAGAGCAGATTTAAGTGGAGTACCGGAAGCAATAAGGAGGCAGAAAGATGAGTAACGAAGAAAACCGTACTGTGGAAATGGAAGTAAGCCATTTGAAAAAATATTATAAAGCAGGCCGGCACAGTGTATTGAAAGCAGTAGATGATGTCTCTTTTCAAGTATATAAAGGGGAAACATTTGGACTTGTAGGTGAATCGGGCTGTGGAAAAACAACTTGTGGAAAGACTTGTCTTGGAATGCTGGAAAAGACAGAGGGACAAGTGCTGTATCAGGGAAATGATGTTCATGCTATGACAAAGAAGGAACGATTTGGATTTACCAAAAAAGTGCAGATGATTTTCCAGGATCCATATGCTTCTTTGAATCCACATCAGAAGGTATATGATATTATTGCGGAAGGCATTCAGATTCATAAGCTTGCAAAGAATCGCGAAGAAGAAGAGAAGATGGTCTTTGAACTTCTGAACATGGTTGGACTGAATGCGGAGCATGCTTCCAGAAATGTGCATGAATTTTCCGGCGGTCAGCGCCAGAGAATCGGGATTGCAAGAGCGCTTTCTGTAGATCCGGAATTTCTGTTCTGTGACGAACCAATCTCTGCACTGGATGTTTCCATTCAGGCACAGATAGTCAATCTGTTGATGAAATTGCAAAAAGAAAGAAATTTAACGATGTTATTTATCGCACATGATCTTTCTGTGGTAAAATATATTTCGGATCGTATCGGGGTAATGTATCTGGGGAAAATGGTAGAACTTACCGAATCCTCTAAGTTATATGTTGACCCGAAGCATCCGTATACGAAGGCCCTTTTATCCGCAGTGCCGATTGCAGACCCAGATGCGTCTGCAAAGAAAGAGCACATTATGTTAAAAGGAGATGTTCCAAGTCCGGTAAACCCACCTGCTGGATGTAGATTTGCAGGACGATGCGAACAGTGCATGGAAATCTGCCGTAAAGCAGAACCTCAGATGACAGAGGTAGAGCCAGGACATTTTGTGGCATGTCATCTCTACAACAAGGAGGAAAACTAAAATGAAGTACGATTTTACAACAATTATGGACCGGTTGGGAAAAGACGCAATCGCTGTTGATGTCCCTGCTATGGGAAATGCGTTCGGACCAAGAGACGAAGCATTTGATTTTATCCCTATGTGGATTGCAGACATGAACTTTGCAACGGCTCCTACAGTACAGGAAGCTATCAGCGAAAGACTGGCACATCCTGCATATGGATATTTCATGACAAGGGATGAGTATTATCAGGGAATCATTAACTGGCAGGAAAAGCGTAATGGTGTGACCGGACTTACCAAAGAAGCAATCGGCTATGAAAATGGTGTTCTTGGTGGTCTGGTATCTGCGCTGAACGCATTTGCTAATCCAGGCGATAGTGTATTGGTACATAGCCCTACTTATATCGGCTTCACAGGTAGCATTACAGGCGCTGGATATAAGATTGTTTTAAGTGATTTAAAACAGGATGAAGAAGGCATCTGGAGAATGGACTATGAGGACATGGATGCCAAAATCAAGAAGAATAAGATTCATGTTGCAGTTTTCTGCAATCCTCACAATCCAACTGGAAGAGTCTGGGAGAGAGAAGAACTGGAAAAGGCTATGGAAGTTTACAAGAACAATGACTGTATCGTAATCTGCGATGAAATCTGGTCTGATATTATCCTGAATGGAAATAAACATATTCCACTTCAGTCCATCAGTGAAGATGCAAAGAACCGTACCATTGCATTGTATGCACCAAGCAAAACCTTTAATTTGGCCGGACTTATCGGAAGCTATCATATTATTTATAATTCTTATTTGCGTGATCGTGTACGTTCTAGTAGCAGTAAGTGCCATTACAATTCCATGAATGTTCTTTCTATGTATGCGCTGATTGGTGCATATAAAGAAGAAGGCATGGAATGGGTAGACGAGCTTCGGGAAGTGCTGTCTGGCAATGTCAATTACGCATATGACTTTATTAAAGAGCATTTTGAAGGAGTAAGTCTCAGCAAGCCACAGGGAACTTATATGTTGTTCCTTGACTGCAAAGAATGGTGTGAGAAACATGGGAAGACAGTGGATGAACTTCTGAAAGCCGGATACCGTGTCGGTGTGGGCTGGCAGGACGGAAGACCGTTCCATGGCGAATATTCAATCCGAATGAATCTTGCACTTCCATATTCGAGAGTACAGGAAGCATTTGACAGATTGGATAAATATGTATTTAATGCGTAGTGTTTAAGATTTTTAAATAAAAAGGGAAACGACTTTGGTGTGAGTTGTTTCCTTTTTTGCGTTTTGCGCAAAATTTACCAAAAAAAATATAAGTATTGAAAAACAAAAAAAGTCATGTTAAGTTATAGCTAAGGTTGTGTATGTAAATCGAAGCAGAAAGATAATCTAATAAAACAAATCAATTTAATCAGAAGTGCAGGTCTGCACGGAAGTATCAGGTAAAATTAGTATAGCGATAAAAGGTAACCATTTAAAAAAGAATGAGAAAACAATTAATGACAGATGCTAAAGCATTTCACTACGTGATTTGCATTTATTTTATTTGCTGGAAAAGTGCAGGTGTGCTATTATTGAATTAAGCAGAAAGGGTATAATGACAGAAGAAAAAATAAAGTCTAATGAAAAAGAAAGAAATACAGTCAATACGTTAGTAGATGAACTGACCTTGTTTGATGATGATTTGATGAGTAGGGTTTTTGATAAGAATATTGAAGCCACAGAACTGATTCTTCGAATTATTTTAGGAAGAGATATTAAAGTTATTACTGTAACAGGTCAGAATGAATTGAAAAATCATGAAATCGGTGGTCGAAACATTACGTTGGATGTACATGCGATTGATGTGGATGGGGAGGAAATAGATATAGAGGTTCAGGGCAATTCTGCCGGAGCTCATATCAAGCGAGCCAGATATCACAGTAGCATGGTAGATTCCAGAATGCTGAAGGAAGGGCAGGTGTTTAAGGACCTTAAAGATTCTTATGTGATATTTATATATAAGTATGACAAATTCAGAAAAGGTTTACCTGTATACCATATAGACCGATGTGTAAGAGAGACAGGTGGATCGTTTGATGATGGTTCCCATATTATATATGTGAATGGCGGCTATAAAGGAAATGATGAAATTGGTCAGTTAATGAAAGACTTTCATCAGGAAAATCCGGAAAAGATTCATTACAGTGTATTGGCGAAAGGGGTAAAACATTTTAAAGAAACGGAGAAAGGACGTGGGCAAATGAGCGAGATTGTTGAAAAATATGCAAAAGAATATGCAAAAGAATATGCAGCAAAGGAAAAGATTGTTTCTGTAAAAAATCTTATGGGAAACATGAAGCTTACTTTGGAACAGGCACTCAATGCATTAGGAGTTCAGGGCGATGAGCGAGAATTGATAATGAGACAATTACAGAAATAATAGGAATGAAAGGGCTGTCTGGTTTTGATAGCCCTCTCTTTAAGCATTCGGATACGATTTAAAGCTTCAGTTAACCTTTTTCAGCAGTGCATTTAACGCAGTACTCTCTGCTTCGATTTGAGCCTTTAATTCTAAGATAAGTGTACATTGTTGACGGATATCAGCAGAACGGATTTCGCATTGCTCCTTGATACGATGCAGCCGGTCAGCATAAAGCTGGACACTGTGATTATTCAAAGGCTTGTCTTTTAACATGGTCTCCTCCAAAACTGCTTTTTGGTACATTTTTTCTACAGTTTCTAACTGTTTCAATAACTCTGGAATTTTCTTTAGATATTCTCCATATACTTCTAATCGTTGACATTCTTCCTGGGTAGTCATAAGTAAATCCATAATAGCTCTCCAATCTATATGTTTTAGTCGTTTCTAAAATAAGTATAAGACAGTTTTGCGGAAAATTCATTAAAAATAAGAATATAAAAAATATTATAGCTGAATAATAAAAGAGTTGGTTTTCATAAGTCATAATGCTATAATGAAGTAAATTATTAAAGCAACGAAATGATATTTACATAAAGAGAGTGAGGCAACTATTGTGACTGGAAATGTGAGGAATGAATTAAAGAATCGAAAGCGTATCGTAGTGAAAATCGGGACTTCTACCATTACCCATCCCAAAAGTGGATTTATCGATTTGGAGAAATTAGAGAAATTTGTGAGGATTTTGGTAAATCTGCGCAATAAAGGGAAAGAAGTGATTGTTGTTTCTTCGGGAGCTATCGGTGTGGGAAGAAATGTACTAAGGCTGGAAGAAACACCGAAAGATTTGCCGAGACGTCAGGCATGTGCGGCAGTGGGACAGGGCAGACTGATGATGATCTATGAAAAGCTGTTTGGCGAATATGGGGCGCTTACTGCGCAGGTGCTTCTGACGAAGGAGTCTGTTTCCAATGAGGAATGTGCGGCAAATGCGAGACAGACATTCCAGCAGCTCTTGAAAATGAATGTCATTCCGATCGTCAATGAAAATGATGCGATTTCCGCGGATGAATCGAATTATGGGAACTTTGGCGATAATGATACGTTGTCTGCTTATGTAACAATGTTGGTAGATGCTGATCTCCTGATTTTGATGAGCGATATTGATGGATTATATACGGATGATCCACGACAGAATCCGGAAGCAGAATTTATACATACAGTGGAAGTGATTGATGAGAATCTGGAGAAGATGGGAAAAGGAGCAGGCAGTGCCGTTGGAACCGGAGGTATGGCAACAAAGATTATTGCTGCAAAGCTTGCAACCGGTTGTGGAGCAGATATGGTCATTGCAAATGGCAATGACATTTATCATATCAATGATATTTTGAACGGGGAAGATGTGGGAACGCTGTTTGTTGCATTAAAGCAGAAATAGAGGTGAGTGAAGATGACATATATGGAAGATCTCGGAATGCGTGCAAAAAAAGCGGCCAAAACAGTACAATATCTGGGACAGACCCAGAAAAACACGGGGCTTCGTATGGCAGCGGACGAACTGATAGCACAGCAGGAATATATCTTGGAAGAAAATGAAAAGGATATCCGTGAAGCACAGGAAAACGGAATGAAACCCTCACTTGTGGACAGGCTTTGTCTGACTCGGGAACGGATAGAAGGAATGGCGGAAGGACTTCGACAGATTGGGGAATTGCCCGATCCGATCGGAGAAGTGATTTCTATGAATGAGCGACCGAATGGCTTGAAAATTGGGAAACGCAGAGTGCCTTTGGAAGTTGTGGGGATCATTTACGAGTCCCGGCCGAATGTGACTGCGGATGCTTTTGGACTTTGCCTGAAAACGGGAAATGTGACCATTCTTCGTGGAGGAAAAGATGCCATTCACTCGAATATTGCCATTTCGAAAGTGCTGAAAGAAGGACTGAAAAAAGCCGGAATTACAGAGGATGCAGTGATTCTTGTGGAGGATACGTCAAGAGAACATGTGGATGAGATGATGTGTCTCAGAGATTACATTGATGTGTTGATTCCTCGTGGCGGAAAGCAGTTGATTGACAATGTGGTAAATCACAGTACTGTCCCGGTGATTGAGACAGGAACTGGAAACTGCCACATTTACGTGGATGAATATGCAGATGTAGAAATGGCGGCAAATATTATTGAAAACGCCAAAACCCAGCGTACTGGTGTGTGTAATGCCTGTGAGTCTTTGGTGGTCCATGAAGAGATTGCAGAAAAAGCACTTCCTCTGATTTGCCAGCGTCTTCTTGCAAAGGGAGTGGAGATTCGTGGAGATGAACGCGCCCGGGCTATCATTCCGGAAATGAAGGCTGCTACGGAAGAAGACTGGGGCACAGAGTATCTGGATTTGATTATTTCTGTGAAGACGGTAGACTCCTTTGAGGAAGCGGTGGAGCACATCAATCATTATAATACAGGTCATTCCGAGGCAATCATCACAAATGACTATCAGAATGCACTGAAATTCCAGGATTATATCGATGCGGCAGCGGTCTATGTTAATGCATCCACCCGATTTACTGATGGATTTGAATTCGGATTTGGAGCGGAGATTGGGATCAGTACACAGAAGCTCCATGCCAGAGGACCGATGGGACTGGAAGCGCTTACCACAAGCAAATATATTATCTTTGGAAATGGACAGATAAGAAAATAAGAAAGAAAAATTCTCCTCTTGACATATATAGATACTCGATATATTATATGGGTAACCGATATATCGACAATCTATATATGAAAGGGGAGCTTTTTTTGAAAATTGAAAAATCTTTAGTTTCAGGAAGCATGACAATGCTGATTTTGCGCTTGTTGGAAGAAAAGGATATGTATGGTTATGAGATGATAGAAGCATTGAGGGAAAAGTCACAGAATGTCTTTGAACTGAAGGCCGGTACCTTATATCCGCTTCTTCACGGGTTAGAGGAGAAGAATTTTGTGTTGTCTTATGAACAGGAAGCAACGGGAAAGGTGAGAAAATACTATCGGCTTACTGCCGAAGGGAGCAGACGACTGGCAGAAAAGAAAGCGGAGTGGCAGGAGTATACCAGAGCGGTAACGAATGTGCTTGCAATGGAGGTATAGTGATGAGAATAGAAGACTATTTACGCCTTGTGACAAGTCAGATTCGTTGTAAAAAAGCGTGTCCTTGTGTGGAGAAAGAATTAGAGAATCATATTATGGATCAGATGGATGCGTATGTGAAAGCGGGGATGGATAAGGAAGAAGCACTGGATAAAGCGATTCTGGAAATGGGAGACCCAGTGGAGGTCGGTGTGGAGCTTGACCGGATTCATAGACCCCAGATGGTCTGGGGCATGGTACTGGTAGTTGGCGTTTTGGGAATACTCAGCGTGCTGTTGCAGTATAGGCTGAGAGCAGTTGGAAATGAACTGGTGATGCCAGAAAAGCAGTTGGTATTCACTGCTTTTGGTTTTTTGCTAATGCTTGGAATCTATTATCTGGATTATAGCATTCTTGGAAAATACGGAAAGCAGATTGGGGCGGTTTTTCTGGGATGTATGATAGGAACCATTCCATTCCGGTTAACTGTAAATAATGCAAGTACATTTATTTATTTGTTCGGATTTAGTATCTCGGTTCCACTTGCTATGTATCTGTATGTGCCTGTATTTGGTGGAATTCTGTATTCCTATCGGAAAAAGGGGTACGAAGCACTTTGGAGAATTGCTTTGTGGGCACTGATTCCAATCTTGCTGGTTTTGCAGTCACCATCGATAATACATGCCTGTTTTCTCACACTCATTTTTATGATTATGTTTACTGTAGCTGTGTTTGCGGACTGGTATGTTGTGTCCGGGAAGAAAGTGTTGTCTGGGTTGTGGAGCTTTGGAGTATTCATACCTGTCATATGTTTGTTTGGAGGAAATCTTCTGGCGCCATATCAGCAAAAGAGAATGACAGCATTTCTGGATGGAACAAGTGCCATGTCTTATATTGGAAAGAATATTTCAGAGATTTTTGCGAACAGCAGCTTGCTGGGCGGAAGTAAAGCCGGTCTTGTGCTTTTAAACAACCAATTACCGGGAATTCAAAGTGAATATGTATTTGTGAGTCTGGTGGCATGTTTTGGAATAATGGCAGGTGTGTTGGTGGCTGGTTTATATTTGGGCCTTGTATGGAAAACGTTCCGCATTTCCAAAGCACAACATAATCAGTTGGGGGTCATGGTTGGCTGTGGATGCAGTCTGGTGCTTACAGTTCAGATTGTTTATAACTTCCTTCAGTGTCTGCAAATTGTTCCTTCCTCTTCAATAGCATTGCCATTTTTGGCAAACAGTGGAAGTGGAATATTAGTGTCCTACCTGTTAATGGGAATGATATTAAGTATTTACCGTTATAAAAATATTCCGTTAAATGCAGAGCCGAAAAAGGTTCCTAAAATCAGAATTACAATAGAATAAGTGAAAAATTGGATAAAATGCAAATCATTTGCAAAAAAAGCGTTGACAAATGGAAAGGTCAGGGTTAAAATTGCAAAGGGTTTGCATTTTTGCGTGTTAAGACATATTTCAGGGAAAACTGAAGGGGGCAAAACAATTTAAAATGGGAAAGGCATATCATACAAAGACAAAGGATTTGATTATTGAGTATATTGAGCAGAACAGGGACCGGAGATTTCGGGCTGCGGAGATTTATAGCTATCTTCTGGAACAGGGACAGCAGGTAAACCTCACAACTATTTACAGGAATTTGGATAAACTGGAAGAGAATAAACTTTTAATGAAATATAAGACTGCGGAAAATGACTGTGCAACTTATCAGTATGTAGAACCTCATGGAAACTGCCATGAGCATTTGCATATGCAGTGCCGGAAATGTGGTAAGATTATGCACCTGGAATGTGGATTAATGCAAGAAATCTATGAGCATTTACTTACCCATCATGGATTCCGTCTGGAATGTCCGGGGTCAGTTCTTGTGGGAGTGTGTGGAGATTGTGAGAAAGAATAAAGGAAAATTAATGAAAAAAACAGGAGCAATCATGCTCATTTTTGCTATTATTGCCGGAATCTTGAGTGGATGTGGAGAATCAGGGAATCAGACGACAGATGACGTATCCCATAAAGCGGGAAAATATCGGATTGTGTGTACCATTTTCCCGGAATATGACTGGGTAAGAAGCGTTATTGGGGATTCTTCTGATAAATTTGATGTGCAGTTATTGCTGGATAATGGAACAGATGTGCATAATTATCAGCCTACAGTAGACGATATCGTGAAGATATCTAACAGTGACGTGTTCATTTATGCAGGTGGTGAGTCAGAAGACTGGGTAAGAGATGCGTTGGAAAATGCAGTAAATCCTGATATGCATGTTATTAATCTGCTGGAGCTTCTTGCAGATACCCTGGAAGAGGAAGAAGTAGTAGAAGGTATGACTGACAGTCATGCAGGTCATGATCATCATCATGAGGACGAAGAAGAGGATGAACGGGAATATGATGAGCATGTGTGGCTTTCTTTGGAAAATGCCAAGAAGTGTGTGGAAGAAATCAGTTGTGTATTAGGTAAAGTGGATTCTGAGCATGCGGAGGATTTTCAGAAAAACGCGGATGACTATATAGGACAATTACAGGATTTAGAAAAAGATTATCAGGATATGGTAGCGAAGGCAGATAAGGATACGATTCTGGTGGCAGATCGGTTCCCGTTTCGTTATCTGATGGAAGAATGTGGGCTGAAATATTATGCTGCATTCAGTGGGTGCAGTGCGGAAACCGAGGCAAGCTTTGAGACGATTACGTTTCTGATGGAAAAGGTAGATTCTCTGAATCTGGGAACAGTTCTTGTGATTGAAAATTCAGACCACAGTCTGGCAGAAACCATTGTGGCAAATACGAGAGACAAGAATCAGAAGATACTAGTGTTAAATTCCTTACAGTCGCTGACAAGGAAAGAAATCCAAAATGGAGTGACGTATCTTTCGATCATGAGAGACAATCTTCAGGTGCTTGAAGAAGCACTGAAATAACAGGAAGGCGGAAATTATGGCATATATAACATGTAAAGATTTGGTGCTGGGCTATGAAGGAACTGCAGTGACGGCTCCGATTAGCTTTGAAGTAAATAAAGGTGATTATTTGTGTATCGTAGGTGAGAACGGGGCGGGAAAGAGTACCCTGATGAAGGCATTACTCCATCTGATTCCGCCGATGTCCGGGGAGCTGAGTACCGGGGATGGACTGAAGTCTTATGAAATCGGATATTTACCCCAGCAGACTCTGGTACAGAAGGATTTCCCGGCATCCGTATGGGAAATTGTGTTGTCCGGGAATCTGACAAAATGCGGAAACAGACCATTTTATGGCAGAAAAGAAAAACAGAATACAGAAGAAGTTATGCGGAAACTGAATATCTGGAATCTGAAGAAAGAATGTTATCGGAATCTTTCCGGCGGACAGCAGCAGAGAGTATTGCTTGCCCGTGCACTTTGTGCAACATCAAAGCTGATTTTGCTGGATGAGCCGGTAAATGGTCTGGACCCGAAGGCAACCGCAGAGTTTTATCAGCTCATTAAAGAATTGAATGAAAGCGGTGTTACAATTCTCATGGTTTCTCATGACATTCAGGCATATCTGGAGTACGCAAGTCATGTACTTCATATTGGAAAGCGGCATATGTTTTACGGGAAGAAAGAAGATTATCTGCAGAGCGATGCATGGAAAGTATTTCAGTATATCGGAGGGAACATGTAATGGGCGAAATGATAACAAAATTACAATTTTATCTTCAGTATCCGTTTGTATGGTATGCGCTGATAGTGGGGACATTAATTGCCCTGTGTTCTTCTCTGATAGGGGTAACTCTGGTCTTGAAACGGTACTCCTTTATCGGAGATGGGTTGTCCCATGTGGCATTCGGTGCAATGGCAGTGGCAACGGTGTTTCATCTGGCCAATGATACCATATTTGTTATGCCGGTTACGATTATCGCAGCAGTGCTATTACTTCGTTCCGGACAGAATGCAAAGATAAAAGGAGATGCAGCCATTGCCATGCTCTCTGTGGGGGCGCTGGCACTTGGATATCTGGTCTTGCATTTGTTTTCTACTTCGGCAAATATTTCAGGCGATGTGTGCAGCAGTCTGTTTGGCTCCACTTCGATTCTGACTCTTTCCAAACAGGATGTATGGCTTTGCGTCATCATGGCGGCAGCAGTGATTCTCATATTTTGGATTTGCTATAACCGTATTTTTGCAGTGACCTTTGATGAAAATTTCGCAAAGGCCACAGGAATACAGGCAGACAGGTATAACCTGTGGATAGCCATCATTATTGCGGTAATCATTGTACTTGGAATGAATTTGGTTGGCTCCTTGCTGATTTCAGCTTTGATTATTTTCCCGGCACTTTCAGCAATGCAGATTTTTCAGAATTTCAAACAGGTCGTCATCTGTTCCGCAGTGATTTCGGTGAGCTGTGCGCTTGTGGGAATTTTGATTTCTATTTTAGTCTCAACTCCGGTGGGAGCAACGATTGTAGCGGCAGATATGATTGTATTCTTACTTGGCAGCCTGGTGGGAAGAATCATTAGAAAATAAACAGGAAAATGGAGTTGATATCTATGTGAGTTACATAGTATCAGCTCCATTTTTTAGCTGTTTACGTACCATCATTAGGGTGTATCCTAATAAATTTTGACCGGACCATTTACTCTGGTCTAATCGGTTTGTGTCCGTCATGGAGAGACCGATTCCCCAAATTTTGTCCTTTACGGCGCACTCTGCCAATAAACATTCTTTTGTATTGAGAAGTTGTTCTTTTAAAAATTGATTCTGTGAAAACTTCGCAGTAAGACCTTCGTAAACAATGATTTGTCTTACTCCGTTCCAGGCATTTTCATTATAGTTTTTTATAGTTCGTCCCAATTGTTTGATATATGCCACATCAGATGTCTCTAATATTTTTACTGCTAAATCAAGCTGTAAATCATGAAGTCCATAATATGCCTTTTTCAAAAAATCTACAGGAATTTTTACAACCAGTTCTGAACTGGGTATATTATAATACCATTGGTAATAAGCATAAAATTCACCAATCCAATCGGGCATAAATCCACTAAGTCCATTCCCGTTTTTCAGTGTATACTGGTCTGTTTCAAGGAAATAAGCCCATAAATCCATTGTGTCCATAGTATTGACATAGGCCTGTGCTTCGTCAATACTTTTCCGGGTTTTGCTTTTCATATAAGCAGTAATGAATTCTTCGGTATCTTTATCGGGAAATGTCTGAGCTACAAAGTCAAACAATTTTCCCTGAGTTTCTACAACATCGTTTAAATAATCTTTCGGGTATGCATACATAACCCATCCTCCTCATTTAAAATAACGTGCTGAATACTTTTGTTACTTTGTTTGCATCCGAATCAACTAATTCACGCATTTTCTGTCTTGCTGAAATGTCACGTTGATTATTAATAAATGTTTCTAGTGTTTATAGGATGATTTTCGGTGTCTTGTAGTGACTAATTCTGTTAGTGTAATAACATCTTTATCTCAGAAAGAAAATCTTTCTTGTGTAGCTATATCGAGCTACAGTTCCAACTCTTCGTTTTATAAGGCTATAAGGTATATTTTCATATTCACAAGTACAGCGTATAAGTTTATTATATATTTTTATTATACATATAAGCACGAATGTAAGCAAGAAAATGCAAAGGGAAATTATTGATTGATTTATAGCAAATCTTCGAATATACTACTTTTATATGACAAAGCGTTGGCTTAAATAATGGTGTTGAGAGGAAGACAAGATGAGAACGTGTATTGTAAAAGGGAATAGTGCAACGCAATGTGGAGGGAATATACATGGAGAAGAAAGCAAATGGTAAGGCATTAATCCCATTAGGGGTGTTTGTAGTTGTTTATCTGACTACAGGGATTGTGTTGGAGATACAAGGGGTGGATATGGCATTTTATCAATTGCCAACACCGGTTGCCGCCGTAGCGGGTATTATTGTAGCATTCTTATTATTTAAGGGAACGATAAATGAAAAACTTACCATATTTTTTAAGGGATGTGGTCATGAAGATATTATGACCATGTGCTTTATTTTCTTGTTTGCAGGTGCATTTACCACAGTTTCCAGTGCCATGGGAGGCGTGGATGCGGTTGTGAATTTGGGAATGTCTGTGATTCCACCGCAGTTTGTGGCGGCAGGTGTGTTTGTAATCTCTGCATTTATTGGAGTGTCTACGGGAACTTCTGTAGGTACGGTAGTTGCTGTTGTACCGATTGCACTTGGTCTTGCGGAAGCGGGAGGATTGAATGTTTATTTTGTGGTGGCTTCGGCAATTTCGGGAGCAATGTTCGGGGATAACCTGTCTATGATTTCAGATACGACAATCGCAGCTACGAGAACGCAAGGAGTGGAAATGAAGGATAAGTTCCAGACAAATCTGGCAATCGCGCTTCCGGCAGCAGTAATTACGGTGCTGCTTTTACTTGTGTTTGGACGACCGGAAACAGTTCTGGAAGTGACAGATTATTCCTTCCAAATTGTGAAAGTCATTCCTTATGTGTTCGTGTTGGCAGCCTCATTGATTGGATGGAATGTATTTTTGGTACTTACAGGCGGAACATTGATTTCGGGGATGATTGGAGTGGCAACAGGCTCATTTACTATGTTGGAGTTCGCTGGAAAAATCTATGAAGGATTTACCGGAATGTTTGAAATCTTTCTACTTTCTATGATGATGGGCGGACTGGCCACCATGGTTCAGGAAGAAGGCGGAATTGAATGGATTCTCCAGAAGGTAAAAAGAGTTATTCGTGGAAGAAAGTCTGCAGAAGCCGGAATTGCGGCAATGGTTTCCTTGGCAGATATTGCCACGGCAAATAATACGGTTGCAATTCTGGTAACAGGCGGTGTTGCCAGAGAATTGAGTGAGAGCTACGATGTAGACCCTAAGCGGACGGCTTCTTTGCTCGATGTATTTTCCTGTGCTTTGCAGGGAATTTTGCCTTATGGGGCACAAGTATTATTCGCCTGCGCTCTGATGGATAATATCAGCAGTCCGTTCCGGGTAATTGCGTTCTGCTGGTATCAATACATTGTGGCGGCTGTAGCTGTACTTTCTATATTAATAGGTGGGAAAGGGAGAACAGGAAAATAACGGAAGGTGATGATTTTATGCGATACTATATTTCAGATCTGCATTTTTATCATGAAAATTTGAATACGAAGATGGATTGCAGAGGATTCTCATCGGCTGAAGAAATGAATGCCTACATGGTTCGTCAGTGGAACAGCAGAGTCAGAAGCTGTGATGAAGTAGTAGTGCTGGGAGATTTCTCTATGGGACACGGACCACAGACGAATGAAGTGCTTCGGCAACTCCGGGGAAAGATTTATTTAATAGAAGGAAACCATGACCGCTATCTGAAAGACAAGAATTTTGATGCAAGCCGATTGAAATGGGTAAAACCATATGCAGAAATGGGTGACCACAAGAGAAAGGTGGTGCTGTGCCATTATCCCGTGTTCTGTTACAATGGACAGTATAAAGTAGATGAACATGGAAATCCTAAGACGTATATGCTGTACGGGCATGTACATGATACTTATGATGAAGTGCTGCTTCAACAGTTTCAGCAGATAACCAGAGCATCTAAACGGAAAATGATGAACAGCGAAGAGGTGGCTTCCATCCCATGTAATATGATTAACTGTTTTTGCATGTATTCGGATTATGTGCCGCTCACACTCGATGAATGGATTGAAAATGAGAAAAAGAGAAGAGAAAAATGAATAAGATGTGTTAGAGGTATATATCTGATGTGGTATATACCTTAATTTTTTGCAAAAAAATAAGCGGGTGATGGGAATCGAACCCACGTATCCAGCTTGGAAGGCTGGTGTTCTACCATTGAACTACACCCGCAAAGTCGGGGTGACAGGATTCGAACCTGC